>NZ_AGAF01000052.1 GCF_000224515.1 Desulfosporosinus sp. OT | reverse complement strand
TCTTGAAATCTTGCGTACTTTTGGTGGCACCAGAAACAACGTCAACATTTCCACTTTGCCGTGCCACAACTTCGTTCGGTAGGACTGGGTCGATGTGTTTGACTGAATAGTGTGTAGTACAATTCGTGATCTCACAAGAGGTGATTTTTCCATTCTTAATGGTCACAGCTACTTCCACAGCACCAATTCGGTTGTTCCCCTGACCGCTATACGTTCCATCACGATATTGTCCTTGGTTAGCTGCTGGAGTAGAAGTAGAAGTTGGAGTAGAAGTAGAAGTTGGAGTAGAAGTAGAAGTTGGAGTAGAAGTAGAAGTTGGAGTAGAAGTAGAAGTTGGAGTAGAAGTAGAAGTTGGAGTAGAAGTTGGAGTAGAAGTAGAAGTTGGAGTAGAAGTTGGAGTAGAAGTTGGAGTAGAAGTTGGAGTAGAAGTAGAAGTTGGAGTAGAAGTTGGAGTTGGAGTAGAAGTTGGAGTAGTGGCAGGGGTAGTTGGAGTAGAAGTTGATGTTTCTGTCTCTGCGACCTTTTGAGTTGAGACAATCGTGGGAGGTGAATTTTGTGCTAAAGCTACAGGCTCCGTTACGACATAACCCGCTGAATATATGATTCCTACCGTTGCTGCACATAGAGCAACCATCTTGTGACCCATCTTAGCCATATGTTTACCTCCTAATACTTTGTATTTTTGTGTTATGTTGAGTAGAAACAACAACGTTAGAGTAACAAGCAAAGATTAAAAAGAGATTAAAGTTAGGGTCCTCAAATGTGAGCATTTTGTGAAAGCCTTTATTAGATCACGTATTACATAACCTCACAAGCTGTCGAACCTCTTCTTAAAGATTGGGTTTGATGGACATTAACTCTGCTATCATCGGATCGGAGGGTATAGCCACTGCTTCAAGAATTAAAGGTAACCTTACCGAAAAATGATGTTGTTTTCGGTCCGATTTTTTATGCTATAATTATCACAAATCACGCGGAAAAGGAAGTTACGGAATGTCATCTACTACAAATCCTGTGATAGTCCAAAGCGATCGGTCGGTTCTATTGGAAGTCAATAATCCGTTTTATGAAGAAGCTCGCGATGCCTTAGCAATCTTTGCTGAATTGGAAAAAAGCCCGGAGTATATCCATACTTATCGGATCACTCCGTTATCATTATGGAATGCCGCTTCGAGCGGTGTAAGCGTTGCCGATGTTTTGAATGGGCTTGAGAGTTACAGCAAATTTCCTTTGCCCGATTCAGTACGCACGGAAATTCAGCAACTTATGGGTCGCTACGGATTAGTAAAATTGGTTCGAGACGAAGATAAGCTCCTGCTAGCTGCCGAGGACCCTGTGGTCCTCTTGGAAATCATTCGTCACAAAGAGGTCAAACTATTGCTGGCCTTCGGTGAACAGGCAAGGAGTGACAATTTCCCTAAGCTAGCTTTAACTCAAGTAGAGATCAACCCAGAAGCACGGGGACAACTGAAACAGCTCCTGATAAGACTCTCTTTTCCAGTCGAAGACTTAGCAGGTTATAGTGAAGGCACCCCTTTACCAATCGCCTGGCGGACAGAAAATCCTAAAGGAGAACCAATTGCGTTGCGGTCATATCAGCAAGAAGCCGTCGCTACATTCCATCAACAAGGTTCGGTACGCGGAGGAAGCGGCGTTTTGGTATTGCCTTGCGGCGCTGGCAAGACCGTAATAGGTATGGGTGCGATGATAGAATTGCAGTGTGAGACGCTAATTCTTACGACAAATAACAGTTCTGTCAAACAATGGCTGCGTGAACTAAGCGATAAAACAACCCTAGAAGCAGCCCAAATGGGGGAGTATACAGGAGAAAAGAAAGAGATCTGTCCGGTAACCGTGGCTACTTATCAAATTATCACTCACCGTTCGCGCGGGGCTGCCGACTTTAATCACTTTCACCTTTTTAATGAAAAAAACTGGGGTTTGATTATCTATGATGAGGTTCATCTATTACCAGCCCCAGTCTTTCGGGCTACTGCAGATTTGCAGGCGAAACGACGCCTAGGTTTAACGGCGACGCTCGTCCGAGAAGATGGCAAAGAAGATGAAGTGTTTACGCTGATAGGCCCGAAGAAAATGGACGTCCCCTGGAAGGTCTTAGAGTCTCAAGGTTGGATTGCCACTGCAGAGTGTATGGAGTGGCGAGTCCCGATGAGTAGAGACCGTCGTATGGACTATGCTTTGGCTGAGGAAAAAGAAAAATTCCGGTTGGCGGCGGAGAATCCCCGTAAGCTAGACAAAGTCTCAGAGTTGATGGCGCGTCATAGGGACGACCTGGTGTTAGTGATTGGGCAATATGTGCGTCAACTCGAAATGCTTGCCCGTGAGCTGTCTGCTCCCTTAATTACGGGTAAAACCCCTCAACGAGAGCGTGAACGACTGTATGAAGAGTTCAGGAGCGGCCGTCTGCACTGTTTAGTAGTATCTAAAGTGGCTAACTTTGCCATTGATTTGCCGGATGCCAATGTAGCCATTCAGGTCTCGGGAACGTTCGGTTCCCGGCAGGAAGAGGCCCAAAGGCTTGGCCGAATTTTGCGGCCTAAGCAGGGGGAAGGCAATGCCTATTTCTATAGTCTGGTTTCTAAAGATACGAAGGAACAAGAGTTCGCCATGCATCGTCAGCTTTTCTTAACTGAACAAGGGTATGCGTATAAAATCATGATCGAGGAGGATCCTGAACAATGAAGAAGCCGACTGTCGGCTCAAAGCAGAACTCTAATCAAAGTCAATCGAGTCCTTCTGATCAGGCTAAGACTCCTAAATGGCGTCCGGTTTTTGGACAAAAATATCCTTCGGGTTTTAAGCCCCCCACTCTGGAAGCAGATGCTTCTTCGGACAACAAATCCACGGCAAAATCAAGTCAAGACCAGATATCCGACCGAAATCAAAAACCGACTACTCAGTCGAACGCAAAATCTCCCGCCAAAACGAACGATACTCCTATAAAGAAGCTTAAACCAAAAGCTTGGCCAGATTATTTTGCTAAGATGGATCCTACAGAGCGAATTTTCTTTGCTTACGTGGCCTTTACACAACCTAAAGACGAGAGTATTGAACATTTTTATGGTTACAACCATGCCAGCTTTCGCAATTTGGATACAGATCTGCCAGGTCTTAGCTACCAACAAGTTGTTAGACTTCTTTCGAAATGGTCAAAAATCGGTTTTTTTGTGGTGGGACGTTATGCTAATACGTATAGTTTTAAAGAAGAAGCTGGCAAAGCCTTTTGGAAGTTTGTCGACAAACAAGTTAACCTCGACTTCTTGGAGGTCGAACCGGAAAAATCCTTTAGAGCTGATTTACCGGGCACCTTGGATAACCTTTTCAATTTTCTTGTATTAGTAGAGCAAGGTGAAGTTTTGGTCACCCGCACTCATGAGATCAACAAGAACTCTTTGAAGCGAATGTTGGCTGCAATGACTGAACCAGCAGGAGCAGACAATCACTTTAACCGTGAGAGTTATTTCTTCTGGCTCTTGAGCAATGCGCGGTTTTTGCAACTATTTACGCTAAAAGGAGATCGGTTGGTGTTGACGACACCAGGACGAGAATTTCCCGAGAATGTTAAGGTGGAAGACTTGATTTGCGAGTTATGTCCAGCACATGTTCGGTCTATTTCTAATAAAGGACTTTTCCTTGTACTGCCTTTATTGACCCGTTGTACTAAGTGGACAAGCTGGAGTTATATGATCAGCAAGCTGATTTCAGAAGACAACGTGTGTAATCTATTGCGGCAGGAAACAGTAATCAGCCTGCTCGATCCAATGCGTTTTCTGGGTTTGCTCGATTGGGGTAAGTATGAGAACGATATTTTGGTGCGAGTCACTCCGCTGGGTCAATCACTGATTGCCAAGCTATTGCAAGGTCAAAACGTTGAGGATTATACGGCTGAGATTAAGAGCCTCACTGATCAAGTTTATCCGTTGAGCGGGCCCGATACCGCATATGTCCAGCCTAACTTCGAAATTCTATTGCCGCGTTCTGCAGCTTGGACCTCCCGCTGGAAACTAAGCCAATTCGCGGTGCTTGAGCAACAGGATCAGATGCTTAAATACCGCTTGGACAAAACTTATTTAATGAACGCCTTGAAACGAGGCATGCCAGCTGATGACGTGCTTTCAGTCCTTAAAAACCTAAGCACGTATCCATTACCCGAAAATCTTGCCCTGACTGTTCAGCAATGGGTTGAGTCCTTCGGCCAGGTCACATTCCTGGAACTCAGTCTCTTAGAATGTACATCTCCAGAACAAGCGGCGTCCATTGCTTCGTCCCGAAAATTCCAGGAATATGTACTTGGCCTGTACAGCCCCACCGCCGTTATTGTTCGTGAGGTAGTAAAACTGCGTAAACTTCTTGAGAAACAGGGCATTTACCCTTCCCCGGGTATTCTCGATGGAGAGAGCGTTGCAAGCCGCCAAATGGAAAAGGATATGGGAAATACTCCGAAATGATAAAAGCAGCAAAGGAGTCTATAACCACTCTTTCGAGAGCATACACCCTCTACTTTGAGGAGAGGACTAAATAAAGCACCCGCAACATGTTACGTGTGCGGGTGCTTGCCTTTTCCGATTTAAGGATATAAGAGGTTTCAAAGATTTTAGCTCTAGTCATGTGCTGCCCGCCAAAGCCTTAGTGTCAGGCAGCGAAGGCTCCCACCGCCTGCTAAGAGGGCTTCGGGATGAAATTCTAGTATTTGTACACCCCGTTGTTGCAATCTTTTTTTGGTCTGAGCGTTTAGAGCTATATCGTAGTGGATGAGTATCTTGGGTTCTAAAGGAACAAAACTACAACCCCAATTTTGTTGCTCTTCATCATTTATTTCTACAAGCTCGATGTTTTTCTCTCTTAAATAAGATCTGAAGTCAATTTCGCTTCTCTTATGACGGTTAATCAAGTATGAATGGAGGAAAGCCGGAGGAAAATACAGAGCTAGATCCTCACTGATCCTGTTAAAAATCATATCGGCATGCATGAACCTTCGTGCTTGAGGTGCCTTTATGTAAATGATTTCCTCAAAAAGATCCAAGGCTTTAGCAAAAAATCGTTCAATTGTGCTGGGGTCAAGTCGCTCAGTATCCACGATGATTAATGTGACAGGAGATAAAATTAGGCAACCTTCAAACTGTTCGTGGGTTTCGAATTCATGGAAGATAGGTATGCCGAGATTTGTAAGAGCCTCTTTAACCACCTGTTCCTCACCCGCCCTGGAGCCGGGGCACATTTCCGATAAAATAGCACCTTTACTTGTAACTACAGCAGTGTCATGAAGATAAGGTAAATTCGGAAGTTTAGCTAGTAAGTCTTTTGTTTGGTGCACAAAATCTCTGACTTCAAGTACCTCTACATTGTGGGCTTGCAACAACTGAGCATATTGCTCATGCTCTCTCAAATACTGATCAACTTTTGGAACAAAATTGAATAAGTGATACTCATAATTCGCTTGAGTGATGGTAGAGAGCGATTCGATTGGTCTATGAAGTAGGACCCTCTTAAGGCGCGCTAACTTTTCAGTTCCAAACGTAGTTTCTATACCGCTCATTTTTACCCCCTAGTCCATTCCGTAGTTATCACTTATTATTTACTTCTACTCTAAAAAATATCACGATTGCTCCTCAGCCACTGGCAGCATAGGTTGTTCTATTCGTTAATTAACCCTAATTGTTGGATAAGATAGGGGAGCGCTTTTTCAAAGCATACGCCATATCTTTTTTCTTGTCCTAATTTTTCAGTCAAACGTATGCATTTGAGAGTATAGTTTACGGCTATTTGTATGGCTTCTTCCAGGGGGAAATCATTTAATAGGCCAGATAATAAGGTACTGCTAAACACATCTCCTGTACCATGAAAATAACCATCAATCCGATCATTGAAGGCATAACTAACTTTACCTGTGTCACTATTAAAGGCAGCAGCACCTAATTTGTCCTTTTCAAACGAAACACCCGTGAGAACAACCTGTTTCGCTCCTAGAGCAGCAAGCTTTTTAAGTAATGTTTCAATATATTCCTGTGAGTAGCTTTCTCCGATATAGCCTTCATCTAAGAGGAAAGCCGCCTCGGTTAAATTTGGTACAATAATATCCGCTTTGGCACACAATTTGGTCATTCCCTTAGCCATTTCTGGGGAATAAATGGAGTATAAAACGCCATTGTCCGCCATTACAGGGTCAACCATGACTACTGTGTCGTTGCTTCTAAATGTGTCAAAGAAGTCTGCTACTAAATCAATTTGTTCATAGGAACCCAAAAAACCGCTGTATAAGGCATCAAATTTAACATTCAGTGATTGCCAATGATTAGAGATAGGTCTAATATCATTTGTCAAATCCCTATATGTAAAACCCTCAAAACCACCGGTATGAGTAGATAAAATCGCCGTTGGTAATACACTTGTGTCAAACCCTGCTGCTGAGAGAATTGGCAGTGCAACCGTAAGTGAACATCGACCAACACAAGAAATATCGTGAATTGCAGCTACTCGTTTTTGTTTGTACATTTTAAAATGTCATTCCTTTCGATGTGCTCAAGGCACAAAATTGAGCTTTTAGAGTTCCCCCAGTATATTTTTTCTGCAATCATCATTATATACTAAATTCAGACTTATATAGCTAAAATCTACGGATTTATTTATGCAAACCCTCTACCATTATTTTCTATCACAATTCCTTAAAAAAGAAATTTGGCTACAATTTCACAACAGCAAAACCCGCCTTGAAGCGGGTTTCAAAAAGCAGCCATGTTGAGCAGGGCACTATATTTATTTAGTTTCCCCGGATTTTACTAATTCTTTCCGAACTAAATATTCCATCAGCAACTTCCCGGTATTACCAGTAATTTTTATACAGTTTTTTAAATGTTCAGGCGTGTCAAAAGGGTGAGGGTTAAGTACCCGGCAGCAGGTTCCGCCAAAACGCTCACTGAACAGATCATGGAACTCATGGGCAGCGTTATAACCTGGCTCACGATCCTCCAGGTTGCTGGTACGACCTTTAAATAGGCCAATCATCATTTCTGCTGAGCTCAGAGCCCCACACATGCAACCTGCGTGACCCAACCCGCCTCCAAAACCGGTAACCATCCTTACCAGCCCAGCGTCCAGTTCAGGGGCCACGAGTTCTCGGAAGGCAAGAAAAATTGATTCTGCACAGTTATATCCTTGTTTAAAATTATCACCAGCCTTATTTCTTGCTTCGATTACAATATCATCGCTCATATTAACCTCCTCAATTACTTGTTGCAAACTACTGGTATTGCTAATACTCTTTCGACACCAGAATTCTTTTCCCTTCTAATGTCAGAATTATCGTTCAGGCAATAACGGTAAACAGCCCTAAATAATAGGAGAAATCAGCGGTTGTTTTATCGAACCGACTAGATTTTTACAATAAAGTATTGTAAAATTAGACAGAATATACTGTTATATGTGAGCGTTGATGATTAGTTTTTTACTTTGGGTATAGCTATGTAGGATAGTTATGATGGTAGAGTACGGGTGTTTTCAACAAGTAGGACGGTTTTAGGACGGTAGGAAATATGGATGTGGTTTATACCCTATATCCGTGTATTTTGTCATGGTTTTAGGGTCGCTACATAATTTTCTAACTCCTATTAGGGGTTTTTTTTATGCTTATCAGAAAGTATAACTTCGTTGCATACTGCAAGAAGGCTAATACGTGCGAAGACAGTGTCTTCATCTGTAGCATAAGTGTAACCAACGGTTTCGCCTTCGCTAAGGCTTGGCGAAGCCGGGTTTTCTTTATTCCCCAATATCAAAAAGGAGAGATGTTTGTGAAGAAAGGGTTATTCAAATTAATCAAGTTAAAGACGTTAGGAAAAGGAATTTTACTAGGATTACTGGCTCTAAATCTGGTTTTTCTTACCGGATGCGGACAGCCAGCCTCTGTTCCGACTGCTTCGAAATCACAAGTAGTCGAGCTAAAATTAGCCCATTTCTTTCCGGCAACACACCCTGCTGAGAAAGAGCTAATTCAACCTTGGGCCAAAGCGATCGAGACAGCTACTGAAGGTCGAGTGAAAATTACCAGCTATCCGGCACAGACACTTTTACAGGCCGATGCGACTTACGATGGAGTTGTTAGTGGAATTGCAGATCTGGGTCTTTCATGTTTTTCTTATACCCGGGGCAATTTTCCGGTATTGGAGGCTTTTGAACTGCCGGGCATTAAGTACGTCAACTCTAAGGCTGCCAGTAAAGTAGCTTGGGAAGGGATCAAACAACTCAATCCGAAAGAAGTCCAGGATACAAAGCTGATGATGGTATTTACAACAGGCCCTGGGGACTTATATACGAAACAACCTGTTCAGACTCTCAGTGATTTAAAAGGATTAGAAATCAGAGCTACCGGTCTTAGCGCTAAAAGTCTAACCGCTCTCGGAGCCACGCCGGTTGCCATGGCTCAATCAGAAGCCTACGAAGCATTATCGAAAGGTGTTGTTAAGGGAAATCTAGGTCCAGTTGAGGTCCTGCAGGGTTGGAAGCAAGCAGAAGTAACCAAGTATCTGACTAGAACACCGTTTTTATATAATAACTTGTTCTATATTACTATGAATCAGAAAAAGTGGGACTCTTTAGATCCTAAAGATCAGAAAGCGATCGAAGCCGTGAACCAGAAGTTTTTTGAGGAAGTTGCGATGGGTTTATGGGATAAACAAAATGAGTCCGCTTTAAACTATGCAGTTAACGATAAGGGGATGAAAGTCATTACTCTTTCTCAGGAAGAGCAGGATAAATGGATCAATATCATAAAACCAATTCAGGACGATTTTGTAGCCCAAATGAATCAAAAGGGGCAGCCGGGACAAGAAATCTTGGATAAAGTGAAAAGTCTGGCAGATCAATACAACAAGGAGTTCAGTAAATCCTGAGGAGGAACCCGGAATTGAAGAAATTAGTAGGCCTAGTAAAGGGACTATGCAGTATCTTAGACAAATTAGCAGGAATTTGTATTTTTGCTGTGATGCTGTTAATTGTAGCTAATATCATCTTACGGACGCTATTCAACCGACCTATTTTAGGAACTTATGAACTGGTTGGCTTTCTAACAGCAATGGGAGTGGCCTTGGCTCTGGCACACTGTGCTTTTCAAGATGGTCATGTTGCAATAAGTTTTATTGTGGAACGTTTTGGGCCAAAGATACAAGTCATTATAGCAATTGTTATTAATGCCGTTTCTTTCATGATGTGGGCCGCAGCAGCCTGGTCTCTTGGGAAATTAGGCTACGCAATGAAAGTGAAGGGGCTTGTTTCACCCTCTGCTGAAATACCTGTTTACCCCTTTATTTATTTGATTGCTTTTGGTCTATTGGGGCTTTCCTTGGTGGTATTGTTTAAATTATTGGTTTCTTGCAGAGGATTTTTCGAGAACGATATGACCAAGAAGGTGGCATCATGAGTGTATTTTTAGTTGGGCTAATCGGGATTGCCTGTTTTTTTGTATTAGTCATGGCACGTATGCCGATTTCCTATGCTATGGCCTTAGTTGGTTTTATTGGATTCAGTTATCTCACGTCGATGCCCGCCTCTTTAGACATGGTTGCGAAAGAACTATATAATACCTTTTCCTCTTATTCTCTAAGTGTTATTGCCATGTTTGTTTGGATGGGGTTTCTGGCCTATTATTCAGGAATTGGCACAAGTCTCTACGTTTTTGCTTATAAAATGGTGGGACATTTGCCCGGTGGTCTGGCAATTGCCACCCAAGTAGCTTGTGCTGTTTTTGGAGCAATTTGTGGCTCCAACACGGCTACAGCGGCAACAATGGCAGCTATCGCTTTACCGGAGATGGATAAATACAATTACGACAAGTCACTCTCCACTGCCAGTATTGCTGCCGGGGGAGTCTTGGGGGTTATGATTCCCCCGAGTGTTATTTTTATTTTGTATGGAACGGCCACTGAACAGTCAGTAGGAACCCTTTTTATGGCAGGTATCGTGCCTGGGATTCTGCTGATGCTTTTAAACATGGGCGTGATTTACTTGCTTACCTTGTTTAACCCAAGTCTTGGACCAGCCGGTCCTAAATCAAGTTGGAGAGATAGAATCTCTTCTCTGCGAGGTGGGCTAGGGGAAGCCTTAATCATCTTTATTCTTTCTGTCGGTGGTCTTTTTGCAGGTTGGTTTACGCCAACTGAGGCAGGGGCAGTGGGTGCGGGTGGTGTCCTGGCAGTCAGTCTTTTAGAAAAGCGGCTCTGTTGGGAAGACCTTAAAAAGTCGTTATTTGATACGACTCGAACCACCGCTATGATTATGCTCATGCTGGCAGGGGCAGTCATTTTTGGTCGTTTTATGGCCATCAGCAGAGTGCCGTTTGAACTGGCAAGTTGGGTTGGATCTCTTCCACTCCCATCGTATGCTGTTATGGGTATGATTCTTTTCATCTATCTTATCTTAGGCTGTTTTATTGATGCTTTAGCGCTGGTTTTACTAACTGTTCCCATCTTTTATCCGGTGGTAGTCGATACTATGGGCTATAATCCGATTTGGTTTGGGGTTGTGGTAGTTCTAGTCGTGGCTATGGGGGTGATTACCCCTCCGGTAGGAATGAATGTCTATATTATTAAGGGAATTGCTCCGGAGATTCCGTTAGAAACAATATTTAAAGGGGTATGGCCTTTCCTCGGTACAATTATACTATGCTTAATCCTGCTGATGATTTTCCCGGGCATTGCTACTTATTTACCGAGTTTGCTTAAGGGGTAGTAAGTACGATTACCTTAAAAAAAGCTAATTTATCTGATATTAGTGTTAGTTGTCCTATTATGGGGCCTGAATGTTGTAATGATTAAGTTTTTAACCCAGCATATGTCCCCGATCTTGGTAGCTGCAATCCGAATGCCCCTTGCGGGAATTGTTTTGTTATTTTTCGTATTTAAAAAATATGGTTGTACAATCCCAGTAAGAAACAATGGGGATTGCTTTTTTGTATAGGATTAATCTCTGTTTGCCTGCATCAGTTGCTTTTGGGATATGGAGTTTCTGTGACGTCATCTGCAAATGCTTCCCTTATCCTGGCCTTAAATCCTCTGACAACGGCGCTTCTAGCCTCCATATTTGTCGAGGAAAAATTCACTAGGAATTTAGGGCTGGGAATACTATTAGGATTTGCAGGGGTTGTTTTGGTAGTATTCTCAAAATCCCCAGATGGCACTATCGAATTTTCGTTAATCGGAGATGTCATTATGTTATTGGCCATGTTGACCTATGTCATTGGGGGTTTACTTATCAAAAAACTGTTGGAAACGCCAATTCCAACCTTAGTAGTGACTGCCTATTCTACCTTAATAGGAGGAATATTGTTAAATTTAGGGACGCTGGTTTCCTTTGGGCCTTCGGTTTATGGACAGATTCATTTATCGACAACAGCTGTACTTGTCTTATTATTATCAGCCTGGGGAGCTACAGCATTAGGTACATTGGGATGGAATGACGGTATTAAACAGTTGGGGGCCAACAGAACGGCTATGTTTTTAAACGGTATGCCTTTTGCAAGCATGTTCGGTGGTGTCGTCTTTTTAAATGAGAAAATTGCCGGGATCCATATCTTAGCACTTATCCTCACTACGTTGGGCATTGTTATTGGGAGTATTCCCAAAAAGAAGGTCATTCTTTTAGAATCATACAAAATATAAACTTGCCAGTTCTAAGTTCTAAGTTCTAAATAGAACTTAGAACTGGCAAGGAATAGTTGAAATTCAAGAATTAAATTTGTCCCTATAAGCAAACAAGATGAGAGGCGATTTTCCTCTCATCTTGTTTTGCTTATACCTGCTTCTAATTGTAGGTCGAATAATTACAGGTTGACAACCTTAGAACTGGGTGAGTTCATGTCCGATCTGCGAATGATATGATTTACGACTTTAACGACAGTGGCTGGAGAACTGGTCAGTTTGACCACTCGGAACTCTCTGGATTTTTCACCGTATAATACGTTTAGAATATCCAATACTTTTCCTTTAGTGGCAAAGAATGTTGCCTCATCACTAGCACCACGCAGTTCTGGTGCCCATAGGTGCTCAATTTCCTGACCTAACTTTGCTAATTCAGAACGGAAATGCAAATACATAAGAACCTCCTTAATTCGCTCATGTTTTACTCATTCTATCAAAAAAGTGTTAAACCTAAATTATCGGTTTGTAAAGTGATCGTAAAACTAAACACACACGATGTTATTATATGTTATCGGAACGTTTTTGTGAAATGTTGCCAGCCTGAGTCCGAAAAATGCCCAAGCCAATGACAATCATGATTCCTACGAAATACCGATAAGGGGATTCGTCCAAACATATGAAATAATGGAGAAGATGGCGCCTTTTTTAGGTTACATTGTTTCGTTATTATTTTAAAATAAATCGTTGACAGATATATCATAAGGTGATATATAATATATCCTTAAACGATAGATCGGAGGTTGATTGATTTGGATAATAGTTCACCTTTGACCGAAGCATTATTTTATATATTGTTGGCGGTACGAAGACCAAACCACTCCTTCAGCAGGTGACTTTCCAAGTGGATGATGACCATTTAGATCTGTAGATGTTGGTCCAGGCGTTACCGTAAAAATTTGCGCATTGGTGTCCTTAAGCTCACGAGCAAAACCGACCATCATGGCATTATTTGCTGTTTTTGAAACGTCGATATCGTGGTAATTCGTGCGTCCCTGGAAATAGCATTCATGGATATCGGACGGGCTCAAATCTTCCTGGAGACGCAGGCCTAAAGACGCTAGGTCAGCGGCAAGCGTGAGCGGGTCAAAGCTCGTGATCAAGCCGCGAAAAGGTAAAATAAGCAATGCTACATACAGAAAGGATGGATGATATCCGTTAGTAATTAACCTATGATTACTATTGACAATGTTATAAAGAAGCATTACAATAATAGTTAGTTAAATATAAACTAACTATTATTGTAATGGATAGGATGCATAATTCACGCGGTGGAAACTTTAGCTAGTACCTAATGAAAAATGGTATAGCCACTATGTAATTGATAAAAATTCAGTAATGGGGTAATTTAGCATGCTGCAATCAGGAAATTTTATTAGGCTCCAAGAATCCTTCACCGAATTGATTAAAAACTATCGAGAAACTTATAGGAGCAGTATGCTCGACGAATTGGAATGGTCAGATTTGACTTTTAAACAATTCGTTTATCTGGATACGATACTCAAAATGAACAAACCGACTTACAGCGAAATAGCAAAAAAATTCAATATTACCAAACCGTCAGTTACGGCAATGGTAAATAAGCTGATTGGTCTGGGCTATCTTGAAAGAGTGCAGTCTGTCGATGACCGCCGGGTTTATCATATTTCAGTAGGTGCTAAGGGCAGAATTATGCTCGCTATTGAGCATAATTCTGTCACTGGTTTTGCCCAGCAAATTACCTCCAGTCTCACAGAAGCTGAAGCAACAACATATATCGCGCTGACGAAAAAGATAAATGCCCAGTATATTCCGAAAAAGAATTGATTTATTTTAACGCAAACCGATAGTTAAAGGGGGTGCTATTGTTGTTCACCATTGGACTTAATGTTTGACCGGCCTGTTGCTGGTAATATCCTTCCTCAGGGATAGAAGGAAGACAGTTATGGCCTTGAAGACTTAAAGGAGATTGTGATAGGGCCCGGCATGGTAATAATTTTGAGAAGGGGTTTTCGAATATGTTTACTATTTTCATGTACATTGTGGCTTTCAGCTTTCTTTTCCTTTCATACTTTATGGATAAGAAAAAAACGCTGAAAGCACTTAAGAAGGCATGGAAGTCTTTTGAAAACATTCTGCCTCAGTTTTTATCTATTCTAGTTATTATAGGGATAATGCTTGCAGTATTAAGCCCCGAAATTATTTCTGGGTTAATTGGACAGAAATCAGGATGGCTGGGAATGTTAATAGCATCTCTGATCGGTTCAATCACCTTAATACCTGGATTTGTAGCTTTTCCGCTAGCTTCTGCCTTGTTGAAAAGCGGGGCCGGTTTTATGCAAATCGCAGTATTTATATCAACTCTAATGATGGTTGGAATTGTGACAATACCTGTTGAGATAAAGTATTTCGGCAAAAAAAGTGACAATACTGAGAAATAGCTTGGCCTTCGTATTTTCGTTTGTTGTAGCAATAGCAATCGGGGTGGTGTTGGGATGAAAATACTAATTAATAGATACAAGTATTTTTTGGTACTGGTGGCAATTAACATTGTAATTAATATATTGTTTCCATCAGTCGGTCAAAAGTCTTTAGACATAACTTGGGCCAATACTGTAGACATGCTTTCGGTTATTCCACCCATATTTATCCTACTAGGACTATTAGATGTATGGGTACAACGAGAGACAATGATAAAATTAATGGGTGAAAAATCCGGATTCCTTGGGGTTTTTATAGCGTTTTTCTTAGGTTCAGCCTCAGCCGGGCCCTTATACGCAGCTTTCCCCGTCGCGGGAGTTCTTTTGCAGAAGGGAAGCAAGTTTACTAATGTATTAATTTTTATTGGAGCATGGTCAACAACCAAAATACCCATGCTATTATTTGAGGCTTCTTCGATGGGGTGGAAGTTCATGATTACTAGGTTTTTTATCAATATACCTGGGATTGTTTTGATTGCTCTTATCACGGAAAACCTATTAAACGAAAAAGAAAAAAAGTATATCTATGATAATACTGCTAGTTTAAATTAAGTAGGAGAACGCTTCTTGCCAGGTGTTTTCCCGATATTGACATAATCCAATGGTTTACATTGGCTTAGCTGATATTGTTAAAAGCGACGAAATCATGCCCGAACTGATCATTAATGTCTTTAAAATAATCATTAATGCCAGTAATACCTATTGTTGCTTCCGTATTTGGCGGGAAGGAGTCTACAGGTATTATACTGCCACTTCTTATCGTAGGGGATGCTTTTGCATTATACTATTATCAGCGCCATGCGGAGTGGAGTAATATTAAAAAGCTTTTACCATGGACATACTTGGGTCTAATAATAGGAGTAATAACTGGAAGCAACGTTAATGACAAACAATTTAAGATGTTCATAGCTATTTCGGTTGTCTTATGTACGGTTTTTTTCATGAAAGGCGCTTCCTTGGCGGCAATCATCATGGGACCTCCACCGATGAGAACACCGAAACGAAACTCTGCGTTGAGATGTTGGCTAAAGCTCTTGATAACTCTGACGGCCTCCAGGTTTATTTCTGGTTCGGGAAACCCACAATTAACAATAGCATATACTTTGACAGGTTTTTTAACGTTCCCGCTAGTAGTGCAATAATTATGGTAATCAACTAAAAATCGTGTTAACATGCCTGGCATACAAAAGTAGTAAAGAGGAAATGAAATAATCATGACATCGGCCTTGGCAAGCGTTTCAAAATCCTCGGTGAGTTTGTGGGTTAAGAAGCTTTTTCTGACGTCTATAAATGATTTACTAAATAGATCAGAATTGATTTGGTCGCCCGCCATTTCTAAGAATTCCTTGGAGACTGATTGTTCGTTTATCTTAGGGCTGGCGGTGATTAAAACGACATTTTTCACAGCCGTCCACCTACCCTTCCAAGTTTCATTTTATTTAAGGCCTTAATTGTGTTTTCAGTGGGTTCTTGATAGATCAGGACTTCAATATTTCTGCGATGTTTTTCTGTAACATCAATGAAAAGTTGTTTATCCTCATCTGAAATCTCATCTCCGTAACCGATGATAATCTGACTGGGGTAGGTATCATATCGAGGTGGATGCATAGTAGAGCCGTCAGGTCTTGTTTCAAAAAATGGCAACATATTTGGTAAACCTCTATCAATAATATTTTTGAAAGTTGGGCTGAACTGCCCAAAGATAATCGGACTGAGATAAATAACTAGGTCGCTGTTCATAACGCTTCGGTTGATTTGGGCCATCCGGTCGTTGATAACACATTCCCCAGGCTTTTTGATCCAGCAACCAAAGCAACCCATACAAAAGGTCAAGTTCGCCGCGCTTAGTTCCATCAACTCTGTCTCAAATCCCTTTTCTCTCAAAAACTTGCCTGTCAAATCATTTAAACCTTGATAGGTTTTGGTCAGATACTCCTGATCTGAAATCAACAAGGCTTTCATTCAATTCACTCCCTATCGAATTATGTTTGCAGTGTTAACATGATAATATCATTTAATGTTTGCGATGTAAACATCTTATTATCTTGTGGTATACTATATTTAGGTTTGTGGAGAGGAAGTATGGTCGAGTGTCATATGAAAATTATCATCATGAAAATTTAAAGGCTGAGCTGATTAAAAAAGGTTTAAAGCTTCTAGATGAAGAAGGGTATGAAAACTTTTCGCTGCGTAAAGTGGCAAAAGCCTGCAGCGTAAGCCACACTGCACCGTATAGGCATTTTGATAGTAAAGACGATCTGATCATGGCGATTGCTATCGAAGCCCACCATAAATTCAACCAATGCCTTGAGGAAGCAGTTAATAAATATCCGAACGACAATAAAAGTCAGCTTAAAGAAATGGGTTATTCTTATGTTAAGTTCTTTATTGAAAATCCGGAATATTTGCGGCTGTTTTTCCTAAGTGATTTTGCTGATAATCTTAAAAAGATGAATCACGAAACATGTATAAATGAAGAGCAACCTTTCAACACGTTTTATAAGGCGATTGAGCGCTGCCAATCGGAGCATCAAAACGGAGAGGGTGACAGTGTTGACCCAAATGCGTTGGCATTGTCTTGCTGGGGTTTGGTGCACGGTATGGCCATATTAATCGCTAAAAGGGATTTTTCTTATGCTGGTGATTATCTGGAACTTGTCAGAAAGATACTTTGGAGCGGAACGTTTCTAAATTTATAGAACGATTGTCTTACACTTTCTTCAGATAATCCATAGAATGGTTCATGTAAGAAATATAAGCCAGAACTCTAAAGGTTTTGGCTTACATTTCTTACATTTGTTGAATTGACAGAGGGATTTTCAATTTATAATACACTTTGATTTCGAAGTAATTGTTACATAAAGAAAGCATCCTTAGTATCCTAAATGGGCACAAGGATGCTTTGCTCATTGGTCTTCAAGTAAATAGTTTGCTGTAAGGTTAGGGAACTACCCTGCCAATATATACATTATCCTTCATAATATTTCCGTATTTGGTGCCATCACTGCGCAGAATATTAAAATACTCAGTCTTATAAGCGATCCCGTTCGTGGACTCCTGGCTTGACCAGTACCGTAGTCCTACAATCTTCCCATTATCTCTTACCCAATCAATCAACACGACAGTATGCCCCGTCTGGTTTTCTCTCGAAAAATCGATAAAGTCACCGGGTCTGGCTTCCTCAAAATTAGTGATTCGTTTACCCAGTTTATACTTTTCTAAAGCGATGACCAGATTATTTTCTGTTTTTGGCCCAGCGCAATACCATTTAAGGACAAAATCATACAACTGCTCGTAGTTTAGACCTTTAATGGTGTCTCCGGCATACCCTTGTCGTTGATTCCAATCCTCCATCGCACGAAAAAAAACTTCGAAGGTTATACCGACACAGTGACTGGCTCGATTTCCACTGGGATCAGCTTTCAAAAGCAGCTTTCCCTGATAATACAGGTTCGTCGTCACACCATTATAATTTGAGTAGTCAGTATTTAACAAATATGGGTAGTTGCCCTTGTTATAAGTCTCGATTTGTGCCAAGACTAATTGGTTAAAGGGTAATGGACTCTCTTGCACCGTTGGTTTAGGCTGAGCAATGACTGGTTTTGTTGTCGGTTCAATCACCACAGTTGTTTCCTGTGCAGGTTCTTCGTTCGTTTCTACGGATGGCTCAACTGTTACATCCTCTTTGCTCAACTTATTCTGAGCTATAACTTCGGCGCTAAACGTTCCAGTATAAATAACAATACCGCCTATCAATAAAGCGGTAACCAAAATCGAAACGATAAAGATTTTCTTTTTGTTGTAACCTAGATGTCTATTTGTCATGGGTACTCCTTTGATGCAGTGTAAGATAGTTTGTCTACATAGTAGCACAATGAATCAAAGGAGAAAATAGCGAAAATATTCCATTCACCCTATTTTCGTAATGCTCGGGAATTGTTAATTGAATTGTCAATCTCTCCTATCGGATTACGACAGCAAGCAAATTTATATTGGCGCGCTTCGTGTAGTATTTGAAAGATTTGGTGATTGGTGGAAGGGATCAAGTAAGATCTGTCGAAAAAAGAAAGGTATAAGTCAACCGTTGACCACCTATTACCTATAAGAGAAACAGGCTCATTTTTAACCTAAATGCATTATGAAATAGAAAGGATTAATGTAATATGGAGATAAAAAAGGTATCCATCATTGGCTTAGGAGCATTAGGAATTTTGTTTGGCCATCATTTGACCAAGAGAATGCCTAAAGGGGATTTAAGGATTATTGCTGACCAAGAAAGAATACGAAAGTATGAAAATGACTTTGTGTATTGTAATGGCGAGCGTTGCGAATTTAATTATCGGAAACCTGAAGACATAGGAGAACCAGCTGATCTGCTTATTTTTGCTGTAAAGTACGATGGACTGAGCGATGCTATCCAAGCTGTCAAGAATCAGGTAGGGGAACATACCATCATTTTATCCGGATTGAATGGGATCACGAGCGAATCGATTATTGGCCAGACTTATGGGATGGAAAAGATCCTCTATTGTACAGCACAGGGAATGGATGCCGTTAAAGTTGGGAATCGATTAACCTACGATCATTTGGGGATGCTTGTTTTTGGAGAGCGAGAACCAGGGTTAATTTCACAACGCGTAAAACAGGTCGCTCAATTTTTTGAAAGCATGGCGGTACCTTTTGAAGTGGCTACGGATATGAACAAGCGGATCTGGGGCAAATTCATGCTCAATGTAGGTGTGAACCAAACGGTTGCGGTCTACGAGAGCAACTATGGTGATATTCAAAAAAAGGGTGCGCCGAGAGATATGATGATTGCAGCAATGCGAGAGGTCATAGTTCTGTCTCAAAAGGAAGGCATTAATTTAACAGAGTCGGATTTAGAATATTGGCTGAATGTTTTAGATCCCCTAAGTCCAGAAGGTAAGCCCTCCATGCGTCAGGATATGGAAGCCAAACGTTTGAGTGAGGTAGAATTATTTTCAGGTGCGGTATTGGAGCTGGGAAGAAAATACAATGTTTCAACACCTGTAAATGAAGAGCTTTATCGGCGGATTAAAGAAATCGAAGCTCAATACTAATTAAATTCTATCGCTAGGTTGTTTTGAGTGGTTTGGGATTGGGTCCGAACCTAGAGAGAAGTTTCTTAAGCTTTACAAGGGAGAGAGGAACGATTTATGTTTATAACTGATGATCCGAAAGACAAGGTTTATAAAGATTTATTAGATTTTGCTTTCAGTGTATGTGATCAATTCATAGTAGTTATTAGAAAGGATATTAACATAACAAAAGATGCTAGTGCAGTATTAGAAAGTTTAGCTCCTTTCTTGATCGCAAAAAGAGAACAATTTGAATGGCCAGGAACGAAATTAGGTACAGGAAGACCGGATTGCTTTGGGCAGAAAGCAGAGCCAGCAACAGTTTACTATTTTAAAACTGATAATGAAGCAAAAAAAATTCTATTAGAGGTTTCAAATTCATTGCATTCTTGGATGCAACCGAATTTACCTGAAGATTTATCATTTATTAAAAATCAGAATCCTTGGTTAATTAATACATCACATGAAAGCATTTCGTATTTTGAAACAGAGGATAAAGATGAAATTAAAAAGATTATGAATATAGAAGATTTACAAGTAAGAACACCTGATAGTTTGAAAAATAATGTTCCTAAGGTTTATACTGATGACAAATATCCTAATATGAAATGTATTTTTTGCGAGAAGAGATTTAAAGAAGGAGATACTGTACCTGAAAGTAATGCCTCTGAAATATACTTTGTTTGCTTGAAATGTATGAATAATGATTTAAAGGTTTGCAATGCAGATGGGAAAATTTTCAATAAACAGTCAGTAAATAGAGGGGATTTGATAATCGACGAGATTCAAACACTAAAAATAGAGGATTCTGATTTGCTGGAGTTTATTACAGATATATTTAAGAATAAGAAAGGAGGAGTATGCAGTAAAAAATGCCTTAATTCATTATATATAAATGAGTGTATAATGCATCTGCAAACATATTTAGCCTTGGCTTCTATGGAAAAAGAATCCACATCAGATTTAGTAAACATGATTAAAGGTAATGAAGATATTAAAAATAAATTGATGCATAAAATTGATGAATTGAAAACTTTTCTTTGGTAAAAAATCTCAAATAGGCCAAGATAGATATACTTCTATGGTGGTGTCCGTTAAAGGTTTGATTTTTACCGTAATGTATTAGGAAATGTTATTTTGGTGAATATTAACTGGCATCTCAAAGTTGGAAATGGTAATATAAGGGTGAGTTCTACCTTCGTTTAAGGTAAGGGGTTTGTTCTTTGATTCTGTTGATTAGAGGGAGGAAAGAGACATGGATTGGCAATATGAAAATGGACGTATTTACAGTACTGATGAAAACGGTGAATTGATGTGTGAAGCTACTTTTATCCGTAAAGAAAATGGAGAGATGGATATAGATCATACCTATGTTAATCCTGTTTTGAGAGGGCAGGGTGTAGCAGCACAGATGATGGAAGTAGTGGCTGAGTATTTTAGGAAAGAACAGTTAAAAACTACGGCAACGTGTTCATATGCCAATATTTGGTTAAAACGGCATGAAAAACTGTACCCTGATATCCTTTCAGAGGATACGAGTGATCAAGCTGTGGCCTGTAAGATTGACGGAAAACATTAACAAGAAGCAGTTATATTAGTTATTAA
>NZ_AGAF01000053.1 GCF_000224515.1 Desulfosporosinus sp. OT | reverse complement strand
TATACGTTGGATCTGATAGCTTTACATAATCCCACAGAAATACGAAGAACGTCCTTTTGCGGGCGTTTTTCGTTTCGGTTTGTCTTAAATATTGTATGATGAGTTTATCACAGAATGGTTGGGACTAAACCTAGCTTTTTTCGGCATATTAGATATGAAGGGAATATAACCATAAGTGTGTTAATCATAATCATCAGTGAACATAGTATAATATGCATGTAACGTATTAGATTCTTGGACATAAGGAGGAAACATGTTAAAGAAGCAAGTTTTTATTGTAGTGACAATCATGGCACTTATCTTCACTCTTGCTGGTTGCGCAAAAAAACCTACAACTCCAGTAACACCCCAGACAGGCACAGAAGTAACGCCATCAGACCATCCCACTGAAACTCCGGCCAATTCCGGAAACAAGGTGAGCCAGACCGATGTAGAAGGCAAAATAAATGACTTGCTTAATAAGAAATATCCCGCCGACTGGAAAGTTTCCGGAACCACGTTAAGCAAGGGTGCCTATACGGAAAATGGTAATTATAAGATAGTGGATGATGTCGCTGCGTTGTTCCCGGAAACCATGGGAGTTTCCATATTCATCGGTGAAGAGAGAATCTCCTCAAGCGTTATACAACAAGACACTGGTACTAGAGTTCTGAAAGGATATGCTACCCCGCCTACAGTAGGCGAAGTTATGAAAAGTGGAAAGACTACTAGTACCTTAAGCAGCGGGTATTTGAAGGTTTATGTTCCTTTCAAGGACAGTAGCAGTAAGACTGTAGCAGTTATGACGGTATCAGTGCCCCAACAATAGAAAATTTTAAATGATTATCCATGTATCGAATTATTGGAGAAATACGAGAAGCCCGTAACTGTGATATTTACTGTTACGGGCGGTTTTTTTATCTAGCGAATTCTTGTATTTTGCGGGGGCTTGCTAATTTCAATTAACTTAACAATTCCCCAAGCTACGACGGCATAAACAATCATCGCAATAATGGTCGTTGGTTCTAAGACCGACTGGGCTTCAATCCCTTTAGATACAGTCGATCTAAAAATACCGGAAAAAGGGGATAAGAACGCTTGGGAGACTGAATATATGAGCGATACGAAGGGGCTTTTAGGATTGGCCCCTAAAAGTTTAAAAATAAGACGGAAGGTAAACAAAACTTCTAAAACGCCCAGAATATAATAGACTATTCTTCTGGCTTTCAGAAACCCTTGGTCAGTTTGGATAACGTTACCTTCGTGCACAGGTTGCGCCACTGTTTTCTGCTCATCCATTGCTGTCCCTCCTAATTCAATTTGCTGTGTTATTAGCTTGCCATATTTTATAATCAACTATTACATACATGATGTGGATCGTCCAAGGCAACTATCGAAAAGAGAGCACCTAAGTGGGATATGGGCAATCGAATCGCATCCATCGGATCTGTTGAGAATTTAAAGAAGTGAACTGGTTTTTGTTATAGCATGTACATATTTATGCGCTCTGATGTGCAAACTTTTTAGAGTGACAATAAAGGGAGGATAGGCTAATGACGGAAACAATACTCGAAAAGACAGAAGGACGGGTAAGCTATCATGATTCTGTAGAAGAAATGTTAGTTCGAATTCGGGAAGATGGTATGTCTAACTCATTTGATCGATGGACTGAGCAGGAAAAAATCCGCTGTAAATTTTGCCTGCAAGGACTAACCTGCCAACAGTGTGCCCAAGGACCTTGCCGAATTAGTGAGAAAGGTGGGCAGGATAAAGGGGTCTGTGGAATAGGTGCCGATGCTATGGCAATGAGAAAGCTTCTTCTGCAAAATATTATGGGAGCTGGTACATACAGTCATCATGCCTATGAGGCGTTCAGAACCTTACGAGCAACAGGTGAAGGGAAAACTCCGTTTAAGATCACTGATGTCAATAAACTCAAATGGATGTGTGAAAAGCTTGGACTCGATACGAATCAGGATACTAACCAGATGGCCATACAATTAGCTGATCTCCTCAATGCGCAAATGAATATTGGGTCTGATGAACCGAATCTGATGGTCGAAGCCTTTGCTCCGAAGAAACGAAAAAAAGTTTGGCAAGATCTCAATATCTATCCGGCCGGTGCCGTTCATGAAGAACAAAATTGTGTCGCGAGCTGCTTAACTAATGTTGACGGAGATTATGTTTCTTTAGCACTCAAAGCTTTGCGCTTGGGGCTTTCTACAATCTATAATGCCCAAATCGGGCTGGAGATGACTCAAGACATCTTGTTTGGTACACCCACGCCTCACGAGGTCAATGTTGATTTGGGAATTATGGATCCTGATTATGTTAATATTGTATTTAACGGTCACCAGCCCTGGCCTGCTGTAGCAACTATTCAGAAGGCCAAAATGGCCGAAGTTCAGGAACGGTCAAAAGCGGCTGGTGCTAAAGGATTAAGAGTGGTCGGTTCGATAGAAACGGGACAAGAATTAATTCAAAGATTTGGCATGGACGAGGTCTTTGTTGGCTTAATGGGGAACTGGCTCACCATCGAGCCCCTGCTGGCAACTGGGACAGTGGATGTTTTAGCCATGGATGAAAACTGTTCGCCACCAGCCATCGATATGTATGCTGAAAAATATCAAATAACCTTGGTGAGTGTGAGTACAATTATCGGTGTCCCCGGTCTCCAGCATAAGATTCCCTATCAACCTGCTGAAACAAATGCGATGGCTGATCAGCTCATTAACTTGAGTATCGAAAACTTCAAGAAACGTCATGGTAAGGTTACGCCTAAAGTTCCGAAAATAACGCAAAAAGCTATTGCGGGATTCTCCACCGAAGCCGTCCTAGGGGCCCTAGGCAACAAACTAGATCCACTTGTTGACGTCATCACTGCCGGAAAGATAAAAGGTGTGGTAGCGTTAGTAAGCTGCTCGACTATAAGAAATGGTCCTCAGGATTGGAACACTGTGAATCTCGCTAAGGAACTTATCAAGAAGGATATTCTGGTAGTGGCCGCTGGATGCGGAAACCATGCCTTAGAAGTGGCGGGCCTGTGTAACATGGATGCCGTCAAAATGGCTGGCAATGGCCTAGGAGAAATTTGCGGTGCCTTAAAAATACCTCCCGTTTTAAGTTTTGGCACTTGTACAGATACAGGGAGAATCTCCATGCTCGTCACTGCGTTGGCGGACCATTTGGATGTCGACATTCCTCAATTACCGATCGCAGTGACCGCACCCGAATGGATGGAGCAAAAGGCGACGATTGATGGAGTATTTGCTGTAGCATATGGGGCTTACACTCATTTATCACCAACCCCCTTTGTGACCGGGGCACCTCAACTTGTCAAATTATTAACGCAAGATGTGGAAGGCTTAACTGGAGGGAAGGTTGCCCTGGGAGATGATCCCGTCGAAGTGGCCAACAACATCGAAGCTCATATCCTTGCTAAGAGAAAAGGGTTAGGCTTGAGTGTTAATCAAGCAGCAAGATAAATTTCTATGGAATTCAGCAAGTGATTAATTGTTGAGTCCAATAGATGGATAGGTTAGCATTACATTAATGATGGTAAAAAGGCTGTCGATATTTTATTGTATCGGCAGCCTTTTTAAGTAATAGTCAGACCTCCATGCCACTGTGCGGCACCACTGATGTTCTTGAAAGGATAATGCAAATACTAGAAAGCTACCGACAGTATTTATATCGGTAGCTTTCTAGTAGATTGATTTGAATCGATTAAGTTAGCGTGCACCTAAATCATAGGGAGTCTCCTGATAGACATAATAATTCAGCCAATTTTGAAAGAGTAAGTTAGTATGGGAACGCCATTTGTGGACCGGTATTTGAGTAGGATCATCGTCAGGAAAATACCCTTTAGGGAGAGCAATGGAAACTCCTTTGGCGATGTCTCGGTCATATTCTTCTTTTAGGGTTAACGTATCATATTCCGAATGTCCAGTTACAAAGACTTGACGGCCGTCTTTAGATACCACAATATAAATGCCTGCTTCATCAGACTCTGATAGAATCTCTAACTCTGGGTATTTTTCAAGGTCACTACGCTTGATTTCTGTATGACGCGAGTGGGGCACATAAAATTCGTCGTCAAAACCACGTAGGAGCTGCATGCCGTTTATACCGCGCTTATTAACATCGTGTTTGAAGATACCAAACATTTTCGCTTCAAGTGGGTATTTAGGAATGCCATAATGGTGATACAGCCCGGCTTGCGCCCCCCAGCAAATGTGAAAAGTAGAGGTTACGTGGGTTTTTGTCCAGTTCATAATTTCTTGGATTTCTTTCCAGTAGGTGACTTCTTCAAATTCGAGATGTTCTATCGGTGCACCAGTAATGATCATGCCATCAAACTTTTGTCCTTTAATGTCAGTGAAACTCTTATAAAAAGCATCCAGGTGTTCTTGAGCGGTATTTTTAGAAGAATGACTTTCAATATGCAAAAGGACAATGTCGACTTGCAAGGGAGAATTTCCGAGCAGTCTTAAAAGCTGTGTTTCTGTTGTTTCTTTGCGGGGCATTAGATTGAGTATAACAATCTTTAAAGGGCGAATATCTTGGTGAAAGGCGCGTTCTTCGCCCATCACAAAGATGTTTTCTCGACTTAATATATCCATAGCTGGTAAATGTTCGGGTATCTTAATTGGCATATATTTAACCCCTTTTTCCAAGTACGAGGCTCGATGTACGAAGTTGAGAAAATTTAAGGTCAAAATATTGTACATCGATAGTCGACCATAATTTCTGTCTAAAATTTTTTAAACTTATAACTACTCCATGAGTGTGAGGACACTCGTGCTGATCTGGTGATATCCTTTATGAACTTAAGTTTCTAAGTCGCTTATGCTCTCTGACTTGCCTGAAGTGCTTGATCCAAATCATAAAGCAGATCACCAATTGTTTCTATTCCAATAGAAAGGCGGATCATATCGGGTGATATGCCGGCAACGCGTTGTGATTTCTCGTCGAGTTGTTGGTGGGTTGTGCTTGACGGATGAATGACCAGGGATTTGGCATCCCCGACGTTAGCCAAATGCGAAAATAGTTTGAGGCTGTTTATGAACTTCTTTCCTTCGTTAAGGCCGCCTTTGACGCCGAATGTAAAGATCGATCCAGCTCCTTTGGGTAAGTATTTTTTAGCAAGTTCATGATAAGGGCTTTTCTCCAGCCCCGGGTAGTTTACCCAAGTGACCAACTCGTGCTGGTTGAGAAATTCCGCAACCTTTTGGGCGTTTTCGATATGGCGTTCCATGCGCAGTGGAAGAGTCTCCAATCCTTGCAAAAACAAGAAGGAGTTGAAGGGAGAAACTGCTGCCCCAGTGTCGCGTAGAAGAGATACCCTAGCCTTGGTGATATAGGCAGCCTTACCGCAGGCGTCTGTATATATGACGCCATGGTAGCTAGGATCAGGTTGGCTGAGCCCTAGAAACTTGCCGTTATTCCAGTCGAAATTCCCAGAGTCGATAATGACACCACCAATAGAAGTCCCGTGGCCGCCAATAAATTTGGTAGCAGAATGAACGACGATGTCTGCTCCGTGCTCAATAGGTCGACACAAGTACGGCGAGGCAAATGTATTGTCAACGATCAGGGGGAGCCCGTTTTCGTGAGCAATATGGGCAATAGCCTCTAAATCGGCAACATTAATTTGGGGATTTCCTATGGTTTCTGTGTATAATGCTTTTGTCTTGTCTGTAATTTTTGAGCGGAATTCTTCCGGCTTGTCGACATCAACAAAGTGGACCTTGATTCCAAGTTTAGCAAACGTATAGGCAAACAATGTGTAGGTACCACCGTAAAGGGAACTCGAGGCGACAATTTCATCCCCAGCTTGAGCTATGTTTAAAATAGCATAGGTAATGGCTGCTTGTCCTGAGGCAGTAGCGAGTGCTCCGACTCCCCCTTCAAGGAGCGTGATGCGTTGTTCGAATACATCCTGAGTGGGATTCATGATTCGGGTGTAAATGTTGCCCGATTCTTTTAGAGCAAATAAATTGGCCGCATGGTCAGTGTCGTTAAATACAAAGGAGGATGTTTGATAGATTGGAACGGCACGTGAATTAGTTGCGGAATCAGGGCTTTGCCCTCCATGCAAGGAAAGGGTTTCGAAACCTAGTTGACGTTCTTCGGTCATTATAATTTCCTCCTTTAAATAGCTATTTTGTAAATAAAAAACGACCACTTCAAGAGAAGCGGCCGTTATATTATTTAACGCGCTACTCTCATCTTTCAGAACTATGTTCTGTAGGATTTAGCACCTCATAGCTTACGCTATCGGTTGCCGGGCATCATTGGGCCAGTCCCTCCGCCACTCTTGATAAGAGAAATTCAATATTTAATTGTATGTGTAGGTTACAGCTACTATAAAACAAATTAGCATCAGTGTCAATATTCAACGAGTATAATTTATATGGGAAATATTTGAATTTCTTTATGTACTTCGACGGAAACCGTGTACACCAATCCTTTAGGGACCATTTCAGATACTTCAACAACGATGGAATCAATTTTTTCTTCAGTATCAACAATCTCCAAAATGATGGGCAAGTCTGAGGATAGTTCTAACAGGCGTGCACTGTGCAATACTTTATCCTGTCCGTATCCTTCAATTCCTCTGAAGACAGTGACCCCGATGATCCCCTGTTCTTTCAGCCAATGGACTAGATATTGGTATAAAGGTTTGTTTTTAAATCGTTCTTTTTCACCAACGTATACTTTAAGTAATTTGGCCTTTCGAATCATACTTGTGCCCCCCTTCAAAATTCAGTTATAGTATTCGAGCCAAACCTACACCTAAGGCCGCACCAGTAAATCCAACGACCACGCTCAGTAAGGTATATAATCCTGCCGTGAAAAAACTCCCGCCTTCAAGTAAAGAAATCACCTCATTACTAAATGTGGAGAACGTTGTGAAAGCACCTAAGAAACCAATGCCGATTCCTAAACGCCAAAGAGGGCTGATGGTTAAGCGTTCAATAAATAATACATTTAAGAACCCCAAGAGAAAAGCTCCGCTAACATTAATAAGAAAAGTATGTAAAGGGAATCCCTGATTCCATTTATTAGAAATCCATATCCCAAGGCTATAGCGAGAAAGGGCTCCGAGTGCACCTCCTAGAGCAATCACAAGCATGTTTTGCATTAATTTCAACCTCGTTATTCTTAAAATTTTGTAGGATTAAGAAAAATCAAAATCAAAATCCAAAGATGGAATGAGTAAAAGCAATCAATTGTATTTATGTGTCTATCATAATCTATAAAATAAATGAAAACAACCATGGGAGACAATCACTGGACCGAGGAGGAAGCTTATGGATTTATCGTCGGGATTTTAAAATAATATTATAATTTTGTCATAATGAAATATTGACATATATAAATATGAGAGTATGATAATATACAGGAATGATTTGGAGCTGCTGAGCAAGAGTAACTTTGTACAAAGGAGATGAGTAACGTGCCCCAGGAGTTGCCGACGATTAGGCGTCTTTTAGGTATTGATGAAATCAGAATTCGCCAGGAAGCTAAGCGCTATAAGGCCTTAGGGGATGAAACACGCCTCAAAATTTTCCGAGTCTTGGAAAAAGGAGAACGATGTGTCTGCGAACTGATGGATCTATTTCAAATGAACCAATCCGCAGCCTCCCATCAGCTTAAGGTTTTAGAAAATGCGGGCTTGGTGGAAGGGCGCCGGGTGGGCAAATTCGTCTATTATTGTGTACCTGAAGACAGGACAGAAGAACTTTGACAAAGAAAAGGGAGAGAAAGGATTGATAATTTATTTATGCTTCAAGCGTTTGCTGACTATGTATCGTACACTTTGTTTAGGCTTCTACCAAACAGCCACTTAGGTGCCGCTGTTAATTTTTTTATCTATGATACTATTAAGATCTTTTTAATGCTGGCCATAATAATTTTTTTGGTTTCTCTGATCCGCAGCTTTTTCCCACCGGAACGAACTAAGAAGATTTTAAGTCATAAACGAGAATTTATCGGTAACATTCTGGCGGCCTTGCTTGGGATCGTTACCCCATTTTGTTCCTGCTCCGCAGTGCCAGTCTTTATTGGTTTTGTGGAATCAGGGGTGCCCTTGGGGGTTACATTTTCATTCCTCATCTCTTCGCCGATGGTGAACGAGGTAGCTCTGATTATGCTCTGGGGAATGTTTGGTTGGCAGATTGCAGCGATCTACATTGCCACTGGGATTAGCGTTGCCATTGTTGGTGGATTAGTAATTGGAAAACTTAAGCTAGAACATCTGGTGGAAGAGTATGTTTACAACATCAAAATGGGCGAAACTGAATTAGCTGCTCTAACCTGGAAAGAAAGGATAGAGTATGCTTGGGAATACGTTGTGGACATTCTCAAAAAGGTCTGGCTGTTTGTCATTATTGGGATAGCCATTGGTGGTGTAATGCATGGCTATGCGCCCGCTGATTTCCTGGTCAAATATGCTGGAAAGGATAACCTATTTGCTGTCCCTCTGGCAGTACTCATCGGCGTGCCTCTCTATTCCAACGCAGCTGGGATCATTCCCATTGTTCATGTGTTGATGGAAAAAGGGATGGCTTTAGGTACGGTTCTCGCCTTCATGATGGCCGTGACCGCTTTAAGTCTGCCGGAAATGATTATTCTGCGCAAAGTTTTGAAACCCAAACTACTCGGCATTTTCATTGGGATTATGACAGTGGCAATTATTTTCGTAGGGTATTTGTTCAATTGGATATTTGTTTAGATTGATCCCATAGTCTAACGAAAAAGGTGGTTGTATTTTAATGCAGGTTATTTGCTATTGCCTCAATGTCACAGAAGAAGAAATCCTCCAGCATGTCGCGGGGTCGAAGTGTTGTTCAACTCTTGAAGATATTCAGAAACATACGGGAGCCAATACAGGACATGAATGTTCGATGAAGAATCCGGCGGGCGTCTGATGTTCGTCTATGGTGCGATCGGTGATCGCCAGAGGCTTGACTATGCGCCAAGTGGAAAAAGAGTAGAAGGGTAAAAAGAAAGGCTTCCGCCGGTTGTTAAACCAGGTGGGGGCTTACTTTTTTCGAAAAAAAGTATTGTAATTAATATATAATAATATTATGATTTAACAAATATTTACTTAGCGATGTTGGGTGACCTAGGAGCGGTTAAGGACTTAAGGAGGAGGAACGGTTATGATCGAGATTCAGGTGTTTGGCATCCGGGATGAGGCACCAGCAGGTATGGGGATGTGCAGTTGCGGCGGTACTTGTGGTTCGGGTTCTGAAAAAACCATGGGGGAAATGTACGAAGAATTAGAAAGTTTTCTGGCTCAAAGTGATTTGGGTTCAGAGGTGCAGGTGCAATTCCTTGATGTATTAGACGATGACTTGAGTGGTCATGACACAGCCCACACGATGTTCAAAAGTGGGTATGCTTTACCATTGGTAGCCATAAAGGGAGTTGTTCGTTTCTATGGCGGTATTAGCATAACCAAGGTGTATGACGAAGTTAAAAAGATAATGATCTGATCATTGAACAGCCTGTGAGGTTTGACTGGGACGTCTAAAGGGACTCCAGTCGAACGGATGAAAGGGGTAGCTTCATGATTTATTTGGATAATGCGGCAACAACGTGGCCTAAACCACTACAAGTTGCAGCTGCCATTGAAGAGGCTCTTGTGCACAAGGGCGGGAACGCCGGCCGGGGTGGGCATGGTGCAGCGATGCAGATGGCCAGACTCATCCATCAGACGAGAGAAGACTTGTGTAACCTATTCGGCACGAATAATCCGACCAGGGTTGTCTTTACCCAGAATGCCACGCATGCTTTGAATCAGGCGTTATTCGGACTTTTACAGCCGGGGGATCATGTCATTACGTCTTCTCTCGAGCATAATGCGGTGGCACGACCGTTTTTGGTCTTGAGACAGCAGGGAGTTGAAGTTAGCGAAATACCTGGGGTACCTGGGGATGAGTTCGATTGTGAAGCGTATAACAAGGCTTTTCGGCCCAACACCAAGTTAGTTGTATCCTTGCATGCCTCGAATGTAACGGGCACGTTGTTGCCTGTTGAAAAAATAGGTCAAATTGCCCAAGAGCATGGGGCTTACTACTTGCTGGATGCCGCGCAGACGGCAGGTGTTTTTCCTATCGATGTAGGACGCCTTTCCGTGGATTTACTTGCTTTTCCAGGCCATAAAGGACTTTTAGGTCCTCAGGGAACGGGAGGACTCATCGTCAAGCCAGAGATATGGTTAAAGCCTTTGATTTACGGTGGTACGGGGAGTCTCTCTGAAGAGGATCGACAGCCAGAGTTTCTGCCGGATGCCCTGGAAAGCGGCACTTTGAACGGCGCAGGTATTGCCGGGCTGGGGGCAGGAGTGCGGTACATCCTTAGTGAAGGTGTGGATAAAATACGGGTTAGAGAACAGGCACTTTGCCGAAAATTATGGGAGGGGCTCAGAGAAATCCCCGGGGTTAAGCTTTATGGAAGTGAAATGGTGGAACGTCGTTCGCCCATTGTGGCATTTAACATAGGTGACAGGGATTCAATAGAAGTCGGTTTTATTTTAGAACAGAAGGCAGGAGTAATTGCCCGGGCAGGATTACACTGTGCTCCCCATGCCCACAGGATGCTAGGAACTTTAGAACAGGGAGTCGTTCGGTTTAGCCCTTCGCATTTCACGAGCGAGGAAGAGATTGAAACGGCTTTGCAGGCGGTAAGAAGGGTCGTAGAGGAGATGGGCTAACTGGTTGTCACCTGTCGAGGACGCAGGTTCTATGAGATAGCAAAAGGGACACCTGTACTGAAAGTACAGATGTCCCCTTTAACTACATCCGTAGTCCATGATTTATACTAATCTTCATTCTTCGCTCTTTAAATTGTTCTTCTACCAAAAACAAGTGTTGCACAGGAGGAAGGGGTTCGCCGTCCTCCTCTACGACTTTTTCAATGTAATATGCACACCTAGTTTTATCCTCTTGTGAATTACTCAGAGTTTTGTACTTGAAACAGCTTATGAGGTCGTTATTGTCATTTATACCTAAACCACAGTTACCACATGTCTTCATGTTTATCGATACTCCTCCTTTCAATTGTTTTGTCTATAAATACAACAATATTCTGAATAATTAATAATATTATTATATTATAGAAACATGATAAAGCAAGAGTATTGTTCATGAAAATTTCTAAGTAGCTTTGAATGAGAATAGTCTTATAATTAAAGTGACATCAAATATCGAAAATATACTTGACTAACCTATAACTAAAGAAATATAACTACGACATTTAAAGTGGAGAGGGGATGCACAAGAAATGAGAGATATAGTTGATATAGTATTTAAACCTGTGCCTTCGATTGAACGTCTATATTTAGAGTTGACCAATCGTTGTAACTTGTCTTGTGAAATGTGTTACCGCCAGAATTGGAATGAACTTTTGGGCGATATGTCTACAGCGATTCTAAGTTCAATTGCTGGTGAGGTAGCTGTTTTTCCCGACCTTAAGGAAGTTATTCTGGGAGGTATTGGTGAACCGACGATTGCTAATAATTTTCGTCAAGCGGTGGAACTATTCGCTGGGAGGTATGATGTTACTGTGACTACGAACGGGACTACATTGGACGAGGGACTGATTGAATTCTTAATCTCCCGTGGTGTAGCTCGGATCGCTCTGTCCGTTGATTCAACAGATGTACAGACGTTTGCTGCTATCCGGCATCAAAATATTAAGGGTCTCTTGGAGAGCACGCGTCAGATAACGCAGCGGAGGGTTAATGGGAGACCAGAGGTCATATGGGAATTCGTGGCGATGAAGAGTACTCTCCCATATCTGGTTGAAACCGTGCGTAAGGCAGCTCAACTGGGAGTCGATCAGATCTATGTCTCCCATATTTTGCCGATGAGAGAAGAGTCGGTGGTTGAAACCCTTTACCACCCCATTATGGTTGCTGAGACAGAGAAAATTTTCCAAGCCGCTTTCATGATGGGATTAGCAAAAGGGTTAGAAGTGGTTTTGCCAAAAAGCGAGTTAAAAACAGATCGGTATTGCAAGTTCGTGGATACTCAAAGTGCGGTTGTACGCTGGGATGGTCAAGTTTCGTCCTGTTATCGGTTTTTGCATTCCTATCCTGAGTATGTGTTTGGAAGACACAAGCTGATTGACGCCCACAGCTTTGGCACACTCAGTGAGCAATCGTTACTTGAAATCTGGACATCGCCTGAATTCATGAGGTACCGTTACAATGTTCTGCACGGAGAATACGCGTCGTGTCCTGATTGCCAGTGGATCGATGGGTGCGATATGGTTCTTCGTGCAGACATGGATTGCTTGGGTAATGCTCCATCTTGCGGAGATTGTCTTTGGGGACGGGGAATGACAGTTTGCCCATAATACAAAAGCCGTTTTAACATAGCAGTCTACAGGGGTATTTGTACTGAAAGGTACAGATACCCTTGTTGCGTTAATGACATCTTGTTCTTAAATATAAGAAAGAGCAAGGTGTTGGCAAGCTAGAATAAGCAGAAAATAGTAGTGCAATAATAATAAAACAGTAGTATTATATTAGTATATGATAATTATATAATAAAATAAGGGGGTGCGAATGTTCTCATAACTTATAATTTATAGAAGGGAGGATTGGGATGACCTTAACAATGACAATAGTTGCGGCAATAATCGTGTTTGTTTTGACAACGCTATTAGCTATGGTGGGTATTGGTGCGGCATTTATTATTATTCCGGTCTATATATGGTTGGGAGTGGCTTTGCCTGAAGCTACGGCTATTGCATTATTGCTTAACGGCATAAGCATGACCTTTGCGGCTGCAACGAATGCTAAACATAAACTTATTGACTTTAAGATTGCGGTCCCAATCACCATTGTTGCAGCATTATTAACTCCCTTTGGAGCCTATGCAACTCAATTTATTTCCAAAAATAGCCTATTGTGGTTTTTCACTGCGTTTTTGATTTTCGCTGCCAGCATGATGATCTTTTACAAAACCAAGCAAAAAGATCGTATCCCGAATATACGTAGAGACATTACATTAGGAAGTATTGTTGGAGCTTTCGCCGGATTTTTAAGCGGACTACTGGGAATCGGAGGAGGTAATTTCATATTGCCAACTTTAGTGGGTTCTGGTATGGAGCCTAAAAAAGCTTCCGGGACCACGTCTCTTGTAGTGGCAGTCCCTTCTCTTGTGGGTTTTTTCGCGAAGTTAAAAGTAGCCAATGGTCATTTAAATTGGACGTTGTTAGGATTTTCAGTTATCGCCTCGATCCTTGGAGCTCTTTTGGGAGCAAGCTTAATGAATGCAAAAATGAAAAGCAGTCAACTTAAAGTGGTAATCGGGATTGTTCTGTATATCGTTGCATTTAAAATGATTTTAGGTTTAATCTAGCATATCTTGGGGCAATAGTTGTGTTTATTCTGCCTATATATTATTTGAACTATATTTTGGGTCAGAACTCAATAAAACTAAAAAATAAAAGGAGGTTATATTTAGCATGATTAATGCAAAAGATTATTTCGAAGTAGGAATCAAATTTCACGGACACAAGTGCCCGGCCATGCCGTTAGGTCTCAGGGCTGGAGCAGCGGCTATGAACTCACTTGGTGTGGAGCGTTCCCAGGATAAGGAGTTGGTGATGGTAGTGGAGACTGGCAACGATCACGCCGCAGGTTGTTTTGTTGACGGATTGATGACTGTAACTGGCTGCACGTATGGCAAAAGCAATATTAAGAAAACCTATGTAGGTAAAATGGCCTTTACCTTAATTGATACGAAACTGCAAAAAGCCGTGCGCGTTCAGTTAAAAGCCGAATTTTTTGGCAAGATGTTACAGTCACCCTTTGTACTTCAACGCAAACAAGGTGTATTGCCACAGGACATAATCGCCAATATCACTGATCCGCTAGTAGACGGAGTTATGAACCGGGCTGAAGAAGAATTTTTGGCTATCAGTCCAGTGTTTGATTATCATTTCGAAAAGACGAAAGGAACATTTGATACCGACTTATGCGCGGTGTGTGGTGAACGGGTATTCGTGCATAAATTGCAAACTGTCAATAGCGAAAAAGTCTGTATTCCCTGTGCGGAAAAAGCAAATAAATAAACGGGATCGGCCATAACAAGATCTATGATGCGGTTCAGAAGGTCTTTTGATCACACTAAGGGCACTTATCCATGGGTATGGATGAGTGCCCTTACTTAAAGCCCCCTATCAATTTCTTATTTTTGCTAAGGAGGATTTTGTTTTCCTCGAATAGCCTAACGAATTTGATCTGGAAGGTATAACAGGTTTTAAAGACTTAGATAAACAGCCTTGCAAAAAACAAAAATATATAATAATATACTTATATAAGCAATTTATTAATTACAGAAAGGAGTAAGCTCACAGTATACTGAACAGTGTATCGAAGCGATGGTTTTAAGAAATTAAGGAGAGACGGCTTCATTAAGCGAGATTGATGAATGAAAGGCCCTGGAGAGGACGAAGAATGATTTATGACTTCTAAATGGATGTCTAACGTAAGAATTATGATGAGAGATATAACAAGGAGCATGATAAAGTATGAATGTTGAATTGCCAGTAAGTCGCAAGTTATCAACACTGGATCGCTACTTAACTTTATGGATTTTTTTGGCGATGGCAGTTGGTGTGGGTATTGGCTTTGTCTTTCCAGGCACGTCAGGTTTTATTAACGAATTTCAGGTCGGAACCACCAATATTCTGATTGCCATTGGTTTAATCGTAATGATGTATCCACCACTAACAAAAGTGAAATATGAGGAGATCGGATGTGTCTTTAGAAATGGGAAAGTTATGGCCTTATCCTTGATTCAAAACTGGATTATTGGACCACTTTTAATGTTTGCTCTAGCCATGATTTTTTTGCATAATTATCCAGAGTATATGGCTGGACTTATTATGATTGGCCTAGCCCGTTGTATTGCCATGGTCATTCTTTGGAACAGTCTGGCCAAAGGAGACTCAGAGTATGCAGCAGCGTTGGTTGCTCTGAATTCTGTGTTTCAGGTTATTTTCTATTCAATCTATGCCTATATCTTTCTTACCGTCTTGCCAAGCTGGCTCGGTCTCGCTCTAAGTGTTAAAGTTGACATCAGTATGTGGGAGATTGCAAAGAGTGTGCTTGTTTATCTAGGTATTCCCTTCTTTGCGGGGATGCTTACGCGCTTTATCCTTTTACCTATGAAAGGGAAGGAATGGTACGAGAAGAAATTCATCCCAAAGATTAGTCCACTTGCGCTGATCGCCTTGCTCTTCACGATTGTTATCATGTTCTCGCTCAAAGGCCAGACTATTGTTTCCGTGCCTTTAGATGTCGTAAGAATTGCTATACCGCTGTTAGTTTACTTTACAATTATGTATTTTGTTTCTTTCTATATGGCTTGGCGACAAGGGCTTCCCTATGGTCAAACGGTCACCTTAGCGTTTACGGCAGCGAGCAATAACTTTGAACTGGCCATTGCTGTTGCTGTCGCGGTGTTTGGGATTAACTCTGGAGCTGCGTTTGCTGCGGTCATCGGTCCACTTATCGAAGTGCCTGTAATGATTGCCTTAGTTAATGTTAGTTTGTTCTTTGGGAAGAAGTATTTTAACAAAAAGGGACTGCCGATAAGAGCAAAGTAGAAAGTCTCGAGTAAAAAGGAGGGTGAGACGCCCTCCCTTTGATGATTCCAATCTATTAAAGCGGAAAAGAAAAAAGTATATCTATGATAAACTGTTAGTTAGAAATATTAACGGGAGTTTTGGTTTTGAGGAAGAACCTTTTAAGTAGGTTGTTATTCCACAAGACATATAATAATATATTTATATAAGTGATAGATGATGAGAAAGGGGGCAGAGTTTTGGGTTTAGAACTGCGCATTGAGGCAATGGCTGAAGAATTTAAGGTTCTAGGAGATAAGATGCGGTTGAGGATTCTATCGTTACTGCAGGGGCGGGAGTTATGTGTCTGTGATTTGACAGAAGTATTGGAAATCAGCCAGCCGGGGGTGTCTCAACACATGAGGCGCCTCCGGCAAACTGGATTTGTGAATGAGCGCCGAGGAGGGCAATGGATTTATTATTCACTTAATTTAGAAAATCCGCTGATTAGCTTGCTTTTGCCTACTTTTCCCAAGGTCAAAGAGGATGAGGAAAGGCTAGCGCGTGCTAAAGGATGTCCAACTTAAACTAGGATAAGACTCAATAGTTGAGTTTGAAACAATAGGGGGAATTTGTTGTGAGAGTTGCGATAATATCTGATGTTCACGCCAATATCATTGCTCTAAAGGCTGTGCTAAAAGATATCGAGGAACAACAGGTCGACAGGGTTTATTGTGCAGGTGATTTAGTAGGATATGCCCCATTCCCCAACGAAGTCATTGATTTGATCAAAGAAAAGAACATCCCAACAGTCATGGGTAACTATGACGATGGAATTGGTTATCAACGATTTATTTGTGGTTGTGATTATAAGGATGCTGAAGCTGAGGCTTTGGGCCATAAATCTATCGCATGGACCAAGAGGCATACTTCTGGAGAGAATAAAGAATTTTTGAGAAATCTCCCCAAAGAAATACGGTTTAGTATAGCAGGCAAACGATTACTCCTAGTTCATGGCAGCCCAAATAGGTTAAACGAGTATGTCACAGAAGAAATTTCTAAAGATTATGCTAGCGAGCTTATTGCTCTTGCTGGCACCGACATTCTTATCTGTGGTCATACCCATCTTCCCTTTACCATGGTCTTAAAGGATAAATTGCTAATTAACGTAGGCAGCGTTGGAAAACCAAAGCATGGGGACCCTCAAGCTATCTATGCACTCCTGTCTTTTGCAAGGGATGTAACGGTTGATTTTCGAAAAGTACCTTATGATTATGAAAAAACGGCAATGGCAATTGAGGCCTCTGAGTTGCCAAATGAGTTTGCCCAAATAATTCGGACAGGAAAGTATTAAGAAGCGCCAGTTGGGCAAAAAGAGTGCAAGAAGGGTTGCTTTCTGCACTCTTAAGGGGTGTGAAAAGGTTGGTAGCATATCTACCAATTCAAGGAAGTGAAGCCCTCTTCAGTAGCTTCATATGCACCCATAATTACTACACTGGCATCTAATAAATCTTCAAGAATATCTTTGCGTTGTAGTGGAAAGCATAGGGCATTATTACACCCAGACCGCATTGCTTTTGGAGTCGGGATTAGAGCATAGGGGCAATCAAGCTTTTTAAGGACTTTCTCCGCAGCCATAGCCTGGGTTAAAGAATCAAAGGTAATTAGAGCACGGTAATGTATCAGTTCACGATAGAGCATTGGCATAGACTCCTATTCTTAATAATATAGAAGGTTGAAACGAAGAGAATCCTGCCTCTTATTTTTGCTGTGTTGTTGCAATAATAAAACTTCTTTTAATCATGGATACAGCGAAAATTAATATCAGTAGGCCAATACTATAGATAATGAACAGTGTAAGAAAGCTGCTATTTCCCACAATTCGGCTTCCAAAAGCAGTGCCTAATCCACCGCCACCCATGAAACAGAAGGCAACAAGTGACATAGCGACGCCCCTCGTTTTGGCTGCGAATTCGGTAGCAATTGTTAAGAAGGTTGAATGGGCAAGCATGAGGCCTAAACCTAAAAGACCTATGCCGAAAATTAATGCTACAAGAACGCTACCCAAGGTTATGATTATTAGCATGGCTAATAAAGCAAAAGTAAGTCCAAGAAGAATTGTCTTTTTGCGTCCAACTTTGGCAGAGATTCTCCCGGAAATGCGTCCACCGATAATAGACATAACTCCAAAAGTTGACATAATCAGTCCGATTAGGAAGTTATTAAAGTCATAGATATTTTGTATGTATCCACTAAGGAATGAAAAAGAGCCTAAAAGAAAAAAACCTTCAAATAATACAAGTAGATAAATCTTTAGACTTGAAGGGTTACTTAAAAGGTTTAAGTAGGGGGCAAATACTTTGCTTCCTTTGTTTTTGCTGGAAGGTATGTTTCTTCCTATGGTTAGCAATAGAATGGTTGCCACTACAGACAATATGGCGTAAATCAGAAATACGCCACGCCAATTGAAAAAGTAGGCAATAGAACCACCAATGGCCATACTTAAACCTTGTCCCAAAAAGGATATGCCGAGGAAGGTCCCAATGGCTGTCTGACGTTCATTTAAAGGGAAGATATCGCCAATCAACGCCAACGATATCGGCATTACTGAAGCTGCAAATATGCCTGTCAAGGCCCTGTAGATAGTAAGGTCGGTTAGACCAGTACCGAGTGCACATAAACCTGTCGCAATAGTAAAGAAAACCATTGAGAAACTTATAACTTGTCTTTTACCGAACTTGTCGGCAAGGTAGCCAAAAATAAGTTGAAACAATCCAAACGGAATCATATAGGCTGAAATTATTAACGAAGTACTTGCAAGGTTTACTCCAATATCCTTTGATATAGAAGGTAGGATAGGAGAAACAACCCAATTATCTGCCATCACTACAAATCCAGCCAAGCCAAGGATTAAGAGGATACTTTTTTTATTCATACTTTCCCTCCAAAGCAATTAACTTCACAGCTTTATTACAATGATTTGTTGCTTTCTAAAGAATATGTTCTCTCCTCCTTTGCGTATATTTATTACAATGCTATAAGTATAACAAGATTATTATATTATAAAAATTGAATAAATTATACGATTTTATGGTAATTTTTAAACCGTTTTGGGACCAATATGCTGGTTGACAAATTTTAAAGAGATCAAACTTAATGATGCTGCACAGAAAATTAGGATCAAGTTTTATAATAAAAAATATTGATTTATTAAATGCGAAGCAAATGATGCAGTAACTATTATTGAGAAAAATGTTAATGGTACATCAGTTGAATTTAAATTGAAAAATATATTATAATAGAGATATTATAATATTATTAAATGGGTTCTTTATGGGCAAGATGATAATTAAAAATAGATTAGAGGGGTTTATGTGGAAGAACAGATTATATCCATGAAAAGTGATTTCTTTAAGGCCTTAGCACACCCTACACGGGTACGTATTCTTGAACGTTTAGCAAAAAGTGAAGAGGAAGTATGTGTTTGTGAGTTTATAGAAGAGTTTGGGATTGAACAATCGAATTTATCTCAACACTTGAGCATTTTGCGCAAACAGCATCTTATTGAATCAACTAAAGTTGGCTTGAAAGTATTGTATCGCATTAAATATCCAGAAGTTTTGATAATCCTAGAGAAGGTTCAAGAGATTCTTGCGCAGCAATTTAGAGAGGGAGAAGCTTTGATGAAGCATCTTGCCGAGCGTTAGAAAGTTGTAAGAAAAGAGCTAAATCTAAAAATTCCTGCCACTGTAAGTTCAGTGTGGCGGGATTTTTTTCTTTAAGCCTTATACAAATACCATTTGCAGGTGCTCAACTCATATTTAAGTTCGAACAGCTTTAAAAGCCCATCAACTTCACTTTGACAACGAAAAATAAACATGCGATTTCCGGCGAGTTTCTCCTCGGAGCGTGTTACGACTCGGCTGACTTTGACTACTATGCTAGAATCGTTATCAGAAGTCAGCTTATATCGAATAGGATGAGGGATTCCCTCAAGGGTAAACCAAGCAATCATTTCGATCGGTTGCATTAAAATTCGCATACTATCACCCGCCCTAATTCAAAAAATGTATAGACATCAGGGGTAGTCTCTTATAAACCACTTTACCAGAACTAGTGTTCCCTGTAAAGGTATATATGTTTTGGTCTTTGGGATACACATATAACCTTAAATGAATTGGGATATTTTCCTGTAATAGAATAGCGCATGGCTTCTAATACTAAGTTTGTTAGAAGAAAATTCATAGGGAGGGGTTCCAATGACAGTTCAATCAGATTTACAAAAAGCAGTGGCTGCGGCCCAATCCGCTCTCGGTACTTATTCCACGTTTTCTCTTTCGACTCAAGACCAATCGGCCAAGGCAATGTTCGAGGAACTATCTAAAGATGCGCAGCGTCATGTCACCATGCTCAACAACCGTCTTGCTTATATTGAACAAAGTAATCCAATGAATCAACAAACCACTTAAACTGAGAAAGTAGTAAGGCGGAGATAGTTAAGGCAACTATATGGCACGATAAAGAGTTCTGTCAGCGTTCGTAATAACGCCAACAGAACTCTTTCGTTTTATGAAGTTGGGGGATTAAAAAATTTGAGGATAACGTGATGATAACTGTGAGATTAAACCGCTCCAGGAATTACTGCGGGGACATAGACGCGTTGGGCGAGCTCACTATCGATCATAAAGAGTCCTGCCCCGTCTCCATTTATAAGTTTAAGCTTATTCAGCACGCGCCCCATGTTTTCCTCTTCTTCTACTTGTTCTGTGATATACCATTGAAGAAAAATTTCAGTCGTATGGTCTTTGATTTCGCGTGAGATATTCATGAGCTCATAGATAGAATTGGTAATGAATTGCTCATGTTTTAAAGCGAGTTCAAATACTTCTTGAGGACTGGAAAACTCATTCTGAGGTTCTTTGATCTCGGATAAGGTTACCTTGCCGCCTATTTTGTTCAAATAGTTGAAAAAGCCTAGGGCATGATCGCGTTCTTCCTGAACTTGAACTCGGAAGTAATTGGCAAATCCGTCCAGATTCATGGATGAAAAATAAGTTTGCATAGCAAGATAAAAATAGGCTGAGAAAAATTCTTTATTCACTTGATCATTAATGGCTTGAATCATTTGTTCGTTTTGCAATGTATTCCACCTACCTCTTTTTTTATAATTAACCCTTAAACGTTTAAATATGTATTCTATATTATTCCACAAAGCTCCTGCAAATAATAACATCTTTATAAAAATAATTATAATACTTATCAAATAGATAAAAGTTAAGCTTATGCAGCAAAGTGTAATCACTATGCATATAGATTAAATAATCTGAAATAGCTTTCAAGATGTCTCTTTCGATGAGCAGAATATCCCATTCTATCGCGTGAAATGAATGTCGCCACTAAACAAAAAGACTGTTGATAGGTTTGTTGTAACCTGTCAACAGCCTTTTTTCTTTATACGAGTAACTCAAGGTATGCGATCTGATCTTAAAACATCTTGGTACAGAGTTTTGTTCAGCGTATAAGCGTTTTTAAAAAGGAAGTCCTATTCGTCGGATGAGTGCAAATCCTGCTCGCTTAGCGAGAGGAATAAATACTTTGCGCAGAAGAGGAGTGCCAACACGTTGGGCTAGGGGAATTCCTACTTTACGTGCTAAGGGAGGGCCGACATGCTGGGCGATGGGGAGGCCCACTTTGCGGGCCAGGGGAGGACCAAATTGTCTCATAATTGAAGGGCCGTATTGTTTTAGAAGAATTCCTGCTTGCTGTTGCCAGAGGTTAGAAGACGCAGGAACAGAAGAGGTTGGATGTTTCTCCAATAGAGGAACTTGCTTTTGAATGGAAGAAGTGGGCTGCGTTATTGGTATAATGGTCGGTTGGGTGGCTGGTGTATATTGAATTTGTTGTGCAACGGGTGATTGTCCAGGACTTTGAACGTTGTTCGTTCCCTGTCGCTGAATAGGGGAGAACCTGTTCTGTCGATTTGGGAAATAACCCTGTTGCCCCATCAACGATGTCATGGGTAGGCCCCCTTTATATTAAATGTGAGAATCATTTGGTTTAGGATTCTTATGCTAACACGGTATGCATTAAATTCCATAATGTTCCATAATTTAAGGACTTAATAATTATAGAAATTGATTTCTAATCCGAGAGTCATAGTTAGCTTACTAAAGATAAAAAATTGAATTATTTGGGACGCCAAGGTAATTTGTGGAATATATTGGAATTAGGGAGGTGTTTTGAATGGCTCTGAATTTTCTCAGGAATCAAGGAAATGTTCCCACCCAAGGTCAAGACCAAGCTGTTCCGAACGGTCTAAACCGTTTCATGCAAAAGAAGGGAATTAATTCTCAGGCTGATTTTGAACAAAGAATCCAACAAAATCCTATTGGCTTTCTAAGAAAACGAGGATAACTCTTAAGGCTCAAGAAAATATAAACTGACTGATTATCAGTTTATATTTTCTTGCAGGCTCCTTCTCGCCGTTCGTAGCAACAACATAATCTTCATGTGAGTAATGGTCTCCAGCAATTGTTTTTCAGAGCTTGAAGGGAATTCTTGATAAATTAAAATATGTTTCGACATTTCTCCATCTGAACAGGTATGATAGAGTGAAGTAGACAAGGGGACCGCTCGGGAACTTTCATTACAGAGGTGATAAAAATTAGGGTGCTTGTTTTATGAATGTATTTACGGAGGTTGAAATGAACAATCATTATAATTTAGAAAAACTGATAATGATATTGCCAATTTTGGCAAAAACAACGGGTGGATACGCAACGATTACGAACTCTGAGGGCCAGCGACTATGTACCATTGATTGGAGTGGAACGGAAATAAAGGAACTGAATGGGGAAATATATGATTTGGCAAGAGATGCAGGTCAGCAGGCTCGTCCGTTAATCGGTGTTTCTCAAATAGCAGATCAGGCGGATGCTTGGGCATTGCCAATCGGTGAATATGTCCTGTCGTGCAGTAATGTGGAGCGTCTGAAAAGAGAACAAAAATTTCAAGATGCCTTAATAAAGGCGCTTCCGATGATAGCCCGAGTAGCTGGTGGCGAAGCCGTAATTTTTAACGATATGGGTGAACGGTTATTAAGCTATTATTCGAATGGAACTGAGCGACACCAGTTGAAAGGGCAAGTGAGTAAACAGGCCAGACAAGCTATGGTTTCTCAGGAGCCTGTGGTAGGAAAGTCTTTTTCAGTCAATGGAGCAATGGCAGTCCGCATTCCTATTACCGAGAAAATCGGTTTTGGATTTAATAATGAAAATGCAGCTCGCCAACATCAAAAATTATATGATGAAGTTAAGAAGTTCCAAAGTGCGAACTATTGTTTTGAAGACATTATTGGGGAAAGTGAAGTATTGGCCAAAACAAAGAGTATGGCAAAATTCGTTGCAGATGGTGTTTCCTCGATTCTTATTTATGGAGAAACCGGAACTGGGAAGGAACTGTTTGCTCAATCAGTACATAATGCTAGTGATCGTCGATATCTTCCGTTTGTGGCGTTAAACTGTGGGGCTTTACCAGCTTCACTCATTGAAAGCAATCTCTTTGGTTATGAGGAAGGGGCTTTTACCGGGGCGAAGAAAGGGGGAAGTCCTGGTGCTTTTGAACAAGCGAATGGAGGTACTATCTTTCTCGATGAAATTAGTGAGATGGAAATTAGTTTACAAACTAAATTGCTCAGAGTACTTCAAGAAAGAGAGGTGGTGCGGGTTGGTGGATTTAAACCTCAGAAAATTGATGTTAGGGTCATTGCCTCTACCAATAAAGAGTTGAACGATCTCATCGCGGATGGAAAATTTAGAAAGGATCTTTTCTATCGTTTAAATGTAGTCCAGTTAAAAATCCCTGCACTGAGAGAGCGGGTTGGAGATATTGTTTTATTGACTAGGTTCTTTATTCACAAATTTGTCTTGTCATTTGGAAAACCTGTTGAAGGCATTGACGCTGAGACATTAAAAATCTTGCAAAATTATTCTTGGCCGGGAAATGTACGTGAACTCCAGAACTGTATTGAATCTGCTATGAATATGGTACGGCAAGAGTCGATACTTCTACCTGAACATTTGCCTCCTTACCTAGGGCAAGGTCAAAGGGCATTAAAAGAATCCGTGGTAATTGAGATTGAGAATGAAGAGCTTAACTTAAAGGTGGCATTATCAGAAACTGAAAAATTAATTATTCAAAAGGCGCTGGAAATGGCCAAGTATAAAAAGGTCAAGGCAGCGCGCATTCTGGGAATAAGTACGGCGACCTTATGGCGAAAACTAACTGAGTATGGGATGGAACGAGAGCAAATGTGATTTGTGATGTACAAAGCATTTATTTTGTTTTCATTAATGAAACGAATGCTTGCATGATTGAGATGTTTCCTAATATCTGACCTGCTCGTTGGGGTCGGCCATTTCATAAATGAGTTATTATTCCTGTCTTTTATCCACAAATACCAATCCGAATTAGATAATACTCTTAAAATACCCCTTAAAATGACGGGATTATGGTTTGGGAGAGGGAATAATTGTTGGCACAAAATTTGCAATGGTAAGAAAGCAAGTATTAAAGATTATCACTTAATACAGAAGGTTTTTTAATTTTCAAAGAAGTGTTCATGGCAATGGTGCCTTAGATTAGTACAAACTAACCTAAGGCACCATTTTGCCTATTTGAAAGGAGTGATGTCTTAATGGACTAAACGTAAGGTTATTTTTAATAATTTTTTGGCACTAAAATTGCGTGGCCTATAAGCTAGAGAGAAAAGCTATCAAGGCAGGCTATTAAAGGAGGAAATTGTTGTTTAAAAGGTGAAGGTTAGCACAAGTTTGGAGGCTGGGGAGTTTTAACGTACTTCTTGAAGTTCTAAATCCATCAAGATCTGTGACCGACATAGGCCATTATTATTATTAAGGATGCGATTTCATGCCAGATCTAAGTGAATATTATCAACCTCAATCTTTGACTACTGCGCTGGAGTTATTAGCAAAATCGGGCGGCAAATTGAGGCCCTTGGCGGGAGGGACCGACATCGTTCCGGCGATGAGCAAGGGGGAGCTAAAAGCCGACGGGTTGGTTGATTTATCTAAGTTACCGGATATCCAACGGATTAGTGTAGACGGTAATGAGGTAAAGATAGGTAGTTTGACAACTTTTACGCAAATCGAAACGTCTCCCCTAATACGAGCTAAAGCGTCGCTTTTGGCAGAGGCTGCGGCTGCAGTAGGTTCACCCCAAATCCGTAATTTAGGAACTATTGGTGGGAATATTGCCAATGCTTCGCCGGCGGCTGATACGGTAACAGCCTTGGTAACGTTAGATGCTAAGGCGAGGCTTGATTCCCTTAAGGGATCTCGGCGCGTCCTTGTTAGTGAATTGCTGTGCGGGGCTGGAAAAACTAATATTCACCCCCAGGAAATAATCACAGAGATAAACTTTAAGATTCCACCTCCAGGCAGTAAAACTGGTTTTATCAAGTTAGGTCGCCGCAAAGCTTTGGCGATTGCGAGAATGAATTTAGCAATTATATTTAATGTCAAAGAGGAAAGAATTAGTTTTGCCCGTGTAGGTTTGGGCGCCGTCGGACCAAATCCTCGCCGCTATGTCGTTTTGGAGAATAGTTTGCTTGGACAAACGCCATCTGAAGTTTTAATAGAGAAGTTTGCTATTGAGGCTGAATGTGAAGTAACGCGAGTGCTTGGTTCTCGGCCTTCGGCAGTTTACAAGTGTGAAGCCGTGAAGGGGATTGCTCGGGATTTGTTGACGAAATTGTTCTTGGATAGCGGACAAGGGGTGGTGTAAAGTGGCTCAATTTCACCTAGAAATGAAGGTTAACGGCAAACCAATAGCCCTAGACATCGATCCTGGATTACGGTTACTAGATGTTTTGCGGGATATTTTGCATTTAACTGGCACTAAAGAAGGCTGCGGAGAAGGGGAATGCGGCGCCTGCTCGGTCATCCTAGATGACGAGTTAGTAGATTCCTGTTTAATTCTTGCTCCTCAGGCTCATGGCAGAGGGGTAATAACGATTGAAGGACTTGCCCTAAACGGAGAACTTGATCCTTATCAACAAGCTTTCTTAGAGGTTGGTGCCGTCCAGTGCGGGTACTGTACACCGGGAATGATCTTGGCAGCAAGAGTGTTGCTGAATCACAATCCTAAGCCTTCTAAGCAGGACATAGCAAAAGCCATATCGGGCAATCTTTGCCGATGTACGGGTTATGCAAAGATCGTTCAAGGCATTGAGATAGCAGCTTCTCTAAAAGAAACGAAGGCAGGTGTCTCCCGTGCCTGAATATAACATTATCGGCAAGTCAGTGCAGCGGATTGACGGACCACGTAAAGTTTCTGGAGAGGCTCAATATGCGGCAGATCTAGATATCCCAGGAGCCCTTTGTTTAAAAGTCTTGCGCAGTAAAGTGGCTCATGCTTTACTGCAAGGGATAGATACACGTGAAGCCTTAAAGGTTCCTGGGGTGGTAGGAATTTTCACCCATGTCGATATACCTGGCATTAATAGCTACGGAATAATAGTCAAAGACCAGCCAGCTCTAACTAATAGGGTGCGTTTCAAAGGAGATGCGATAGCCTTGGTAGCGGCAGAGGATGAAGCTAGCGCTAATAAAGCTCTGAGGTTGATTAAGGTTAGCCTTCAAGACCTGTCTCCTATTTATGATATCAGGGAGGCAATGAGGGAGGATGCTCCGGCAATCCACGAGACGGGCAATATTCTGTCAGTCTATAAAGTAAAAAAAGGGGATGTTGAATCAGCCTTTAAACAAGCAGACGTGGTTATTCCCGGGAGCTATACCACTCAACGTGTTGAGCATTGCTATATTGAGACAGAAGCCGGAGTAGCCTATATGGACAATGACATGCTGGTGATTAAGGCAGGTACTCAGAATCCCCATTATGATCGGCGCGATGTCGCTCGTGTTTTAGGGTTAGCCATGAATAAGTTAAGAATTATCCAAACAACGACCGGCGGCGGGTTTGGCGGAAAATTGGACATTTCGGTGCAGTGTTTCCTCGGCTTAGCTGCTTTAAAGCTGGGACGTCCAGTAAAAATTGCTTATGATCGCCAAGAGTCTTTTGTCGCTACGGGCAAACGCCATCCTTTCTTTATTGACTACATCACCGCAGCAAATAGAGAGGGGAAGTTGTTAGCGGTTAAAGTCAGAATCGTTGGGGATACTGGTGCCTATGCATCCTATGGACCAGCAACTTTGCTTAGAGCTGCAGTGCATGCAACAGGACCTTATGAAGTGCCGAATGTGGATATCGAGGCTTTTTGTGTCTATACCAATAATCCCTTTAGTGGAGCTATGCGGGGTTTCGGTACGCCGCAAATGGCGTTTGCCTGCGAGAGCCAGCTGGATTTGGTCGCCCAGGCAGTAAACATTAGTCCTTTGGAAATACGACGGCGCAATATTTTTCAAAAAGGTTCTCTTACTGCTACCCAACAAAAACTAGATGTTAGTGTTGGTATCGGAAAAACATTAGAGGCTGCCTGGGAAAAGGCTCTCCAAGTTATGCCAGGCCTGGGGGATGAAAATAAATGAAAAAACGTGGTTACGGTATAGCTAATATGTGGTACGGCATTGGTAATACGGCAAACCCCAATCCTTCAGGGGCTTTTGTTGATTTTCTTGATGATGGGACAGCTATCGTTTTAACCGGCTGTGCAGACATTGGGCAGGGTTCAAGCACTGTCCTGGCTCAGATCGCGGCGGAGACCTTGGGTATTTGCGTAGAAGATGTCGTCATAGTATCTGCCGACACTGAAGTAACGCCTGACGCTGGTGCCTCCTCGGCATCTAGGCAAACGTATGTTTCTGGCAATGCGGTTCGCTTGGCTGCCGAAAATGTTCGGAATCAGGTCATTGCTATAGCAGCCGAACTATTAAACATACCAACAGAAACGGTAAGCCTCTCTCAAGGAGAGATATGGAATAGCGACAAGTCTAGCGGTATGAGTATTAAAGAAATTATTAACAAGTGTCGCAGTAAAGGTATCTTAACTCTGGGACACGGCTCATATAATCCGGTTACCACCGAACTGGACCCGGAAACCGGACAGGGTATCCCCTATGCAACCTATGCGTTTGCGACTCAAGTTTCTGAAATAGAAGTAGATACAGAAACAGGTATTGTAGAAGTTAAACAAATTGTAGCAGCCCATGATGTTGGTACAGCTATCAATCCCCAAAATGTGGAAGGACAGATTGAAGGAGGCTGTGCTATGGGGATCGGTTATGCTTTGCTTGAAGAAGTAATTCTCAAGGATGGCGAAATACAAAATCCTGGAATGTCGACTTATCTCATTCCCACGGCTTTGGATGTTCCAGAAATTCATACAATAATCATTGAAGAATCCGAAATAAGTGGGCCCTATGGGGCAAAAGGGGTGGGTGAACCAGCCTTGGTGCCAACGGCTGCTGCGATTGCCAATGCAGTGGCTGATGCACTGGGAATTCGAATGTATGAGTTACCTTTAACCCCAGAAAAGATTATTGCAGCAATCAAAAATAGAAAGGAGGTAGAGGCAATATAGGAGATGTACTCGATTAATTGAGTTCCGTTATCAGAGCAGGCTAGAGAACCTATCATCTTCGAAATTATGTAATAAAGGGGATTGAATTGAATGAATATCTCGCAGAGATTGGATAGACTTCCAGCCACGCGAACTTTATGGAAAATCCTATTTTTAACTGGAATCGGTTGGCTCTTTGATGCCATGGATCAGGGGGTTGTTGCGGGGATAATGGCCGCCATTGGAAAGGAGTGGAACTTAGTCCCCACTCAATTGGGATTAATAGGCAGCGTTGGAGCGATTGGAATGGCCATTGGGGCGGCAGTATCTGGTATGGCAGCGGATAAATGGGGTCGTCGAGGCGTCATCTTGTTTACGTTAGTAATGTATGGGGTGTTTAGCGGTATTTCTGGACTGGCCACTAGTTTTACCATGCTGCTAATTTTTCGTTTCTTTACAGGCTTGGGATTGGGAGGCGAGCTGCCAGTAGCATCCACCTTAGTTAGTGAGTTTTCCCCAGCAAAAAACAGAGGACGCATGGTGGTTTTACTGGAAAGTTTTTGGGCCTGGGGCTGGATAATAGCTTCTTTAATAGCCGTACTTTTGATTCCACAGTTTGGATGGCGTGTAGCATTTTTTGTCGGGGCGATACCCGCTTTGTATTCTGCCTACCTACGGAAGGCAGTTCCCGAGTCGCCGCGCTACCTAGAGCAAAAGGGAAGAATAAATGAAGCCGATGATATTGTAGCCAAGATGGAGCGGGAAGCAGGGCTAGCTCCACTTAAAGATGTTGAGACAAATAATTTTCAAGAAAATAATAATCGCACAGGTTTACTCGAATTGTGGTCCGCGGCTTATCGCCGCCGCACCTTGGTTTTATGGATACTGTGGTTGGGAATTAACTTTGGTTATTACGGTTTCGTTCTCTGGATACCTTCGTTGATGGTTGGAAAAGGCTTCGTCTTGGTTAAAAGTCTGGAATTCACCCTGATCATGAGTTTATCACAGCTGCCCGGATATTATAGTGCAGCCTATCTAATTGAAAAAATTGGGCGGAAAGCTGTTCTTGTCATTTATCTGTCGGGTACGGCCGTGGCGGCTTATTTATTTGGACAGAGCGCATCGCCTACTGAAATTTTGATTTTTGGTTCTCTCCTCTATTTCTTCAGCTTGGGAGCATGGGGTGGAGTTTATGCTTACACACCGGAAATGTATCCAACTCGAACAAGGGCAAGCGGCGCTGGCTGGGCTGCAGCGGTTGGGCGGATTGGAGCTATTGCCGCTCCGTTTGTGGTCGGCTGGATTTATCAGTCCTATGGTAAGGCTGCAGGCTACACTTATGTGTTTGGTATGTTAACGGCTGTCTTCGCTATTGTTGCCCTAGTAGTTCTGACTTTGGGGATTGAAACCAAGGGGAAAAGTTTGAACGAGATTAATGAATTATAAAGAGATTTTTAATTGTTAATCTAAGGCAACATTCTGTCGCAACTGTTTATTTACTCGAGTTTTTATGATATGCAATTATTCGTTTTATTAATGAAACGAATAATTGCATAATTAGAATTACTGTCAATTTTGACCTTGTCAACAGGGGAACTCATTTCAAACGTGAGTTGTTGCCCCTGCAGTTAGCTGCAAATAAGCAGCCCTAGTTAGATTATACCCCTTAAAATGACAAGGCAAAGGTTATTTCCGAGGTGTAATTGTTGGTATAAAAATTGCAGCAGAAAGTTAAGCAAGCATCAAATAATGATTGAAAGCTGAAATGAAAAACACCACTTTGCCTAGTTGAAAGAAAGTGAAGAATAAAGCCCAAAAACTAGAGGAATAGAGGAGGCATTCTTTATGGCGATTATTGCACTAGTAAACATTGGGATGATAGTAACTGGGGACATTAAAGAACCGCTAAGTAAGGCCAATACGATGGTTGTTCAAGATGGAAAAATTGCCGAACTAGGTAATGCTGATATTCTGGAAGATTTTAAGATAGAAAAGACGATTGATGCAGCAGGGATGACCGTAACACCGGGCTTGATAGATTCTCATGTCCATCCGGTGATTGGGGATTATACCCCTCGCCAGAAAACGCAAGAATATCTTGATGGTGCCGTACATGGCGGAGTAACAACGTTTATCTCTGCAGGTGAACCCCACTTTCCTGGACGCCCAAAAGACCCCGCTGGAACAAAGGCCTTAGCAATACTGGTTCATAAGTCCTTTAAAAACTTACGCTCATCCGGTTTAAAAGTTCATGGTGGGGCGGTAATTCTGGAAAAAGGACTTGTGGAAGCCGATTTCGCTGAGATGGCCAAGGAAGGGGTCTGGCTCGTCGGGGAAGTTGGCTTGGGAAGTGTAAAGAAACCTGAAGATGCTGCGCCGATGGTTAAGTGGGCCAAAAAATATGGAATGAAAATAGCCATGCATACTGGTGGAACTTCAATTCCTGGAAGCTCGACTGTTACAGCGGATGATGTTATTGCTGTTCAGCCGACGGTAGTTTCCCATGTCAATGGTGGTCCTACGGCAATTGCTCCTGCTGAAGTTGAAAAGTTAATCAACGTGACAGATTTGCCCCTTGAGATTGTACAATGCGGCAATCCCAAGATAGCCGCTTTAACCGTCCGTAAATTGGCAGAGAAAGATGCTTTAGATAGAGTCATCTTCGGCAATGACGCTCCTTCCGGCACGGGTATTATTCCATTGGGAATCTTGCGGACGATAAGTTTTATAGCTTCCATGTCAGATGTCCCTGCTGAAAAAGCCATCGCGATGGCTACAGGTAATACGGCTCGGGTCTTTGGTTTAGAAACGGGTCTAATCGCTGAAGGTAAAGAAGCTGATTTGGTCATCATGGATGCCCCCATGGGCTCCATAGGGAGTAATGCTTTAGAAGCGTTGGAGGCGGGTGATTTGCCAGCAGTGGCTCTTGTTATGGTCGATGGGGTCATCAAAGTTACAAAGAGTCGTAACACTCCCCCTTCTAAACGTAATTATTCTGTCAAGTAATTTGTAGTTAATGGATGACAGGAAGGACTGAACTAGATGGCGGTTGTGATTGACATTGAGTTATGTAAGGGATGTGGCATTTGTAGTAAGGAATGTCCCAATAGAGCTATCCTTATTAAAGATAAAAAGGCTTTTATACAAGATGGTTGTACCAGCTGTGGGATCTGTACTCGCGTATGCCATTTCAATGCGGCAGTTAAGATCAGTGAAATTAAAGAGGGGGCAGTTAAATGTACGTCTTGTCCGGTACAATGCGAGATCTTAGAAGGATACACGGGAGCTTGCCAGCGCTATGGGAATGAAGATGGTAAGCTTATCCGTAACCGGAAATTAGTGACGGACGTTGCTCCAGGAGGCCCACTGATCACTGCAGTTGGGGCTGGAACTGCCTATCCCTGCTGTCGGCCAGCACCGTATATTGTTCAAGACACCATTGATGGTGTCGAGATGGTTACTGTCGTGACCGAAGCACCTTTAAGTTACAGTGGGATTAAGGTAAAGATTGATACTAACTTATTTGTAGGTGAAGAAGGCACTAAGGTTAAGCGTAATGGCAAAGTTGTAGGAATGGTTGATACCGAAGAGTACGGTTCCAAAATGCTTTCTATTGGCGGAGCAAACCTTCTTACTGGTAAAGATGGATTTATCGTTGCTCGAACCATTGTGGAAATTGCCAATGGAGAACGAGTGACGTTGAAAGTTGAGAATAACTCCCTGGAACTTCAAGTTGGTTGTCCACCAATTATTAACGGGGTAGAAGATACGAAGATGCGCGTTGGCTGCGGAAGTGCAACGATTGGTATGTTTGCTGCAAAGCTCAAAGAAGTTGTTGATGAAGCGATTATTCTTGATCATCATGTGGTTGGTTTGCTCTCAGAACATATGGCTGGAGAAGCAGTCGGCATGTGTTGGAGCGGAGTCATTCCCAATGCCAGACGGAGTACGCGGGGACGTTACTTTGGGGAACATGGCCAAGGGTGGGGCGGAACAAATATTGAAAATCCCAAAGATGCTATTCAGTCTGTCGATATGTCCCGGGCTAAGCAAAGTAGCAAGGTTCTTGTAACCGAGACTACTGGGAAAATGGCAGCTTTATTCGAAGTCCAAGTAGATGGTTCAGTGCTTGAAATACCAATGACTCATGAAGTTAAGAATGCAGTTGATGCTATCCGCGATACGTGTGAAAATGCACGAGTTTCTGCTCTCTATGTTGGAGGAACCGGCGGTAGTGCACGGGCCGGTGTAGCGGTAAATCCACTTAAAGTTACCCAGGCTGTCCATAACAGAGAAGCGATATTAACCATCGGCGGTGCTGAGGTCTATGTACTCCCTGGTGGGGGAATTAACTTCATGGTCGATGTTGAAAAAGTAGTTTCAAAAGCTTTTACTTGGGTTCCCACACCCGCAACGGTTGCTCCGGTAGAATATACAATGTCTTTGGAAAAGTATGAGGAAATAGGTGGACATATCAAGGCGATCAAGAAGCTAAGTCAGATTGTCTCAATGTGAACTTGTTCAGCTGAGTCTGAATATAACTAACACTATCGAGCTGAGGAGTGCTTTCACAGTAGCCTCTATCCCAAACAGAACACTTCGCGAAGGAGGCGTCTACCCTAATGATCAATGTCTTAGCCGAAGATCGGGTATTTCTGAATTATGGCCCGGTTCAAATGATGTTAATGGCCAAAGCACATGGCCTAGTCATGACAGAGCAACTGCAAGAGGCTGCAGAGTATGTGATCAAGATTCTGTCAGATTTAGCAGAAGTTCAAAAACAAGCAAAAGATGTTTTAACATTGGATGAACCGGAGCTTAGTGCCTATCCTTTGCCTTTACGGTTGATGGTTGAGGCTGTGTTAGAAACCGGAGATCGGACCTTAACGCCCATGGCAGCGGTAGCGGGTACTTTTGCGGATTTAGCGGGCGATTGGTTGGTGACAAAAGGTGCCTCAAAGGTCATGATCAATAACGGCGGGGATATTGCGATAAGATTGCTTGGCCTTGAAACGACGAAGCTGGGGCTGACACCGAGTATTGAATCTTCAGGGTATAGCCATATTCTTAACCTTACTGCTGAAGACGAAATTGGAGGAGTCGCAACCAGTGGTCTAGGAGGGCGAAGCTTTACAAAGGGTATCGCTAGTGCTGTGACGGTTGTTGCGAAGACTGCTCGAGTTGCCGATGCTTGTGCGACGCTGATAGCTAATCATTGTTTTACTGAAGATCCAGGCATTTCGAGATTGCCGGCGGAATTATTAGATCCCAATACAGACATACCTGGTCATCTGGTGACAGTTAAGGTTGGGAATCTAAGCCCTCAAACTAAGGTAAAAGCTTTGGAAAATGGGTTGCATAAAGCCATAGAACTTAAGTCTCAAGGCCGTATTCACGGTGCGGTACTCTATCTGGATGACTTGGTGGTTATGATACCAGATAACTTGTGTCAATCAGCAAAATTTGAAGGAGGAAAGCAACATGGAAATTCGTAAAATTGTAACGGTCGTTGAAGAAACTCATCAAGATGGCAAAAAGACTGTCGCTAAACCCACACGTAAGGCGGTGGCTATGGCTGTTATTAATAATCCATTTGCCGGACTGTACGTGGAAGATTTAACAGAACTGATGGAAATTGGTGAACAATTGGGTTCAATGCTCGCTGAACGGGCAGTAAAAGCACTCGGAATTGCGAAAGAAGATGTTGAGAGCTACGGCAAGGGAGCTATTGTCGGTGAAAAAGGTGAGCTTGAACATGCCGCTGCTATTTTACATCCTCGTTTAGGTAAACCTCTTAGGGAACAGGTTGGAGGCGGTAAAGCAATCATTCCTTCTGCTAAAAAGCTGGGTGGAATGGGAACAGGCCTGGATGTGCCCGTACATTATAAAGATGCCGCATTTGTGCGTACACACTATGATGCTATGGAAGTTAGGATTGCTGATGCACCTAGAGCTGATGAGTTGGTTGTTGCGCTGGTTGTTACGGATGCAGGGCGTCCGCATCCCCGAATTGGTGGCTTGCAAAAAAGTGAAGTTAAAGGTGAAGACGGCCTCAGATAAGTATAAGGCTGATAAGAGGAGGTGGTACCATTGAAAGTAGGCTTTATTGGAATTGGTGTCATGGGAAAACCTATGGCCAAAAATATCCTAGGCGCGGGGTATCCGCTATTTGTCAATGATGTGAATGGGGCAGCTGTTCAAGAGCTTGTTGCTGAAGGGGCAAAAAGAGTACCGAATCCCTGTGAATTAGCTCAAGAAGTTGATGTGATTATCACAATGTTGCCTAATGGGGGGATTGTAGAACAGGTCCTTCTCGGAGAACAGGGAGTTTTCGCCGGAGCAAAGCCGGGACTTACGATCATTGATATGTCGAGTGTTGCTCCAACATTTACCCAGAAAATGGCAAAAAAAGCCTTTGAACAGCAGCTTAATTATATCGATGCACCGGTTAGTGGTGGGGTAAAAGGTGCAGCGGAAGGAACCTTAACCATTATGGTGGGCGGTGAGAAAGAACTTGTGGAGCGCTATCAAGCGTTGTTGGAGGTCATGGGTAAAAAGATTTACCACGTGGGTAAGGCAGGTGCTGGAGATGCAGTAAAGATCGTCAATAACCTATTGCTGGGCGTGAATATGGCAGCAGCAGCAGAAGCTTTTGTCTTAGGAACAAAGCTGGGGCTGGATCCCAAACTCTTGTTGGAAATTATTAGCGTTAGTTCTGGGAACAGCTATGTGCTCACAGCCAAAATGCCGAACTTTGTTTTTAAAGGTCAATTTGAGGCAGGATTTGCAATCGACCTCCAATATAAAGATCTTGAACTCGCTATCCAAACAGCTAAAGAGGGCAATGTCCCGATGATTCTAGCGAATGTTGCCCAACAGGTATTTGAGCAAGCGCGAGCTGCAGGATTAGGACGGGAAGATATTTCCGCTGTCATAAAACCGCTGGAGGATCTACTGAATATTAAAGTCAGAGTCTAAACTTTAAAAAACTAGGGGTGATCCAAGTGAAAGAGATCATAAAATTAATCCAAGCAAAGGGATACCAAGCTGGAAATTTAACGATAGGTGAAGTTGTCGAAATCGCGGGCGATTTAGGCATACGGGCCAGTGACGTTATTATCGCCGAGGGCATGTCCCAGAATGCTATGACCCGAGAAGAGGTTATCGATGCCGTTATTAATGCCTTTGCTCACAACCTTTATGCCGCAGAGGTGGGCATTACCTCTGGTTCTAGTTTTTTGCTTGGTAAAGCACCTCAAGAATTAGCTTATAATGACTTTTCTCATCGTTTATTTGAGGATGACCTCATCAATAAGATACTTGTTTATACTCTAGCCGCTCAAGTTGGCAACCATTCTTGCGGACTGCAACCCTGCGCTGGAACTGGAGATTCTTGTACCTACACCGGAATTTTCCGTTCCCTTAAGGAGATCATCGAAGATAAAGAAGAATTGGCCCGAGTCGTAGCTGTGATGCTAAAAGTGGGAACCATTTTCCGCGCGGGTAAAATATCCACGGGCTGCAATATGGAAGGCCTTGGGGCAGGCGCTGCTGCTACAGCTGCAACGTTAGTCGAATACCGCCAAGGACAGCCCCAAGCGTTGGCTAAAGCTATCGTTTTAGCGTTATCTCCAACGATTGGTGTCCCATGCACTCCCCGGGTAATGGTATCAGGGCTATGCGCCACTCATATCGGTGGTGGCGTAGTTATTGGCAATTTGGCAGCAAACTTGGCTCTGCATACCAACATTCCTGTCGATGTACCAGTTGACGTCATGATGGCCCTGGCAGCAGCAGTACATCCCGTTTCAGCGACGTACCTAGTTCCTACGGTTAACGATTATATGCAGCCTTTCTTTAAAACGAATCTTGAGGTTGAATACTTCGTAGATGATTCAATTAAAGAAATAGAAAAGACAAACATTGAAGTGACTATGGACAGAGCCTTAAAAGAAGCTCGTGTACTTGCCGAAAAAGCTAATTCTATCATCAAGCCGTTTGGTGAAGCTGTGGTTGGGGGAAGCAGCCAAGCCGTAGGATCACCGACGAATACCGGACGTATTGCCCATGCCTTGGCGAAAGGAGAAATCACTGGAGTTAAGATCGAATTGTACGCAGAACTGTTTGCACGGCGTGGAATTAACGTTCCAGGAATTCTTATGGCTGCAGTCCAGGGGGCCGGTACAGATGACGGCAAAGCCTATCGGGAGATCATGCAAAGAGTCCGGGAAAAGAAGATAAAAATTGAAATAGTAAAAGTGGATGATCCTCAGATGCAAAGGATTACTATCTACGCTACAGAGCAAAATTCAATGGTCGAAGCTTTGAACAGAGGGGGCGCTCGACTAGTTCTTAAAAACGCCAGACCGTCCTTGGAGCAAGCTATCTTGGCGGCTAAGCGGTTAGGGATTGTCCTGGTTGATTGAACCTCTCATCAACCAAAATGTCGTAAGTTGTCATTGGAAGTTGTACGTAGGGACGTTAGGAGGAAGAACCTAATGCAGGAAAAAACCAAGAAGATCATTACAGAGGACTATGAACGAGTTCAAGCTTATGAAAAGGTTTTTGGCGTAGAAATGCCTAAAATGGGCTCGGATGGTTCGATTACCGGCTTACCGGCACCTTTTCCCAGAGTCGTTAATGGGGTTGAACGCAGTGGTTACCGTATAACGGAGTTGGGACGCCTTGCAGCCTGGACGGGTATTCCTGCCCAAAACCCGATTTTGGGTCGTAATTCTGCTGAAGAGACTTATCAGGAATCAATAGCTATGTATAAAGTAGCTGAGGAACTTAACCTAGATCTCTTTCATTTTGTGCATTCTGAAGCCACTCGGCACATTGATCCCTTAGACGGGGCAGATTTGATTGAGCAGTCCCGAGGTAAGGGTGGTATAACTCCAGCTGGAGAGCGTCAATTCATTGAGCTGGGTGGTGGAGCAAATCATCCTCTGCGTATTAATGCAACTGGGGATACACCGCACTTATCCATTATTAATTCCTTGATTGCCGGCTTCGACGGTACAGATATCGGACCCGTTATCCACGTTCATTTCGGTGGGCGGGGTATTCATGATTATAAAACGAAGGTCTTTAACGGGTATAAAGCACTGCAAATTTGTGCTGAAAATAATATTTTTGTCCAAACAGATTCCCATAAACATCTCAATAATATTGGCGGAACAGATGGTATGGCCCTAGCGATGTGTCTCTTAGCTGAAGGCCTGGCGATTCATGCCGGGTTACCTAGCGCACTTAGCGGTATTCAAATGAATGTGGCTGGAATTAATTTGCTTGCCGATTTGGCTGTCATGCGGGCCTTTAGGCAACTGATGTGGAGCGAGTTTTTGATTGTCGTCCCTGAAACTTTCCAGAATCCTCCGGCAGATCTGATTGCCGAGCAAGCTCACTTTGCCAGGATGGCGATTAGTGCCAAATTAGGTGGAGCAAACTTCTATAGGCCAAAAGCCGCGGAAAATGTGGGGATTCCGACGGGAGCATCAATGGCTAAGGCGATTTGGGCCACCCAAAATGTCTTTGAGAATATTGCTTCCTTCGAAATCAAGGATCTTGCTATTGAGCGCCGACAAGCTGAAATAGTCACAGAGGCTTTGGCTGTTTTGAGAAGCACATTCGGATTGTCTCGGGAGTTAAGTCCAGAAGAAATCGGGCCGGATTTTTGGCTAAACTATGGGGATGAAGAGCTTATCGATATCATTGTCGCAGCTGGTAAAAAGGGCATTCTCGATGCGCCGAGAGCAGCTGCTTGGGATCTGAAACGGGGTGTCAAAACCCACCGTGGGAAAGATGGTATTCGCCGCTATATACCAGGGTATGGTCCGGCAGATGTGCCAATGGATAAAATGTCCTTTACCACGGAGAAGGTTACAGTGGAAGCCGAAAAGCCTATTTCTAAAAAGGAAAAGATACTTTTAGCGACTGTCGGTGCGGACGCCCATGTGGTCGGGATTAACGTTATCCGTGAGGCTTTTGAGCAAGCAGGTTATGAAGTGATCTATTTACGGGGGATGAATTTGCCTGAAACCGTAGCTGAAGTCGCGGCAGAAACCAAAGCGGATGTGGTTGGGGTCAGCAATCTCTTAGGGTTGGGTTTAACGTTATTCCCACGTGTAGAGAGGCGCCTTAAGGAACTTGGAATCAGGGAGAATGTGGTACTCATGGCTGGAGGACGGATCGCAGAGAAAGAAGAGGAACATGCGCTGATCGAACAAAAGATTAAAAATGAAGGAACCGATTTTTTAGGAGTCGAGAGTTTCTTCGGTCCTGGTAGTGATCCACATGAGGTCATTAAGTGGGTAGAAGTGAGAATGAACGGAAGAGGGAAATAGGATGACGGAGCAACGCAGGATACGATGTGCCATTTTAAGGGCGGGTACGAGTAAAGGAATTTTTCTGATGGAAAATGATTTGCCATCCGATCCACACAGAAGAACTCAAGAGATCTTAGCCATCTTTGGCAGCCCCGATGTACGGCAAATTGACGGTTTGGGGGGAGCAGATCCTCTGACGAGCAAATTAGCTATTATTGGTCCTTCCACACGCTCCGATGCTGATGTCAATTATACATTTGGGCAAGTGAGCATTGGAACAGAATTGGTTGATTTTTCCGGAAACTGCGGAAATATATCTTCAGGCGTGGGTCCATTCGCCATTGACGAAGGTTTAGTAAGAGTTGTTGAACCAGTCACCAAGGTGCGCATTCACAATACAAATACCGGTAAAATTCTGGTTGCTGAGGTTCCTGTGCAAGACGGTCACGCCAAAGTAAGCGGTGACTACAAAATTGCCGGAGTTCCAGGCACTGGCGCAAAAATCATGATGGACTTTGCTGGCACTGCGGGTTCCGTTACTAATAAGATGCTGCCTACTGGGAAAGTTGTTGATGTCCTTAATATAGAAGGTTTTGGCACCTTAGAAGCCTCTATTATTGATGTCGCAAATCCAATGGTTTTTGTACGAGCTAAAGATTTAGGCCTTACAGGAATTGAAATGCCGGCTCAAATAGACGAAAATAAAGAACTGCTGAACTTGTTAGAAAAAATCCGTGGCAAAACGGCAGCCATGATTGGGATGGCTAAAGATGAAGCAGATGCTTTAAAAAACAGTCCCGCCTTTCCAATGATTGCTTTTGTCAGTGAACCACAAGATTATCACGATTTTACTACGGGCAAAATAATTAGTGCTGATCAAGTTGACTTTGTATCCCGACTCATGTATATGCAAGTGACGCACAAGACCTATGCAGGTACAGGAACGACTTGTACCGGGGCAGCAGCAAAAATACCGGGTTCGATTGTGAACCTTATGACCCATTCTCAATCTCCGCTTGTTAGAATCGGCCATCCTGCCGGTGTTATTGCTATCGAAGTTGAAGCTAAGGAAGAAGGCGGCGGGATTAAGCTTGAGAGAGCGGCCTTTGGCCGTACTGCACGCCGTATTATGGACGGTTATGTTTACATTGCTATCTAGTTTAGGAAAAATACGGGTTGCCCAGGGAGTGATAGGATTATGCCCCAGGTTGATCTTTTAGTCTACGATGTGGGAAGCACTTATACCAAGGTAGCAGCATTCAATCGTTTTGGGCCCAATTTAAGATTTATTGGTCGTTCCCAAGCTCCGACGACAGTGAAAAACATCGAGATGGGACTGATCAATGCAAGACATAATCTGGCGCGTAATCTCCAGTGGTCAGAGGTGACTTCCTCGCACACCTTAGCAACGAGTTCCGCAGCGGGAGGGTTGCGGATGGTAGCGATGGGTTATATGCCCAGAGTTACCGCTAAGGCGGCCAAAGAAGTGGCCATGAGTGCCGGTGCTCGGGTAGTGGAGATAATTTCCCAGGAGACTCCTGTTGATTTTCGCTTAGAGGTATTACAGGAAATCAAGCCCGATATTATTCTTTTAGCCGGTGGGACAGATGGCGGCGATCAGGATTCTCTACTGGCGAATGCTGAAGTTATTGTGAACAGTAAGACGCATGGTGTGGTCATTATTGCTGGAAATACTCAAGCTCAGGCAAAAGTAGAAGAAATTTTGCAACTAGGCGGTATTGGCGCGATTCGGGTGCCTAACGTTATGCCAACGATTCATGAGTTGAAAGTCAAACCAGCTCGGGAAGCTATTCATCAGGAATTTATTCGGCAAATTACTAGGGCCAGAGGTTTAGGACGCTTACTGGAAATAGTCTCGAATGGACGGGTTATTCCCACACCTGGTGCAGTGCTTATGGGGGCAGAGCTCTTAGCGCTGGGCACCCATGAGAAAAAAGGTTATGGCAATATCCTGGTCATAGATATTGGTGGGGCAACGACGGATGTCCACTCTGTTTTACCTGATTTAGAAAATCTAACCAAAGAGGAAACGGGTTTAGTTGTTTCGAATGAGAAGCAGTTAGCGTACAGAACGGTCGAAGGTAACCTAGGATTAAGAGTGAGTGCTACAGGCATTGTGGAAACAGTTGGAGCCAATGAAGTTTTGGCTAAAATTGAATTAAAAGGCGAAGACTTGATGAAGGAGATCCAAATCTATGCCCAGTATCTTGAGAAGAACCCAGAACACATCAGCAGCAATCAAAAAGAGATAGACTTTGATAAAGCGTTAGCTATTAGCGCCATAGAAGTCGCCATTAAGCGGCATGCTGGGTATTTTGCCCAGAGTTTTGATCCGGTTATCGGTATTGTGCCTGGAACACCTGTTGGCCGAGATTTGCGTAAAGTTCAGAGAGTTATCGCAGTGGGTGGCATTTTCGCCCATTCGACAAAAGAAGAAGCCTTGGAAATTTTACAAAAATCCTTTGCCAAGCGAGGAATTTCTTTACTGCCAGAAAAACCTGAGTTTGTGGTGGATCATCATTATCAGCTCTATACCCTTGGGGCTATGGCCGAAGAATATCCTAACGAAGCGCTAACTTTAGCAGAAAATAACATCTTAAAAGGTATACAAAAAGTTTGAATAAGGAGCTAATCATCATTATGAATAAAGGTAAAGTGTTGAGGGATTTATTGGCAGATCAAGAAATTTTAGTTGTTCCTGGGGCACATGATGTCTTAACCGCCAAGATCATAGAGAAAACCGGTTTTCAGGCCGTTTACATGACAGGCTATGGCCAAGCAGCAAGCCATTTGGGTACAGCAGACGTTGGATTATTGACAATGAGTGAGATGTTGGCTCGGGCCAACAATTTTGCCAGTGCCGTAGATGTTCCGGTCATAGCTGATGGGGACACGGGATTCGGAAATGCTATTAATGTTATGAGAACAGTGCGTCAATATGAAATGGCTGGGGTAGCCGCTATACAATTAGAAGACCAAGTGGCACCTAAAAAGTGTGGACACATGACAGGACGTCAAGTCATTCCCATGGCAGAAATGGTGGGCAAAATCCGGGCGGCAGTCGAAGCGAGAAGAAATTCTGATTTCGTAATCATTGCGCGAACGGATGCCCGAACTATTCATGGAATTGACGAGGCTATCCGTCGTGCTAAAGCTTATGAAGAAGCAGGGGCGGATGTGATTTTTGTTGAATCCCCAGAGTCAGTCGAAGAGATGAAGAGAATAACATCCGGCTTTAACGTTCCGGTGTTAGCAAATATGGTAGAAGGTGGACGTACTCCTCTGTTATCGGCTCGAGAATTAGAAAAACTAGGGTATGATCTGGTCATCTTCCCGACGTCTTCAACGTACATGGTGGCACAAGCTATGAAGAATTTAATGGAAGAACTCATGAAAACAGGAACCACTAAAAACTTAATGTCAAAAATGATTCCATTTCCAGAATTTAATGAACTAATTGGTTTGATGGAAATTCGTGAGTTAGAAGCGAAATATGTAATTGGTTGAAGATGGATTTAAGGACGGGATGGATTTGATGAAGAACTTGGTTGTGGTTCGGGGTGGTGGCGACCTAGCGACAGGGATTATTCATCGGATTTGGCGGGCCGGTTTCAAAGTTGTGATCACTGAAGTTCCTCAGCCCACGGCTATAAGAAGAACTGTCTCTTTTGCAGAAGCGGTCTATTCTAAAGTGACTGTGGTTGAGAACGTTAGAGCTCAACTGGTATCAAATGACCAACAAGCGTATCAGATTCTAAAAATGGGCTTTATACCAATTATCATTGATACTAAGGCGCAGATCATCAATAAGATTAAACCGCTGGCAGTCGTTGATGCAATTATCGCGAAAAGAAATTTAGGAACCCAGTTGACGGATGCGCCCATTGTAATCGGGATAGGACCAGGGTTTACAGTCGGGCAGGATGTTCACGCAGTTATTGAAACTAAACGAGGTCACCATTTGGGGCGTGTTATTACGAGTGGTACTGCTGCCTCGAATACGTCCATCCCCGGTGTCATTGATGGTCATGCAAGCAAACGGGTTTTATATGCCCCTGCTTCAGGCTCTTACAAAGGATGCCGGCAAATCAGTGATTTTGTACAAGCAGATGAGTTAGTCGCTTTCGTCGGCAGCTCGGAAATTCGAGCAAATATCAGTGGCGTATTACGAGGGATTTTACACGATGGGTTGACTGTAGAGACAGGAACCAAGGTTGGAGACATCGATCCTCGGGGAGTGAAGGAACACTGTTTCACGATCTCAGATAAGGCAAGAGCTGTTGGTGGTGGGGTTCTTGAGGCTTTGATGTTGTTCTCCGATAATAGCTATACTACTGATGCTCACGCAATGGGGCGGGGAAGTGAGAAGAGACTGAGAGGTGAAGTTAGTGAAGCTCGAGGCCTTTTTAGAAGTGGCTGGTGAGTTGCAACAACTCTTTGATGAGGAAGTAGCGGTATGTATTCTAGATACTGAAAAAGTGTTAGCCTGGTATCCGAGTACTAACCTGAACATGAAAATCAAAGCGGGCGATCCCTTGCCAAGAGGCGGAATATCTGAAGAAGCCATTCTTACTGGGAAACGGATTGTGAAGCGTGTACCTAAAGAGGTTTTAGGCATTCCCTATGTGGGAATAGGTTATCCAATCAAGGAAAACGGTATTGTTGTTGGGTGTGCTATGATTGACATTTCAGTCGCTAAGTATGATACATTGACCGACGCCGGTCAGAATATTTTGTCAGCAGTTGAAGAAATATCCGCTTCTGCCGAAAACCTTTCCGCTTCATCGGAAGAACTTGCGGGCACGGTGAGACATATGGAGAGTGAGACCACCCGTGCTCTTCGAGAGATTGAACATACAGGTAAAGTAAAGGATGAAATTCATAAGATTTCTATGCAGACTAATGTCCTTGGACTGAACGCGTCTATCGAGGCGGCCAGGGCGGGCAAATTCGGTCGGGGATTTTCAGTTGTCGCTGATGAAGTTCGGAAACTCTCCGAATCGACAAGAGTCTCGACAACGGAAATTGAAAATGATCTGGAAACTGTTCAAATTTCCGTTCTTAACCTGATCGAAGCGATAGGTCAACTGGGAACAGTTACAGAGTCTCAAGCCTATGCGGCTGCCGAGTTGTCCTTAGCCCTCGGGCAGATTGTTAGTTTAGCCGAAAACCTTGTTGAGATAGGTACCCGAAGATAACTGAGGCAAGGCCAGTGATAGTAAGCCTACTTTTTTGTCATACGAAAAACTATTTAGTTTATAAACAAACAGTTTGAGTTCTAGAATAATGAAATGAAAAAGGATCCATGATGGATCCTTTTTCATTTCATTATTCAGCGAGAGCAATCGCTTCAATTTCAAGAATGGCGTCCTTAGGTAATCGAGCGACTTGTACAGCAGAACGAGCTGGTGGGTTACTAGGGAAATACGTAGCGTATATGGCGTTCATTGCAGCAAAGTCATTCATGTCTCTTAGAAAAACCACAGTCTTAACAATTTTATCCATGGACGTCCCTGCAGATTCTAAAATCGCCTTGATATTATCTAAGGACTGTTTGGTTGCTCCCTCTATATCAGCGACCAATTCTCCATTTTGGGGGTTCAGAGGGAGCTGCCCGGAAGTGAAAATTAAATTTCCAAACTTAACCCCTTGAGAATAAGGGCCAATGGCCGCGGGCGCATTGGGAGTACTGACGGTTTGTTTATTCATGGTTATCTACCTACCTTCTTGAAATTCGTCATGCAATCTTTATGCCATGACGCAAACTAATTTAAGTATAACTGATTCCTCGTGAATGAACCAAGCAAAAAATTGGAATTCTGGGTTCATGGTACATAATCATGATATAATTTAGTGACAGGATTAAATAGATTACAACATTTTTCAACTTGAATAGATTTTCTTAGAGGAGGTTACCCATGGGATTTCTTGAACGTGTGGTCCAGATTGATTTTGAAGACCGCTTAGGTTTAGGAATGGAGATCTTTGAGGGTTGTGAAAAGAATAGGGTTGATAAGATTGGGATGGAAGTAATTCCGGCTCAGGGTATGTCAATCAAATTTCGTTGTACTTCTGATGAACAGGTTCAACGCCTAATAAAAGATTTGAGAGCGGTTAGAGGAGTTCTCTCGGTATATTTGCGGGATCAGATGCCATACGAAGAGCGAGAGCGTGAGTTAAGGACAATTTTAAACTCAGTTGGTGAAGGGATTGTGGCTGTTAATAAAGAGGGCGAAATCATTCAGATTAATGAAGTAGCCTGTAAAATCTTCCGCTGTTCACCTGAGGAGGCAATCGGATTAAGCGCGGAGACGTTATTTCAGGAAAACGCTCCTATTCTAGAAACGCTGAAGACCGGCCTGCCCTACCAGCTCGAGGAACGGGAATTTAAAAAAGGCAATCAGATCATTCATTTTTTAACAACAGGTGTTCCGGTACTCAATGCGAAGGGGCAGGTTATCGGAGCGGTTGCCACGATGAAAGATTTTCGTCAAGTCGAAGAGATTATTTCCAAAGTTGACCGCAAAAAACAATTGATGTCCTTCGAGAGGATTGTATATCAGAGCGCGAAGATGCGTCAGGTTGTGGAAACCGCTAAAATGGTTGCTAAAGGAAGCTCGATAATTTTACTGCGCGGGGAAAGCGGGACAGGGAAAGAGCTGTTTGCGCGAGCCATTCACATGGAGAGTCCGCGGGCACAGGCTCCCTTTATTCCGATCAATTGCGCGGCCTTACCAGACAGCTTGCTGGAAAGTGAACTCTTCGGATATGAAGAAGGATCTTTTACGGGGGCGGCAAGAGGGGGGAAGAGGGGGCTTTTTGAGCAAGCGGATCAAGGAACTCTCTTCTTGGATGAGATCGGAGAAATCCCGCCGCTCGTTCAGGTTCGTCTACTGCGGGTTTTGCAGGAAAATATGATTCGCCGGGTCGGAGGAACAAAGGAGTTTCCTGTGGATGTTCGTATTATTGCGGCGACACACCGTAATCTGGAAGAAATGATCCAAAAGGGGGACTTTCGGGAAGACCTCTATTATCGACTAAATGTTATTCCGTTGAGAATTCCTCCCCTAAGGGAACGCTATGAAGATATTCCGTTGATCGCCCAGCATCTCACCCGCAAGATTTCAGAAAAATTGGGAAAACCAGAGATCCATATAACAAAGGAGAGTATGGACTTGTTGATGAGCCAACCTTGGCCGGGAAATGTTCGTCAGCTCGAAAATACGTTGGAACGCATTATTAATGTCATGGATTCTTTCGAGATTGAGCCACGACTCTTCTACGAGTGGACAGAACTGATCCCAAACCAACATACTGGAGGGTGTGAAGATGATCTCCAAATTAAGATTCCAATCCAGCAAGAATGGCCTACATTAAAGAAGATTGTAAGTGAGGTTGAAAAACAAGTTCTTATGCGGGTGTTGGAAAAACATTCGTCTTCTAGAAAAGCAGGGAGAATATTGGGGGTTTCCAATACAACGATTTTAAACAAAATGAAGAGTTATAGAATTGGGAATAACTAAGTTTAGAAAAGTGACAATTATTTTTATCAGTGATAAGAATATTTGTCACTTTTTCTTATCAGTTTTATTTATAAATAGACTATTAACGTGCTCCTGCCTTTTCTGGTTGGACTCAAAAGCATGGTACAAAAATTGCATTTATTTAGTTATGTGCTGATTTCAAGCCTAATCTATGGGAAAAAGCGCCCTTCTCAGATGACTGCAGCCCTTGATCTGATTGAAGAAGTTTTTAAGTAATCGAAAATCTAAATAATCCAAGCATGGGAGGATGGTCATAAGTGGCTAGAAAAGCAGAACCTTATCGCATTAAAATGGTTGAATCGATTCGTATGATTTCACGTGAAGAGCGTTTGCTAAAACTTCAAGAAGCAGGGTATAATCCCTTTCTGTTAAAAGCAGAGGACGTTTACATTGATCTTCTCACCGACAGTGGCACAGGTGCTATGAGTGACAGACAGTGGTCGGCTTTGATGCTGGGAGATGAGTCCTATGCTGGAAGTAAATCCTTCTTCAAAGTGAAAGATGCAGTGAAAGACATCTTCGGTTATGAGTATGTTATTCCGACGCACCAAGGACGTGGGGCTGAACAAGTCCTTTTTCCTCATTTAAAGAATCACAACGGCCAATTTGTCCTTGGAAATATGCATTTTGATACGACCATGGCTCATATCGAAATGAACGGTATGGTTCCCGTGAACCTCGTCATTGAGGATGCTTTTGATACTGAGAAGGAGCATCCGTTTAAGGGCAACTTCGATTTAGAAAAACTAGAGAATTTCATCATCGAAAAAGGCCCGGAAAACATTGCATTTATTATTGCCACAGTGACTTGCAACTCGTCGGGCGGACAGCCACTTTCTATGGAAAATTTCCGTGGGGTACGAAAAATCGCCGATAAATATGCCTTGAAAGTCAATATTGACTCCGCGCGTTTTGCTGAGAATGCATATTTTATTAAGAAACGCGAGCCTGGTTATGAAAATAAGAGCATTCAAGAGATTGTCAGGGAAATGTATGATATGGGTGATTACTTCACGATGAGTGCGAAGAAAGACGCTATTGTTAACATGGGCGGGTTGATTAGCATTAAAAATGAAGAAGAAATGTACCAAAAGGCGAGCACGAGCTGTGTACCTATGGAAGGATTTATAACCTACGGGGGGCTCTCTGGTCGTGATATGGAATGCTTAGCAGTTGGTTTGTTTGAAGGTTTAGACATTGATTATCTGGAAAGTCGAATTGGTCAAGTGGAATACTTAGGTGATGAGCTGCGTAAGCGTGGTATCCCCATCCAATGGCCTGTCGGTGGACATGCCGTTTTTGTGGATGCTGGTAAATTCCTGCCTCATATTCCTGCAGATCAATTCCCGGCCCAAGCTCTTAGTAACGAACTATATCTCGAGGCTGGTGTTCGCCCGGTAGAGGTAGGTTCCCTGTTACTGGGCCGTGACCCTGAGACAGGGATTCAAAAAAAAGCTGGTGTAGAGTTCATGCGCTTGACAATTCCACGCCGCGTTTATACAGACCGCCATATGGATGTAGTTGTCGATGCCCTAGAAGCGATTTGGGAACGTCGTGAGCAAATTAAAGGTTTGGAATTTACTTATGAACCCAAAGTACTTCGCCATTTTCTTTGCAAGCTTAAACCTATTGAGGGTTAAAACTTATTCCTGTCTATTAACTTATGTTTCAATAATCTCAGATAAATTTTAAGGATTATTCACTACTTCATAGGTGAATAATCCTCTTTTTTTGTACTATTAGAAAGTATAAACTTCGTTATATACTTTCTAAGCATAAGGGTAACTATGGCAGTCGCTGGCCATGGATGGCCGAGTGTCCCAGTAGCCATGGCTCGAACAGGACGTTCGAGATTAGAGCGCCGCCATGGATGGCAAGGCGCCGTGATGGCGAGAAGGGACCGCCTTCGCTAAGGCTGCAAGAAGGATAATACGTGCGAAGACGGTGTCTTCGGGCGCCAGCTAAGTTTTCTTTACACGAAGCACCCTTATTCGGAAGATTGTCAAAAATAATAAAACTGCAAAAAATTTAAGAAACTATTGAGAACGTACATTGGTAAAATTTACGTATAAATGTTTATGTTAAGGCAGGATATCTGTGGCCTAGGCAAGAACGAAAGATGATAGCCTGATTCTTCGAATGTTCGTGGCGATTATGGTAACTATAGTAATGTTAAGTCTATCAAAAGGAGTGCTAGCTTATGGGCTTGGTTTATACTGTATTTGTGCCGCATCCACCCATCCTCGTCCCAGAGATCGGAAAGGGGGAAGAAAGCAAGTGCCAGGCGAGTTTAGATGCTTACCAAGAGATTTCGAGTCGTCTAGTTCGAGCTGAGGTTGAGACAGTGATTATGGTCTCCCCTCATGCCCCGCTCATTAAGGATGGGATTACACTTTCGACAGAGGAGGTTGTCCGAGGAAATTTCGCTAAATTTGGAGCTGGGCAGCTAGGTATTTCATTTACATGCGATACTACAGTGATTGCACAATTCCAGAAAGAGTTGTTGGGAATTGTTCCTATACAGGGACCCTTGGATCATGGTGCACTGGTGCCACTCTATTTCTTACAAAAAGCAGGCTGGAGTGGGAAGGTTGTGCTTTTAGGGATGCCCTTGGTGAGGCCGGAAGAATATGGTTTACGTATAGGCCAAATCGTGGATAAGCTGCCTGGACGCTATGCGCTTGTTGCCAGCGGGGATCTCTCCCATCGTTTGAAGGAAGACGGGCCGTACGGATTTGATTCTGCGGGGCCGGAATTTGATCAGGCCATAGTTAGAGCTCTTCAGGGAGACACGAAAAAGCTCACTAGTTTACCAGTTGACCTAGTCGAAAAAGCTGGCGAATGTGGGTACAGGAGCCTGCGTTTGGCCTTAGCGGCTAAAGAAGGTGCTCCAGAAGTGTTATCCTATGAGGGTCCTTTTGGTGTAGGGTATATGGTGGCTGATCTGTATCATTCATCCCCCTTACCTCTTTGGGCGAGGCGTTGCCTAAGTGCGTATTTGAATAATGAAGATCTTGCTCAACCTCGTTTTCCTGATTCTCCAGAGTTTGCTGTGCGGCGAGGATGTTTTGTAACGCTAAAACAGAATGGGCAACTGCGCGGCTGTATTGGAACGACCGAGCCCTGGCAGGAGAACTTGGCTATAGAAATTCAACATAATGCTCTTGCTGCAGGAACTAGGGACCCACGCTTTCGGCCAGTTCAAGCATACGAAATGGATACCTTGAGTATTACTGTTGATGTGCTCGGGGAACTCGAGAAAATCGAGGGGACAGACGATTTAGATCCTTGGCGGTATGGAGTTGTTGTTCGTCACGGAAGGAAAACTGGGCTTTTGCTCCCTCATTTAGAAGGTATCGATACCATCGTCGAGCAAGTCAGTATTGCTAAACAAAAAGCGGGAATTTTGCCAGAGGAATCAGTGGAGCTGTGGCGTTTTGAGGTAAAGCGGCATTATGAGTAATATAAATAAAGAAGGAAAGGTAAGCAAAGAAGCATATAGTGCGAGTTGTCTCTTGTGCCCCCAGCATTGTCAATTAAAGCCTGGGCAGTCAGGGCGGTGTCATGCACGGGAAAATCGCGAGGGAAAGGTCGTATCTCGAACCTATGGTGAAGTTGCAGCCTGGAATTTGGACCCAATAGAAAAGAAGCCTCTTTATCACTTTTATCCTGGTTCTTGGATTTTTTCCGTCGGAGGATTTGGCTGTAACCTAAGCTGTTCGTTTTGTCAAAATCATGAGATATCCCAAAAACACCAAGTGGGAAGAAAGGTAACGCCTACCGAGCTTGCAGAGCTGGCCGGACAGGAGCGTAAATCGTTGGGGCTGTGTTTTACTTATTCAGAGCCGAGCGTGTGGTTTGAGATGATCAGGGATACTGCTCTTCTAGTACGAGCTCAAGGGGGAAAGGTGGTTTTAGTTAGCAACGGAACAATTTCGCCGCGTTTTCTCGAGGAGTTGATTCCATGGCTGGATGCCGTCAATATTGATATAAAAGCGTTTTCGGAGGAGTTTTATCAACACTATTGTGGAGGTAAACTAGCCTGGGTTTTAGACAATGTAGAGCGATTAGCAGGGCGTGTTCATTTAGAGATAACAACGCTCGTTATTCCAGGGGCCAATGATGACCTGAAAGAACTCACCGGGTTGGCTCGCTGGCTACATCGGCTCGATGTTCCACTGGCCTGGCATTTGAGTCGTTATCACCCGGCTTATCGTCTAGCGGTACCGCCGACGGATCGGCAAACCTTAGAGCGGTTATGGAATATCGGCAAAGAGTGGCTTCCTTATGTATATTTGGGAAATGTCAGCGGCGGGGATACAACGTTTTGTCCTCAGTGTGGAGAAGCTGTGATTCGGCGTGAACCAGTGCTAGTGAATTGTCTGGAGCGAGGGTGTTGTTCGAAATGTGGAGAGAGTATTTTTGGAGTTGGGATGAATGCGGTATTACCTCTGTATGGTCAGTAGATAAAAGCGAGAGTAGTCTGGACTACTACTCTCGCTTGCGGAGTTTTACGCGGCGTGACTTAATAATAACGAATCAGGAGGTAAACAGCTGAAATTACAGTGGAGAGAATCATGATGGGAAAACCTACTTTAAGAAATTGAGTATAACGTATTTTAATGCCATTTTTCTCAGCAATTCCTGCCACGATGAGATTGGCGGAAGCTCCTACCAAGGTTCCGTTTCCGCCAAGGCAAGCGCCTAAGGCTAAAGCCCACCATAGGGGCTGTGTTTGTGCTGGGGTAAACTGGCTGAGCGAAGCGAGTTTTTGAATCAGTGGAATCATGGTTGCTACGAAAGGAATATTATCGAGGAAGGAAGAGAGCAGAGCGGATATAAATAAAATCAACATAGCCATGATAAGGGGGTCTCCCTGGGTCAGGCTCATGCTCCACACTGCTAGACGGTCAAGAACTCCGACTTCAATAAGGCCACCAACAAGAACGAACAAACCGGCAAAGAAAAAGAGCGTGGGCCATTCAATAGCTAAGAAAATGTCTTCAGGTTCTTCGTGGGTCCAGATCATTAAGAGCATTGCCCCGCTAAGGGCGATGGTAGCTGTTTCAAGGTGCAGAATTGAATGCAAAGAAAAACCCAAGATGACTAAGCTTAACACGGAAAGACTTTTTTTGAGCAAGGCAAAGTCTTTAATATGGTCCCATTCATTTTGAACCATGAGTTTCGTTTTTAATTCTTCTTTGGTAACTAACTTATGACGATATAGAAGATAAAAAATGTAAAGAGCAACAATAATAATGATAATGATAACGGGGGCCAGATTAATAATAAAATCCATAAAACTAAGTTGTGTTTGTCCGGCAATTATTATATTGGGTGGATCTCCGATAAGAGTTGCTGTGCCACCAATGTTACTCATGAGAATTTGACTGAAGAGAAAGGGAGTAGGATCGACTTCCAATTGATCAGCAATTGAAAGAGCTACAGGAACAATCAATAAGACAGTTGTGACGTTATCCAATAATGCGGACAGGAAAGCTGTGAGCAAGGATAAGGAGAGCATCAGTAATAGGGGATCCCCCTTGACCTTTTTGCTAACCCAGATGGCTAGAAAGGTAAAGACGCCTGATCTTCGAGTCAGATCAACAATGATCATCATCCCAACCAATAGCCCTAAGGTGTTCCAATCAATGTGATGAATCGCCTTTTCTTGAGTAAGAACCCCAAAGATAATCAGTAGTGAGGCACCGAAAACTGCGATTACAGCGCGAGGGATCTTTTCTGTGATAATGAAGAAATAGCTAAATAAGAAGAGCGTTATGGCTATCCCAATGAGCATTAATACACCTCCAAAAAACATTTTGTCACCTAATATTCCCAAAATAAAAGAGAGTAGTCTTCAGTGACTACTCTCCCCAGAGAAGTTCTATCTTGTAATCTGGCGATCTTAGCTTAAGTTCCAAGTTACTTGAAAAAGTACTTTGGTTTTCTTAAGCCTTAGACCCATGACTTTAGCGTCCTTCGCTTTCGCAAAGTTTACCCCAACCGAACTGCTGATTATTAAATTCAGAATAACAGATTTGTTGTCAGTATATCAAGCAGGGTTAGTAATCGTCAAGAACTAAAGATGTTTTTCATCGAAAATTAATCTTGAATTCTTTCGCTTAACTGTAAACAAATTCTCGGATAAAAGCTTAAACTAAATCAAATAATAACCTTGAAATTCGACAAGTAATTATCGCTTCAAATAAATTAGCTAAAAGGGAGGGCTTTTAAGTGTTTAAACATGTTAAGGATATGGAATACACCGTACATGTCGACCAACCAGATCCTCGATTTGCCGTCTTATTATTAGAGCAATTTGGGGGTGGCAATGGTGAACTTAAAGCAGCTATGCAGTATTTTTCTCAGAGTGTAGGGTGTAATGATCCGAAAATAAGGGATTTACTGCAAGATATTGCAGCTGAGGAGTTAAGCCATTTAGAAATGGTCGGTGAAGCCTTAGCAATGTTGATTGGACCCGTTGATAGCATTCCTAAAGATTTCCCGGCCAATCATATGGCCCTGTTAGGAGGAGGCCCACTCCTGGTCAATTCTGCTGGTGTACCTTGGACATCTAACTTTGTTAATTCAACTGGGGATTTATATACTGATCTTTCGGCCAATGCGGGAGCAGAGTTGCGAGCTAAACTCGTTTATGAGCGCCTGTTGCAACAAACAGATGATGCCGGTGTCAAAGACATGATCCGATTTCTTTTAAGCCGCGAGGAATCTCATAACTTCTCGTTTATGCAAGCGATTAATTCCTTAGCAGGAAGCGGAGTAAATAAAGACTTCAGAGATTCTGACTTCTCTAAGAAATACATGAATATGTCCACTGGACAAGGAGATAGTCGAGGCCCCTGGAATCAAGGCAACGAATTTTCCTATGAGGATAACCCCAACGAGAAATATGGTGGGCCAGCTCAGTACGGTAAAGATCCGCAATCGGCTGGAACCAAGGAAGTCAAGCCAGGCTACAATGACCATACTCGAAACAATCCACAGTATTCTCAACCTCAACCACCAGGACAACATTAAACAGAGATAGAGATGTTTGAAGACCTTACCTTATTAGTATGAAACGGACAGAAATGTCCGTTTTTTATATTTCACAGAGGTGGTAAGGATCATAATATTGTACAAATATTAATCTCCGATCTACGCATGCTGACGAATGGTTGATTGCCAATAAATATTTGTTTGACAATTAAATACAAATGGAGTAATATACTTCGTGGGCGAAGTATTCTTGTACGAAATATTCTTGTACGAAATATTCTTGTACGAAGTATTCTTATACAAAATATATTGCGAGGCGGTGAACAAAATGGAGAACTCAAATGATAGCGTAAAAGTTGCTAAACTTTTTCAGGAAGTAATGCACCTTTTCAAACAAAATATGAGCAAAATGTTTGAGGGAATAGGTATGACTGCTCCTCAAAGCATGGTCATTGGAATTCTAAGTAAAGAAAAAACGCTTAAAATAACGGAATTAAGTAGCAAGCTTTGTTTATCCAATAGCACAGTATCAGGCATTATCGATAGGCTTGAGAAGCAGGGGATGGTAGAAAGAAAAAGAAGCGAACAAGATAAAAGAGTCGTTTACGTCAGCATATCTTCTGATTTCATGGAAAGGCACAAGAATTTTCATAAAAGACTAGAGGAAAGTATCGAAAACACAATGAACAAAGGCACCCCCGAAGAACTTGATAAAATATTTGAAGGTTTAGATGCCTTGAGGAAGCTTTTAGGTGGTTACGAAGAATAATTCTGAACTCATCTAGATCACAAAAGATTGGAGATGGAATTTTAATGCTTAAATTATATAGATTCCTTAAACAATATTCTCTATATATAGCGGTTATAATCGTTTTCCTTTTTGCACAAGTACTTTCAGATCTCTATTTACCGACCTTAATGGCCGACATTGTTGACAAGGGTTTAGCTAACCAAGATATTAATTATATTCTTAAGATTGGTGGTTTCATGTTACTCATTGCAGCAGGGGGGACATTATGCGCAATTATGGCCACCTATCTCTCATCAAAAACAGCTGTAGGATTTGGCAAGATTTTGCGAGAAAAGATTTTTGCTAAAGTTGAAAGTTTTTCTCTGCATGAGTTTGATAAATTTGGAACTGCGACGCTGATTACAAGAACGACCAACGATGTAACTCAAATTCAGCAAGTATCGGTTTTGATCCTAAGTATGATGATTACTGCGCCGTTAACATGTATTGGTGGAGTTATTATGGCCTTGCAACAGGATAGATCACTGGCCTGGGTGCTCGTGGTTACAATACCAATCCTATTCCTTGTCATTGGGATGACCTTGAAAAGAGGCTTGCCTCTATTTAAGGTCATGCAAGAAAAGATAGATAAATTGAATCTTGTTTTACGAGAAAAGCTTACAGGCATCAGAGTTGTGCGAGCTTTTAATCGCATTGAGAAAGAAAGAGTGCGCTTTGATGACGCTAACGCAGATCTTATGGACAACGCAGTTAAAGTCAATATAATTATGGCGGTATTGATGCCAGCGATGATGTTGATCATGAACTTAACCACGGTGGCACTTGTTTGGTTTGGTGCGCTAAGAATAGAAGATGGATCTATGCAGATTGGATCACTGTTAGCCTTTATTCAATATGCTACGCAAATCTTATTTTCCTTACTGATGCTTGTGATGTTATTCATTATGGTTCCCCGCGCTCAGGTTTCGGCGGTGAGAATCAATGAAGTACTGGAAGCAAACCTCGATATCATTGATCCTGAAAAATCAAATACTGCGAATAATGAAGGAGGTTTTGTTGAATTTAAAGAAGTATCCTTTAGGTACCCTGGCGCAGATCAACCAGCTCTGAACAAGATAACCTTCAGCGCAAAACCAGGTGAGCTAACAGCAATTATTGGAGGGACCGGTTCAGGGAAATCCACGTTAGTAAATTTGATTACTCGTTTCTACGATGTGGAAAACGGCAGTGTTTTAGTTGATGGAGTCGATGTTCGAGAAATGAGTCAGAAAGCGCTGCGTGCTAAAATCGGTTTTGTCCCTCAAAAAACGGTGCTTTTTTCAGGGACTATTGCTGAAAATATAAAATACGGCAAAGAAAATGCTACTATGGAAGAGCTTGAACAGGCAGCCCGTGTTGCTCAAGCTACGGAGTTCGTCTCAGGGTTAGAGGCAGGTTTTGATCATCATATTGCCCAGGGCGGAACCAATGTTTCGGGGGGACAGAAACAACGTCTTTCTATTGCCCGTGCTTTAATTAGGAAACCGGAGATCTATATTTTTGACGATAGTTTCTCTGCCTTAGATTTTAAAACCTCTGCTAAGTTACGGGCAGCTCTTAAGCCCGAAGTTCTGGATGCTACGGTTTTTATTATTGCCCAAAGCGTTTCAACGGTTAGAGATGCGGATAGAATTATAGTCTTAGATGACGGTCAGATATCGGGCATGGGAACGCATAAAGAATTGCTAAATACCTGTAAGGTATATCGCGAGATTGTAGCTTCACAGCTTTCAGAGGAGGAATTGGCATGAGTGAAGAACGTAAAGTTGATAAACCTCAACAAGGAGTTTTTGGCGGAAGATCAGGCGGCCCGGCGGGATCACTTGGAAAACCAGTAGAAAAAGCGAAGGATTTTAAGGGAACACTTTTCAGGTTGCTTAGTTATTTAAAGCCTCAGAGAACTAGATTTATTACCGTGTTTATATTTGCAATCTTGGGAACCATTTTTAGTATTGTTGGACCCAAAATTATGAGTAAGGCGATTACCAAAATAGCTGAAGGTTTCGGAGCCAAAATGATGGCCCTGAAGATGCATCAGCCTATTCCAAGCATGGATTTCACGTATATTGGTCAGATTGTGTTAATTCTTTTAGGGTTATATCTTATTAGTGCGGTATTTAGTTATTTGCAACAATATATTATGGCTGGAGTTGCCCAAAAAACTGTTTATAATATGCGCAAGGAAGTTGATGAGAAGCTTGCCCGCTTACCGCTTAAGTTCTTTGATGCCCGTACGCATGGCGAAATTCTCAGCCGTGTTACCAACGACTTTGATAATATTTCAACGACGCTCCAGCAAAGTCTGACCCAATTGATTACGTCTATTGTAACGATTCTTGGCGTTGTGGTTATGATGCTTTCCATAAGCCCCTTATTAACCCTTATTGTTATCTTAACGTTACCACTCTATGTCGCAGTGACCATGAATATAGCCAAACACTCTCAAAAGAACTTTGCTGCACAGCAAAAATCACTGGGACAACTTAATGGGCATGTCGAAGAAATGTACACTGGTCACAGAATTGTTAAGGCTTACGGCCGTGAGGATGAATCGATTACAACCTTTAATGCTATTAATGAGCAACTCTATACTGCCGGCTATAAAGCACAGTTTATTTCAGGGATAATAATGCCCTTAATGAGATTCGTTGGCAATCTAGGATATGTTATTGTCTGTGTCGTTGGCGGTATTTTTGCAACGAGAGGTGCCATCACAATTGGCGACATTCTAGCGTTTATTCAATATTCAAGGCAATTTACGATGCCAATCGTTCAGACGGCCAATATTGCTAACATCATTCAATCAACAGTGGCATCGGCTGAGCGTGTCTTTGAATTGCTGGATGAAAGTGAAGAATTACCGGATAGTGCGGATGCTAAAGTCATTGCCTTCCCTAAGGGCGAAGTAAGATTTGAAAATGTAGACTTTAGCTATAAAGAAGAGGAACCACTTATCAAGAATATGAATATCGACGTGAAGCAGGGTCATACCATTGCTATCGTTGGGCCAACGGGTGCTGGGAAGACGACACTTGTTAATCTGCTAATGCGATTCTATGAAATAGGTGCTGGTAAAATCACGATCGATGGTGTTGATATCCGAGATATCAAGCGTGGCTCTTTACGCAGTATGTTCGGTATGGTGCTTCAAGATACTTGGCTTTTTAATGGTACTATTATGGAAAATATAGCCTATGGGCGAGAGGGTGCTACAGAAGAAGAGGTTATCCAAGCAACAAGAGCTGCCCACGCCCATCACTTCATTAAAACACTTCCTGATGGTTATAATACAATCTTAAATGAAGAAGCTTCAAATATTTCGCAGGGTCAAAAACAACTTCTAACAATTGCTCGGGCAATCCTGGCAGATCCTTCAATTCTAATTCTTGATGAAGCGACAAGTAGTGTTGACTCGAGAACGGAGGTTTATATCCAAAAAGCGATGACGGAACTTATGAATGGTCGAACGAGCTTTGTAATTGCCCATAGACTTTCTACGATCAGAGATGCAGAATTAATCTTGGTAATGAACAAAGGAAGTATTATTGAAATGGGTAACCATAATGATCTTCTGGCTCAGAACGGTTTCTATGCAGATCTTTACAACAGTCAGTTTGCTGGAGCAAATTTAGAAAATGACGTAGTCTAAAAAGAGGGCACGAGAGTATATCTCGTGCCCTTTTGGTACTAAGTCAGAAAGAATAAAGTTTTCAGGAATCTGTATGGTAACTTGAGGAATTATGGTGTTAAGGGCAGTCCGTGAATTGCCTTATTTGTTCTACTAGTTAGAAAGTATAAACTTCGTTTGTATATTGCAAGAATGCTAATTCGTGCGAAGACAGTGTCTGCAAGAAGGGTTAATATACGTGCGAAGACAGTGTCTTCGTGGGCGCCAGCCAAGTTTTCTTTATTAATCGTTATGTTCATGAGGGTGTTTATGACCATGTTCGTGGTGTCCGTGGTCATGATTGTTGTGGTTGTGGTTGTGGTTGTGGTCGTGTTCAGGAACGTTATGATGACTGCATTGACCATCCTCATGCGAAGTATGGTCGTCATGGTGGCTATGGGTATGACTGTGGTGATTATGATTGTGTTGATGCCCATGCTCATGAGAGAGACCGAGGGCATGAGCTATCGTATGCTCTTTATCAGGAAGAGCATCAAACCAGCCATTATTGGCATCCGCTTTGCTGTCCAAGAAATGCATATACGGTTTGATGTCTATTAAGGGGGTTCCATTATAAGCATCAATCCCTGAAATGATGAGTTCGTTACCTTGTATTTCTTTTACTTTGACAATACTTATGCCGATGGGGTTGAGCCTTTTAGGAGAGCGGCTAGCAAAGAGACCAATTTCAGTTCCAGGAGCCCAGGGGGAGGTTGTCAGCAGTTCAACCGGAGAGGTCACCTGGTCTAGATGATAGAGGACATAAATGTAGTTAAAGGTGTTTAAGTTTTTCAGAGCACTGGCATAGTCGGGATTAAGCGTTATCCAAAAATCACCGGGTGCGTCAGGAATCGGCTGATGAGGAGTATTAAAGGCAAAATAGGGCGTATGAATTGTACCAATGGATTGAAATGTGATGTCCATAAAAATCCCCTTTCATTTTTTAACCGTGGTTCTTAGCTCCACCGATATGAAAATGAGATCGCTCATGAATAAGATTTACATCTAAGAGAAGTTCCCTGTCACTTAGAATTTCGGGCGCTGTGCTGTCTGCAGCGACTGTATGGTTTTCGCGTAAGACAATCACCCGCTGGGCGATTTCTTCAACAATGGAAAGGTCATGTGTTGCGGTTATGATCGTCTTCCCAGCGTTTTGGAGAGCTGAAAGAAATTCTACAAGCCAAAACTGAGTGCGGGGGTCGAGTCCATTCGTAGGTTCATCAAGAAATAAAACTTCAGGGTTAGCGGTAAGAACGCATGCCAAGGCGACTTTTTTCTTCTCCCCACCACTTAGTTTATAAGGGGGGCGGTCTAGAAGAGGTGTGATTCCTAGCAGGTCAGCAGTTTCAACAATCCGTTGTTTCACCTGTTCGGTTGAAAGACCAAGTTGTAGTGGCGCAAAGGATAACTCATCCCGGACGGTAGCAGAGAATAGTTGGGCATCAGAATTCTGAAAAATAAAACCCACACGTTGGCGAAACTCGGATAAAAACGAAGGATCCTGCAGCTTCTTTTCTGTAATTTCCTGACCAAAAGCCAGAATTTGACCGGACGTAGGATGAACAAGTCCAGCAAGAATCTTCAGTAGTGTTGACTTCCCACTTCCATTGGCGCCAAGAATAACAAGGCTTTGTGCTGGGTAGAGTTGAAGATGAATATCGGATAATACGGGATGATCAGGAATATAGGCGTATGAAACAGCCGTTAATTGGAAAATAGGGACGGTTTGTTCTGACAAATCATTATCCTCCTAAGACTTTGTCGGCAGCATAAAGTGATAAACTTAACATAAGACTGACTCCTATGCTAAAGATGTCTATCCAACGCAGTTGGAAAGGTTGAAGGGTATAAATTTCGCCGGTATATCCCCGTGCGGTCATCGATGTATAGACCTCTTCACTCATCTGAAGCGATTTTCCGAAAAGATGAGCAATGGAGGAACCGACAAATCGTCGCTGTTCAGCTCCGGAAGAATGCCCTGAGTCACGTGCCTTCCGTGCTAAGAACATGTCTTCAAGGAGGGTGATGAGTACAAAAATATATCGGTAGGTCATTTCCAGGGTAACGATGAAAATCTTAGGGACGAAAATAGTGCGTAACGCGCGCAACAGATTGTTCCAGCGCGTGGTTAGGGTGAGAAGAACGGCGAGAGTGACTGAAATGCCGACCCTGCTGATCAGGAGGATTGCTCCCCAAAAGCCCTGTGAAGTAATGCTTAATTCACGCGGAAAATGAATGGGTCCGACGTGGAGTGAGGTTGAGAAAGTCCAAATGGTCCAGAGGGGATCACCAGGGCGTACCCAATTAAATAAGGCCGGGAGAACCATAATTCCTGTAAATAAGGGTATGACTAACCAGACCCGCTGAACGAGGAACCGAGTAGGAACCTTCGATAACGTGGCCAGGATCAGAATAATCAGATAAATCCCCCAAAGTAGAGGCAAATGACGCAAAAGATTGACAGTTATGAGGAGTGAAAAAAAGGCAAGCAGTTTCATTCTGGGATCCATTGCTTGCAGGAACCCTGAGCGAAGAGCGACCTCCTCAGAATAGACGGACTCCCTTACAAAAGTAATAATACCTTTAAGGGTTTTTTGAATAAAGTTAGATTGCTTTAATTTTGAAGGGGAAGGCGCAAGAGGACTATTATCTTGAAGCCAAAGAGGAAGATCCATGCTGATTAGCTCTCTTTCATTATTAAATGTCGGTTCTTTCTAAAATAATTCGGTGGTTTAGAAGGGTCATGTCTTTGATTTTGGCTTGGATAAACATTTGTTTTCCGAAAATATCCATGAGTTTAAGACCATTTTCATAGGGTTCGATGATATCTACTGATTCCATAAACAACACTTCGTTGTCTCCATCTTTAAGATAGGCATTCGCTTCACACATTATTGTTATGCTCCTTCTTTTTTAAAATTGAAAGACATAGATACCTCTATTCGGGTCGACCGCTATGTTTTTGTACTAGTCAGCATATATTAGCCAAGTTTTTTAGGCATTAAGTTATAACTATTATTCGACAGTCAGTAGGGATTTCCTGTAAAAGTAATTAAATAAAAAGTATTGCGAGGGAGAAATATGTTGGATGACGGGTGCTAGTTGATATTGTATGTTATTTGCACAATTGTATCCTTTTAGGATGGTTTAATCTAGTAGCTTTTGTCATGGATAACAGGCCCAATGAGATTGTGATGGTCAGATCAGAATATCATTGGGTACGAGTTGAGGCTGCAGGTGGATTTTGAAGGTATTCTAGAACAAGGAATTATCACATTACGGAAAGATCCTGAACGAGAGCATATGTTATAAGTTCACCTCCTTGTTAAAAATGAAAAGACCATGGAAAACTGACCAGACTTTAAAGTCAAGCCAAGACCTCCATGGTCTTTGTTTTATCATAATATTCTTCTATACCGTTGTTATATTCTACACAAATGTGTTAATTCCTTTTACAGTTTTGCGTTTTTTAAAAACCTATTTTTATTGGTTATAATCGTATGAATTTTGCTTTGAGAGGCATTACTCGCCGGAAGCCTTGACAAGAGTTAAATCTAACTGACAAGAGTTTGTAATGTGGATTATCATATTACAAAAAAAGAAAATTCTGAAAATTATGAAGGAAAAGGTTTACATAAATGTTATTCCTTGATATTATAAAAATAATCATCATGAATATAAGGCCCATGGAGGTCTTGACTTGACAGTAGTTTGGTCATCTTTCATTGGCCTTTTTTATTTTTGGAGGTGTTAACAATGAATTAGTGATTTAAGAGTAAAGCTTATGTTTGTAAATTATCCAATTGCCGAGGAGGTGAGCTCTGTTGATAACATCAGAATTAGAATTTATTACTAAAGCTTTAATAAAGGGACAGGCTAACCGGGTGAAAACTCTTACCATACTGGCGATTGAGAACGGGATAGGACCCCGAACAATCCTTGAAAAAGCATTAATGCCAGGCATGCAGGAAATCGGAAGACAATTTAGAGATAACATTATCTATATATCGGATGTATTGATCGCTTCACGGGCAATGTATGCGGGGTTGCATGTATTGAAACCGTTCTTGTCAAATCCACAGCAATCTTCACTCGGTAAAGTAGTTATTGGCACTGTAGCCGGAGATTTACATGATATCGGGAAGAATTTAATTGTTATGATGTTATGTGGTGCTGGATTAGAAGTCATTGACCTTGGAATTGACGTCCAACCTGAAGATTTTGCGCAAGCAATTATAGACCACCAGCCCGACATCTTGGCCATGTCTGCTATGCTTACGACCACTTTAGGTATGATGTCTGAGACAATAAGGGAACTCAATCGTCGAGATCTACGCAATAAAGTCAAAATTATTATTGGTGGAAGTCCAGCAACTCAAGAGTACGCACAAACTATCAAGGCAGATGGGTTTGCTGTCGATGTAATGAAAGCGGTTGATTTGGCAATGAAACTTATTAAAGAAAGTGTTAAACCTCATAAAACTACACACTGCCTCGTTAACTGAAAATCATAAATGCACGGAGGCAAGAATGGGAACTATCGATGAAAGTTTATAGTTTGGTTCCAGGAACTCTCGTCCAAACTGTTTGGCGAATGCAAAATAAATTATGCTATTAAGACCATATGAGTCATTAGGTGGTAAGACGACGCCTGTGATTTGTATGGTTTTTTATCATTTGAAAGAGATTTATAATCCTTGTTTTTAGTAGCGGAGATTCTTTCCATATAAATTTTTCAGATGCTTTATTCTTAGTTGTCTAACCCAATTTCCATGGTCTTCATACATCTCTCCTCCTAGTGTTTTAATCATTCGTGTACCATTCACAGTCTTAGCCTCAGGGACACCGTAAAAGGAATTGGTTAACTGAGTAAGTACAGTAATAACTCGATTTTTTCGCACTATGAGCACGACTTGATTACCCTCTTGCATTGGATCTGGAGCTAAGTAGTACTTGGCACTTTTTTTCATTTTATTTAAGATACAAGCTACCTCATTAGCTTCCTCAAAAGATACCTCACGTGCGGTTTGTAACCACTCCGCCATAAAGCGGTTAACTGCGAGTGGGTCTAACCCGAGTCTACCAACAACACCTTCTAAGCTATGAACAGTGGCTGTAATCATAATATTTCTCCCATCCCCTCATACTAATTAACCCACAGTTCCTCTAAGAAAAACATCTCTTAAGTCACCTTATACATCAACCTAAAAGTAGAATAAATAAACCTCCTGCACTCAAAGCAGGAGGTTTATAAATATGCCAATAACATAAATATCCTTACCTCCCATCCGTCGTGGGTGCTAAAGGTGAATTCCAAAATGAGCAGGTATCCTGGCTTAAGTTCATCGCAACCTTACGTCTTCCCGGATAACTCCAGTGACATTTTGTAAAGCTACTCCCTATTACAGTGGCGGGACCGCGTCAGAATTAGACTGACTTCTCTTTTAAATATTATCTTTATGTTTGCAAAGACAATATACTCATTTTGTATAATATTAAGATGCTTAAAGAATAGCATGGGCCAAATCCCCTGTCAATGGTTTTTAAGGACATTATCTTCATATATTCACCCCCTAGTTATCTAATCATAGATCAGTTTAACGTCCTAGCTTCAGGTAATAGAACTGGTTAACGGATCAGTAGAGTAACCACTCGATTTTTTTGAGCATACAGCCAGTTTTATCGGATCAAGGAACGAACGAGTGAAGACCTAATGCTCTGCCACACGTGGACATAGCTATGATGTCAAGAGAAGTGTATCCGAATGGGGATTGATTGGAGATCAAATATGCAAGTGAGCTGCATGAGGGTGTATTGGTTGGTTAAAGAAAGCAGCTAGTTGTTGTAGGTGATTTTAACATAGGATTAAAAAGTGAAATGTTAAATAATCAACATATTAGGGTAAAATTATTGTATTGATTACGTGTTAGCGGGAAGTATTCGACTGAGAATATCAATAGAGCGTCATTTAAGGCGTCATTTGAGAGTACTCCACGCAGCATAAGAAACCATTGACAGGAAAATTAACCCATGCTATTCTATAGCCAACTTAATATTATGAAGAGTAAGTACACTTCTTTTGTAAAAAGAAGTGTTTAAAAGGGAAGTCGGTTTAAATCCGACGCGGTCCCGCCACTGTAACAGAGAGTAGCCTTACAAATGTCACTGGATTTTCGAAGGGTAGGTACAACGGGAGTAAGAGAGATCAAGCCTGGGTAACCAGCCTTTGTTACGTCTTAGAGAAATAACAAAAAGTAGCACTTATTTTAATATTTCGTTGTTCAAATAAGTGGAAAATCACTTATAATTCCACTATATTTTTCGGTGGGAGAGTATGTATTTGAAGATAATCTTTATTATAAAGTAGAGAGTAAAATCTATTTTGAAGCATAGTTTGTCATCTAAAAGAGCCGAAAAGATCGGCTCTTTTAATTTTTCTCTGCTGAATTTGCGTTCGTGATAGCATGGAACATGTTGTGGGAAGCAGGTTATGGTGCTAATAAATAACCATTAACAATTATTGTTCTTAGGATTGATAAGGCGTTCTCGTGAGAGAACGTTTTTTGCTTCCATATGAAAGAAGGTTTGAGTGGTAAAATTCAGAGAATAATTATCTATAAATGAAAATAATTAATTTTTGTAATAAGGAACATTTTGGCAGGAATCAGCGAACGATTGTAGAATGTAAATTATTGAGAAAATGATATTGTCGTGCAAGACCGTGAAGTGTTTGCAAAAACCATGGAGGTTTGACTCGTTAGAGTCTACTTCATGGTTTTTTCATTCTGCTTACAAAGAAAAGATTGGCTGATCTCAGTTCGACGTTTCTTGGTACAACTAAGGCCAATGATGAGGGGGACATTTTATGAAGAAATTATGAGGACCTTGGATAATTGTAAGCTTTGTTAGGTCAGAAATATGGTGAGAAAGATGAGTTATGGCTCAAGATCACTGAAAGGATAATGATTTGTGGATTCAATTTCAGATAGATAAAATATAGGAAGAGGAAAGGGGCCATGAAAATGTCTAGAAGGATCTCGAAGGGAAGTGCTTGGCTTCTCAGTGTGCTGCTCGTGGGACTAGCTTTGATGGGGTGTTCTACTGTTCAAACAGGAAAAGAAGTCAACAAGACAGAGACAGGTCAAGCTGCAGAGAATTCGCAGAGTACAATTAATACTGAAGTGAAAGTAGTCACTGATTTAGTGGGGCGTGAAGTGAAAGTGAAAATCCCCGCTCAACGAATTGTAGCCGTCGGGCCGGGGTCGTTGAGGCTGGTTGCCTACGCCAAGGGAACAAACCGAGTCGTAGGTATAGAGAATATGGAAAAGAAAGATCAGACGGGAAGGCCCTATCTGTTTGCTTATCCGGAGCTGACAAGTCTTCCGACGATTGGGCAGGGTGGTATAGATTCCGTTCCAGATGAAGAAGCGTTGCTGAGTGTCAAACCTGATGTCATCTTTGCCTCCTATCTGGTGGATAAGGCTAAGGCGGCGGATAACCTGCAGGCTAAGACAGGAATTCCTGTCGTAGTCTTAAGTTATGGTCCTTTGGCAACGTTCAATGAAGAGGATGTCTATCGTTCCTTGGATTTGGTTGGTAGAGTTATCGGAACACAACAGCGGGCAGAGGAAGTCATTACCTATGTGAAAAGCAGCAAAGCGGATTTGGCAGAGCGTACCAAAGGAATTCCAGACTCTGCGAAGCCAAAAGTATATGTGGGAGCCTTAGGGGTGAAAGGGACTCAAGGTATCGAAAGCACTCAGGCCAAGTATCCGCCTTTTATGTACATTGGAGCACGGAATGTCGCCGATGAAACCGGGAAAAGCGGCAGCTTGATGATTGAGCAGGAAAAGCTGGTGAGCTGGGATCCAGATATTCTCTTTATCGATGAAGGCGGCAATAAAGTGTTTGACGACGCTAAGAAAAACCCGACATTTTATCAGTCTCTGAGTGCAGTTAAGAACGGGCGGGTTTACGGCCAGATCCCTTATAATTTTTATACAACGAATATCGATACGGCCTTGGCTGATGCTTATTATGCCGGGAAAGTGATTTTCCCGGAAAAATTTCAGGATATCGATCCGGTCAAAAAAAGTGAGGAAATCTACCGTTTTTTCCTAGGTCAACCTGTCTATGAACAAATGGTTAAGGATTATGGCGGATTTAAGAAACTTGATTTAATTCATCCGTAAGAAATAAGAAAGGTAGATATCGAGGCTAAAGAAATCGATAGCTATTTATTCCAGAAGGTGAGGTATAGGATATGCATAAAAAAGCTTATTTTGATGAGAAAGCTGGGAATTGGGACTCCCTTATCCAAGATGAGGTAATACTCCGTTTGAAAACTATGGTTGAAGAACTTGCTTTGCCTCAGGGTAGTAAGGTTCTTGATCTTGGTACCGGCACTGGGGTGCTCATTCCGATGTTGATCGAGGCTGTGGGTTTATCCGGAGGCATTGTGGCGATAGATTTTGCTCCCCAGATGTTGGCGGAGGCTCAGAAAAAATATCAGTGGCCTAATTTAGAGTTCATGGAGGGAAATGCTGAGGATATTCCCTTAGCAGACCAAGCAGTGGATGAAGTCGTATGCAACTCGGCTTTTCCGCATTTTGATGATCTTAGAAAAGCCGCCCAAGAAATGTTCAGAGTGCTGAAAAATGGAGGTAGAGTTTCTGTGCTTCATCCACATAGCCGAGAGTATATTAATGATCTGCATGCCTCTCTCGGTGGTGCTGTAAAGAACTGTATGATACCACATGCGGACGTTATGCAAGCTATTTTTTCTGAAGCAGGTTTCGAGAATATCACCATTGAAAATGTGACGCAGCGTTATCTTTTAATAGGAAGAAAAGTATCCATCTGAGAAATGAAAATTTATAATGAGAAACCTATTTGGCAGGAATTCTCGAATAACTGTAGAATGTAAAAAATATTAAGAAAACGATATTGCTGAGCAAGACCAAGAAGGTGTTTGCATAAACCATGGAGGTTTGACTCGTTAGAGTCTACTTCATGGTTTTTATTTTGCTTAGGATAAAAATGATTTACCAGGTAAATGGCGTACAAGGTCAATGACGGAGGTGAATTTTAACAGAACCATTGAGGAATTAGAATAATTAGCAAAACCCTGTGTTGTCTTAAAGTGTAAGGATCAAAGACAAAAGGATTAATCAAATAATTAATTAAGGAGTCGATGAACTATGGATGAACTAGTTCAGAGAGATTGGGATCGTTGTGTAGAGTTTCACGGACATGTCTGCCCAGGGTTAGCGATTGGTTTCCAGGCTGCTCAAATTGCCTTAAAAGTGCTCCCTGCTTTAGAGGGGGAGCCGTATAATCCGAAAAGCGGAATTGTCAGCATTGTGCAGAATGATGCTTGTGGCGTGGATGCTGTGCAGACGTTGCTTTCTAGTACGTTTGGCAAAGGGAATCTAATGTTCAAGGATCATGGCAAGTTGGTTTTTAGTTTTATCCGGCGTCAGGATGGGCGTGGTGTTCGTGTGGCCCTGAAGTATGACGCCATGGACAATGAGAGGCATCAAGCTTTGAGGCCTAAAGTGATGGACAAAACAGCAACCCCGGCTGAGATAGAGGAATTTTATCAAGTGCATGAAGAGCTTTCCAGGCATCTAGTGGAAGCTCCGCCGGAAGAGCATTTTGACTGGCGGGAAATCACCTTTGAACTGCCGAAGGGTCCTAAACTCAATCCTACGGTGCAATGTGCCTTCTGTGGAGAAGGTGTAATGGAGCAGCGGGCGAGTGTGCGTGATGGGTGTATTGCTTGTCCGGAGTGTGTGGAAACTTATGAGTCGCGGGTCCTTGTGTTGGGAAAATGATTTGAGGTGATTAAAGTTGGTTCGTGATGAAACCGTGCCGGATGGCGGGGTAACCCATTACTTAAACTATACCTGGAAGAAGAAATTAATCTTGTTGGGTCTGTTGGTTATGACTGCTCTGCTCTCCCTATATGCCATCAGTGCCGGTTCGGCCGAGCTTACGCCCTGGCAAGTGGTTCTGACGCTACTCGGTCGAACCGAGGGACAGTCTCAGATTATCATTTGGTCAATCCGTTTACCCCGAGTATTGGCCTCGATGGTGGCGGGGATCGGTTTGGCGGTTGCCGGTGCGGTCATGCAAAATATTCTCCGCAATCCCTTAGCTTCCCCCAGTACTCTCGGGATTGCTCAAGGCGCAGCCTTTGGAGCCGCGCTGGCCATCATCGGCTGGGGAGCCGGCAGCACTCCAAGTACAGGTGGAGGAGCGTTGTTGATTAATAGTCCCTATATTGTCACAATCTCAGCTTTCGTAGCGGCTATGCTTACGACGTTGATCATTCTCTTTTTGGCCCAATATAAAGGAGCGTCTCCCGAGTCAATGGTGTTGGCTGGGGTTGCTTTAGGATCTCTTTTTTCGGCGGCTACAATGCTCTTGCAGTATTTTACCAATGATGTTAATGTTGCTGCCATTGTCTTTTGGACCTTTGGTGATATCGGCAGGGCATCGTGGGGTGAGTTGGGGATTATGTCCTGTGTAGTCTTAGGAGCTTCGCTTTTTTTCTTGTTCAACCGCTGGAATTATAATGCCCTGGATAGTGGGGCTGAAACTGCCAAAGGTTTAGGGGTCAACGTAGAACGGACGAGACAGTGGGGGATGTTCTTTGCCTCTTTGATCACAGCCACCATCGTTTCCTTCTTAGGAATCATCGCTTTCATTGGTCTCGTAGCTCCACACCTCGTAAAACGCTTGATAGGCGGGGACAATCGCTTCCTTATTCCGGCTTCCGGGGTGATGGGTGCCTTGCTGCTATTGGCGGCGGATACTTTGTCCAGGCGGATTATTGCGCCTGTGGTTTTGCCGGTCGGAGCAGTCACTTCCTTTCTGGGGGCACCTCTCTTTCTCTATCTTCTAGTAAGGGGGTCTAAGTTACGATGATCTTATCTGTTAACGGGATCGAATTTAGTTATGGATGTCGCACGATTTTAGAGAATATAGGGTTCACTGTCCAGCGGGGGGAGTTCCTATCTATTTTAGGGAATAATGGCGCTGGAAAATCAACCTTGCTAAAGACACTGAATAAGATTCTTTTGCCGCAACAAGGGAGCATCTTTGTTGGGCAACAAGAATTGTCTAAACTCAGTCGCTTGGCGATAGCCCTTAAAATGGCCTATGTAGCGCAAAACTACGGGAGCAACCGTCAGACCGTCTTTGACGCCGTACTCTTGGGCCGCAAACCTCACATCAAGTGGGAGGCGACAGCAGCCGATTTATCTTTGGTCCAAGGAATCTTGGTAAAAACGGGTCTGGCGGAATTTGCCCTGCGCTACTTAGACGAACTGAGTGGAGGAGAACTGCAGAAGGTTGTCATCGCCAGGGCCTTGGCGCAGGAACCCGAGGTTCTGCTCTTGGATGAGCCCACCAGCAACTTGGATCTGAGAAATCAAATGGAAGTTCTGAAAACCATCCGAACCGCGGCTAAAGAGAAGAATATTGCGGTGGTTGCAGTGATGCACGACCTTAATTTAGCTTTGCGCTTCTCAGATAAATTCTTATTGCTCCAGGATACAAAGGTTTTTGTCGCCGGTGGTCCGGAGGTGATGACGGCAGAAAATATTACTCAGGCCTATGAAGTTCCGGTAAGCGTGGATAGAGTACAAAACCAAATGGTTGTAATTCCCAGGTAATTTTAGAGAGCCGGAACTTTACTAAAGTGTTTTCCTCCTTGAAAATATCTATTATTGAAAGGATGGTAAATTATGATTTTAAAACCCCAAAAAAGAGGCCCGATCATGCCTTTGCCTGTGGTTCTGATATCGACCATGAATAAGGTCGGCACAGCTAATATTGCTTCTTGGTCAAGCATTATGCTTACGCAGGCAAAATTATCTTACCTCAACATTTTCAAGACATTGATCCAATCAAGAAGAGTGATGAAATTTATCAGTTTCTGCTGGGTAAGCCCCTGTATGCAGAAATGGAACGGGATTTTGGAGGCTTTAAAAAGCTTGAGATAGGGAAGTAATAGGGGCACTTCTTTTTCACTATCTTTAGTGATGGGGGCGAAGTTACGATGATCTTAGCGGTTAATAAGCGAACTCGATGTTTCTTTCTTACAAGATGGAGAAGAATAGCAAAATCCAAACTGGAGTGAGTTTTCTCCTGGACAGAAAATGCATGACATATTGTGATTATTGCTGAAGTCGAACACCTTCCCTGTATATGAGAAAGAACGAGGAGGGTATATGCGGATAGCAGTCATTGATGGACAGGGTGGCGGCATTGGTAAACATATAGTGGAGCAGTTACGCAAACGAATTCCCGAATTGGATATTCTTGCACTGGGAACGAATGCCCTGGCTACTGGAGCAATGTTACGAGCAGGGGCGACAGAAGGCGCCTCAGGGGAGTCCGCGATTTGTTATAACGCGGATAGGGTGGATTTTATTGTAGGATCGATCGCGGTGATGATAGTTTATGGTTTGTTAGGAGAAATCACTCCCGCAATGGCTACGGCGATTTCTTCCAGTAAAGCAGCTAAATTATTCATTCCAATCCAACGTGGAAATATTCTAATTGTGGGAATCCCCCGTATCCCGTTGCCGCACCAGATTGAAGCTCTGGTCGACGAAGTGGAGGGACGACTTAAAATTAATCCTTCATGATTTGTCTAATGAGTTTTAAATTAATTATGATTATTGAAAAATGATTGTACGAGTAAGACCATGGAGGAAGTAACAGATGGTTTTGCAAAAATTATATTTAAAAGGAATATTAAAAGGTATTTACAAATTAACGTAGAATATTATAAAAAATAAACATTTATGGCAAAACCATGAAGGTATTGCTAAGAACCATGGAGGTTGACTCATTAGGGTCGTCTTTCGTGGTTTTTTATTTTCTGGGAAAGGACGGTGCAAGCTAAACACAAGTTTACAAACGGTTAGTTAATTGCAATTTTGGCGACAAACGAACCATTGAAAATAAATGTCTTCATTGGCAATGTACTCCTATCCCAAAAAATAAAAATCCGCAATGAAGTGGTGGCCAGGCAGCCGGTTAAGGCTGCTGTAATTATTTATTTTGATTTGTTTATCACTGAATACCAAGCTGATCTTTTAAGGCGCTTTGCAGAACCTGCGAGAAATTTATATTATTTTCTTCTGCAATAGTGTTTAACCAGGCAGGGATTGTAAGGGTCTTTTTAACTGCCTTATTTCCGTGCTTTAGGGAGTATTCATCCAAATCAACGCCGATAAGGCTGACAAAGCCGTTCTCGTATTCATTGGGAATTATATTTTTTATATCTGTAGCTTTAGGCAATTGCTTATTCTCCTCAACTTCGCCTAACAGCCAACCAGAAGCTGCGTCAATTGCCATTTCCATGGCTTCAGACAAAGTATCGCCTTCGGTTACACATCCTAGTAAGTCGGGAAACACTACAGTATAACCTCCTTCCTCGGAAGGGTAAAAGCAAGCTGGATAAATTAGTTTCATAGCTATTCCGCCTTTCGTTTTGTAAATTAATTATTTTTAACTTCTATATTTATCGTAAACTCTAGGCAAAGAGGCTATTTCAGCCCCGCTTGCTTCTGGATAGAGTTTACAGTTTTAATTTTTATGTCGGTATTGTGGAATGGGATTGTTATTTTCCCAGGCATCGATGGATGTTTGTAATGTTTATGAGAACCTTTAGTATCTGTGTATTGCCAACCATTAGCTTTGATTATGTTCTCAAGCTCCCGGGGATTCATTCGTTGACCTCCTTTCTAAAGATCATTATAACACGTGTGGTACGTATCCAAAATGGATATTTGCTAATTTCACTAAAACATTCTCTACCAGACTTTAATGGATTCAATATCTAAAGAGTATCCGTTCTCTGTCTATGGCGAAGGAGTTAAGGACTATCAGGACAAATCTTGTTGTTGCCTAATTTGATAAAACTGGATTCTTATATTACGACAAAATTGGATCAATCTTGCAATGCTCACTCTTGTGGTAATATTATCCTATAGCATCCGAACCTATCTTTTTTGAGTAATGGGTGTTTAGGGCAAATAATTGGGAGGGGATTAACTTTATGCCGCTGCCGGATAGAAAAAGTAATTATTCCTACGCTGATTATCTAACTTGGCCGGAAGATGAAAGATGGGAGATTATTCCTTGAACCGGAGGGAAAGCTTGTTACTGTCTTTACATTGCAAGGGGACCGAAGATATGGTCGACCAGATATATATTCAGAGGATGATGAGATTAAAGTATCAATATTTCCCGATCTTGTGGTTAATCTAAAACCTGTTTTTGATAGTATTGGTAGTTGAAGATGCTTAGAGCAAATTATCTACCAGTTTATTGGTATAGCTCTCCTTGGGCGAATCAAAGACTTCCACCGCAGATCCATGTTCAATAATTTTTCCATTGTACATAACGTATACTCTGTCGGCAATTTTCCGGGCCAGCGCCAGGTCATGGGTGATAAACAACATCGCAAAACCTCTGGTGTTTTGTAATCCCTTGAGAAGCCTCAAAACGTTGGCCTGGGTGGATGGATCAAGCATGGAGCTGATTTCATCAGCAATCAGCAGCTTCGGTTCCATAACAAGGCTTCTCGCCAGAGCTACCCTCTGCCGTTGACCGCCACTTAAGCAATGACATTTCTTATTAATAAACTCGTCGTCACTGGGAAGCTGAACATCCTGGAGAGCCTGTCTCACGTTGTTAAGCTTTTCATCTTTTGTGCCAAGCTTTAAGATATCCAGAGGCTCCTTGACCACTTGGGCAATACTCAAATGTTCATTGGTGGCTGTGAAGGGATCCTGAAAGACGATTTGAAGGCCGTTTTTGCGGCTGGTAGCACTATTCCCTTTGATCTTCTCGCCTTCAAACAAAACCTCTCCTTCATCTGGTGTCGATACTCCCGCCAGAATACTGGCTAGAGTGGTTTTACCAGAGCCGGATTCTCCAATTAAGACGACAACTTCTCCTGAGCGGATTGTCAGGTCACAGTTATCGCAAGCTTTAATCGTCTTTCCTTTAAACACAAAGCTTTTATGTAGCTCTCGCCCTGTGAGAAGTGTTGTAATACCACCCCGGTTGCAGGCCACTCTTCTTTCAAGGGAGATATACTCAAGCAGTGGCAGCTTTGCCTGGCATTCCAATATCTTTTGGTTGCACCGATCATAAAAGGGACAGCCCTCAGGGTTGTTCTGCTCTGCTTCCCCCGGTATACCCCACAGATCACGATAAGGATTTATGGCCGGAGATGACTGAATCAAACCCCTTGTATAAGTGTGCAGGGGGTTTTTCAGGACATCCTTGGTCAAGCCTTCTTCCACGATGTGTCCCCCATACATCACCATGACTCTGCTGGCCAGTCTGGATATGATTTGCATTTCATGGGATATAACGAGTAAGGCAAATTTCTTCTCTCTGTGAAGTTTAACTAATAGTCTCACGATTTCATCCTTGGCCATCGCATCAAGGGCAGTGGTTGGTTCGTCGACGATTAAAATCTCTGGATCACAGGACAAAGCCATCGCCAGCAAGACCCTCTGGCGCATGCCTCCGGATAATTGATGGGGATAATGCATGTTCCAGCCTGCTTTAAGACCAACCAGTTCCAGCAGTTGGACAACTTTTTCATCTGCTGCCGGTCCGGTCAGTACAGTGTGTCTCAGGAGACACTCCAAGATCTGCTCGTGTACCGTCAAGACAGGATTCAGAACATCCAAACTGTTTTGGAATACAATGGCTATTTTTCCCCAGCGGTAAAGGTTCCGCTCCTTTTCCGCCAGGCTGTTTAACTCCTTATCTTCGTAATAGACTTGGCCATCAACTGTCGCCACTTTTTTTAATAACCCCATCATGGCCAAGGCAATAGAGGTTTTTCCGCTGCCGGATTCTCCGATGATTCCCAGACTGCTTCCCCTGTCCAGGTTAAAGCTGACCTTATTTACGGCCCGAGTTCGTCTTTTTTCGGAGTGGTAACAAACCGAAAGGTTCTCCACCCGGATAATTGAATGCTCCATAATAACACCTCTTCATGCTTTTGTGTTGATGATTCTCTCCATATCTCTGCTGATAAAGGCGATGGCAGTAACCAACAGCATTATGGCCGTTATGGGACTGACCACCCACCATTTCCAGTAGTCGGTAAAGTATATCCCCTTGAAGTTGATGGCATGGTTTAAAATCAAGCCCCAGCTTTTGGAAATAGGGTCTCCCAGCCCTAAAAATGCCAGGCTCGCTTCAGCGACGATGGCGCGGCTTGTAAGCCGGATGACACTCACCATGACCAGGGGGAGTATATTGGGCAGGAAGTGTCGCAGCGTCAAATGCCAAAAGCCGGCTCCGTAGCTCATGGCTGCTTCAACATACTTTTCCTGCTTTACCGACAATACCTTCGACCGGACAATCCTTGTCGGTATAGTCCACGAAAAAAGAGCTAAGACAATAATAATGTTGCGGACACTGGGACCGAAGAAGGCTCCCAGGACAATCATCATGGGCAAATCAGGTAAGACAATGACCAAGTCCGTAAGACGCATGACTAGTTTATCGGTCAGCCCGCCAGAGTATCCCGAGAAAATGCCGATGATGCTGCCACCTATCCCAGCAAGTAAAGCTGTACCAAATCCCACAAGAATACTGATTCTTGCCCCGAAACAAATCTGGGCCCAGATGTCAATTCCCAGATCATCAGTACCCAGCCAATGTCCTGCTCCCGGAGCTTCCAGAGCATCACCTGAGGGGATGCTGTAGGGATGCAGGGCTAACCAGTCTGAAAATACGGCTAAAAACAAGACCATTAAAACGACTCCCAGACCTATTTTTCCTAAGACGGTTAAGCGCTTGATTCCGATCATTATGTGCTTGACATACTTCATTTAATTCACCCTCGGGTCCAATCTTCGATAAATGATATCGGCTAGAAGATTCATGGTCAGAACTGTAACCGCTACAAATAAGAAAATTCCTTGAATCAGTACATAATCCCTGACCATGACTGCTTCTCTCATTAAGCGCCCTACGCCCGGATAGTTAAACACATTTTCCACCAGTATGGCACCACTGAATACGGCACCCAGGGACAAGAACACCCTTGTGACGATAGGCAGCAGGGCGTTTTTAAGGGCATGGCGGAAGATGATGCGCTTGTTGTGAAGTCCCTTGGCTCGGGCAGTTCTCATATAATCCTTGGTTAGCACTGCTATCATGCTGTTGCGGGACAGGAGGTAGAATTCACCTAATCGGACGATCGATAAGGTCAGGACCGGTAAAAAAGCATGATGCAGGATATCTGTAATTTTTTCTACAGAGTTGCTGTAGTTAGCAAAGGTTTTTATACCCCCGGATAAGGGAAACCATCCCAGCTTGGCTGCAAGGATAAAGAGAAACATGATGCCGATTAAAAAGGCCGGAATTTCAGATATGGCTATGATGAAGGAATACAGTACCTTGTCAAAGGTTCCGTTTCGGTACCAGGCTGAGAGGCTTCCCAGTACTGTACCGATCAGGCAGCTTATGAAGATAGCCGCGAGTACGATCGAAACCGTCCAAATTACTCTTTTGCCAATCACCGAGAGAACACTGTTATTATAATAAATGCTGTAACCGATATTACCCTGCAAAAGGTTTGCAAGATAACTTGTATATTGAACGATCATAGGCTTGTCAAGTCCGTAGTAAGCCTTATATTTAGCTATTTGCTCCTCTGAATAGGTTATGGTGACCTGACCTTCACTGGAGGATAGAAAAATAAAGGGGTCCCCAGGCATCAGTCTGGGGATAAAAAAGTTCAGAGTGAGTATCACAAGAAAAGTTAATAAATACTCAGAGGCTTTCTTTAAGATGCTGCTGCTCTTGTTCATGTTCCTGCTCATTGACTACTTCACATCCAGGTAGGATAGCTTATTGTGAGTCACTTCATGATGGTCGAACATATATTTCCACCCATCAAACTTGGCAGGTTTGAACACGACATAGCCGGTTGTATTGTATAACGGTATTTGTGGGATTTCTTCAGCGATCAGCTCTTGGATCTTGAAAACGATTTTTTTTCTTTTGGCGGCATCCATTTCGTATAATTGCTGCTCGAATAATTTGTTGAGCTGGTCATTGCTGTACCCCGGAATGCTATTCGTCGAAGGGCTTTGGCTTGAGGTGATTTCTTGGGAATAGGCTGTCCTCAAAAGGTCTGCATCACCACCCCAACCACCATGGCCGATTAATGTAATTTCATAGTTCCCCTTTTTTACAGCAGCATCTCTGGTTTTAGTGTCGGCACTGTTAATGCTTAGCTCAATCCCGGCTTTAGCCAGACTTATTTTAAGAAGCTCGGCAATTCGTAATTCGTCATTAGAGTTATTAGAGTTACTAGTGTTATTAGAGTTACTAGTCAAAAGCTTAAAGGAAAGCTTCTTACCTTGGAGCAGCTGCTTAGCTTTTTCTATGTCATATTCATAGTTTTTAGCATTAGGATTGAACCATACATGCCCTACAGGTAAATAGCCTGCATTTCCCGGTACTGCCGCTTTTCTGGCCACCTTTTCCACAAGTTCATTTTTATCGATGGCATAGGCGAAAGCTTGACGAATGTCCTTATCTTTCAACTCAGTCCGTTTGTCCATGTTGAAAATGAGACGATAACCCCAAAAGGCCGGATTTTGCAGTACCTTATATTCTTTGTCGTTTTGGTACTTGGGAAGAATATCAGTAGTAATATTCCCGGTCAGATCGATTTCACCTTTGTCAAAGGCCAGGACACTATCACTGACAGGTATAAACTGTAAGGTATCCACCAGTGGCTTGGGTCCCCAAAAATCCTTATTAGCTTCAAATTTATAGGCCCCTTGCTCCTTATTGTAATCCTTAAGCACGAAAGGTCCGGTTCCTATAGCCGACTCGGGGGTGTTGAATTTGAGTGGGTCTTCAACCTTTTCCCAGATATGCTTGGGAATAATCCTGGTGTTCCCGATTTTACCAAGCAGAATGGACAGAGGTTTTTCCACCTTAAAGCGTACTGTTGCAGCATCCACTGCTTCGACGGACTGAATAAAGCTTTTGTTGTCAACTGTCAGATCATTAGATACCGGAGGATGCTTGGTATAATAGTCGAAAGAAAACTTGATATCCTCTGCTGTCATTGGCGTGCCGTCCTGCCATTTTACATTTTCCTTAAGGCTAAAGGTATAGATAAGTCCATCCGTAGAGATATCCCATTTGTCGGCAAGCCAAGGAATATAGCCTTTTTCCCCTCTTTCCAGCAAACTGTCAAAAATAAGGGCCATTTTGAAGCTTCCCGGGCCTCTGGAATAATGGCTGAATGGTGTCGGATAACCTATGTCTTCGCCTTCGAGGTTTATAACAACCGGCTTTTTTATCGCTTCAATTTTACTCTCGACAGGTGTTGAATTACTGCATCCTGTAAGCCCCAGAGTTGCCACGAGGGCCATGGCTATTGCAGCCTTTAGTATTTTCTTGAACATGCTACCCCTCCCCAATGTCAAATTTTCCAATACATCCAAGCAACCTTGGCCTCGATTTTTTCTTTGATTTGACCATTTTCAGAGATTTCCTCCAAATAAGCATTGAGATGTTCCTTTTGCGCCTTATTTAAAGGGTGTGTCATTTCATAATAGGCATTGTACAAGGTAACAGCTTTTTCCAGACTGTAAGTATTCTCCCATTCGGTATCCAGATAGGTAATCTCTGGGTAAAAGCCCATCAACCATAAGATATTGAAGCCGCAGTAGATGGTCTTGCTAAAATCTCTGAGGGTGCCTGGCCCATTAAGCAGGCTGGTCAAACGGTCTCTTACCGAGTCCCTTCTATTAACAAAAGTGCTGACAAAGCAGAAGCCTTTACTGGCCTGCACCATTTTTTCAAGAGTAGTTTTGCTGTTAATGGCTGGAGTCATTGAGGCAAAGACCAGATCAAATTTCTTTTCCCAGCCCAAGGCCTTTAGATCAACCATTTCCCAGTCCAGAGTGTCAAAGGAGGCATTATTAAGCCCTTCAGCCTGGGCATTCTCTCTGGCAAACTCAATCATCTTCGGCGAAATATCCGTGCCGATAACACTTTTAGCTCGTTTGGCGAATTCAATAGAATACATGCCGGGTCCGCAGCCAATATCAAGAATATTTCCGTCTTCCTTCAGCATTTCTTTGGTGGCAAACAGTTTCAAGACGCTGTCTAACCGCTTGTCCCGTTCGTTTTTTTGTTTTCTGAGGTTGAATTCTTCGGCTCTGCCATCCCAGAAGGATTGACAGGCCGTCTTATCTGTATTCTTCTTGCTCCAGATCTGCTCAAAATAGTTTATATCCATACTTAACCCCCCTGAAATAGTCAATGAAGTGGTCAAGGTATACCTTTTGCCCTTCATTGATCATTATCTCCTTATTTTCCATTTTCACAGAGTTCCGTGGGTCTTTACGGCCTTCACTTCCTTTCAGATAAAATAAAAAACCACAAAGGCGACCCTAATGAGTCAAACCTCCATGGTTTTGCAAACGCCTTCATAGCCTTGCTTGGCATATGTTCATTTAAAATATATATTCTACATGTTCGATATATTTCCTGCAATGTTAAAATCATTTATTTTTAAAAAAATTTTAGCAGAAATTCGCGAAAGATTGTCGGATGCCAATGTTATTAATATATGAATTGTAGGATGATACTAAATTTAGAATACTAAAATTATGAAATAAATATTTTCTAGAGCAAGACCATGAAGGTGATTGCAAAGGCCATGGAGGTACACTCGTTAGAGTCAAATTCCATGGCCCTTTGCAATGTCTTTTTTGTATATTGAATTTTCTAGGCAGAGTTCAATATGCCTAATATATCTCCTTCTTCTTTGTCACCAATGTCTCTTATGAGCTGTCATTGGTGACACTTTTTTATTGTGGTATTGGGAATCAAGATCCAGATTACGGAGGATTTATGAGGCTGGAACTTTAGCCATTTGTAGAGTCAGTTTTGAGTAGAATCCGTTGGATTATGATTCGCAATATTTATGTGGTAAGAATTATTCTCTTTCTTTCATAAATCCATAACTTGTGAGTATACTTCACACGATGTTAACAAAGGTATTAGAAGCAAATTTATTCTATCAGCGGTATGGTATTACTCAGCTGCAGAAGCTTATCAGACAAAAGGTATAAAAAAGCAGCCGGTTAAGGTCGCTGAATTAATTTTGAATAAGCTTTTCTTTTAAACGTTCCTGCAATTCCTGAGAGAAATTGACCCCGGCTTCATCGCCTAAGACCTTGAGGTATTTCGGCACGGAAACGTTGATGCGCATGGTTGTCATATCATTTGCCTTGCGGTATTTATCGAAATCGATATCTACCCATGTCACCAATTCGTTGGATTCGTGCTTCGGCTCAATACTAGAGGGTTCTGGGATTTTTCTGCCATCATCTTGTTCGGTAATTCCCCAAAGCCCAATCGCATCACGGGCCATATAGATAGCCTCAGCAATATCTTTTCCTTGAGTGTTAATATCTAAATCAGGGACAGTTACGACGTAACCTGTCTGTGTTGGGGTGAGAACAATGGGGTATGCCTTAATCATTTCATTCACTCCTTTTTGGTTGGCGATGAGGTTTATTTTAAACCCCGTCGCTTAATAATTTTCTTTGCCAGTATGTCATCAATTTCTGGTTGTCTTGAGATCGGTTCATTGTATGTGCCGTTAGTATAGATGGTATGGTCATGCCCTTCTCGCTTGAGCCACCAGCCATTTTTTGTTAGAAGTTTGATCAAATCCTTTCGTTTCATACTCTCACCTCTTAACTATAATATACACAACAAGTGTGTATAAATAAAGGCTAAATGCCATAAAAAGTAAAGTTTATAAAAATGTCAATAGAATAATTTCCTACTTTTAATTGAATGTTTTATCTTTCGCATAAGAGCCAAAAAGAAATACTTGTTCGGCAATAACATATCTCCTGACAAGAAGCCACCGTTTATTCGGTGATTTTAGGCTTTTCATCAGCAGAAGTGGGTAAAATAGTTAAAGAAACATCCTGCGTCTCAATATACTCACTTTCTCCGTCACGTTGCGCATCCTGCAGATCATTGATCGCAGTTGTGACTGCGTTAAAAAGTGCGAAATACATTTTTTTATAATCTGCCATGGTGACCACCCTTTGCTCCGTTGTCGGAGCAATTATAGCATGGTTGCCCCCTATAATCAAGGTAAATGTGCTCTGAAATCAGAACAAAGAAAGGTATAATGTTATGGGACAAAATATCAAAGCGGATAAAAGTATTGGCGATAACATTCGTAAATGGAGAGGCTCCAAGGGCATGACTCAAGAGGAGCTTTCGGCCCAATTGCAGATACATGGCTGCGATATTTCGCGGGGAACACTGGCGAAAATCGAGGCTGGTATCAGGCATATTTCTTCTGATGAGTTACATGCGATAAAGGCAGTATTAGAGATCACTTACGACGATTTTTTTACGAAGTGAAACGAGATATTAAAGTAATTCCAGAGCGTAATGTGAATTTACGATCCACTATTTCTATTATTTCTTACGAGAAACTTAAGAGAATTGATTGACTATACTTTATGGAATAGCTTAAAGAAAACAATAGAGAGGGAGCAGTTATCCGTTGTTTTGGCAATGGATAACTGCTTTTTTATTTGCTCTGAATAATCTCAGATGGAACCTAAAGGCAGTCCGTAGAAGAGTGCAAGAGATGGTCATCCAGAGTGGTCGAGAGACCGTGGATAATGAACAGAAAAAATCCTTTATCTTAAAAGTCCTTAGTTGATGACAAATTGGAAGGGATATACAATCGGGATGTGGAATTTAAACATAGTCGTTGTTTGAAGGGCTTATGTCACTTATCGGTATTTTCACGAGTCGTGTCTGGAGGCAAAGATGATCGAGTTAAAGAACATTAACAAAACCTTTAAGGTTGCCAAGCGGAATGCCGGGCTGAGCGAAGCCGTCAAAGCACTGCTGCGCAAAGAGTATAGTTATATCCAGGCCCTTAGGGATGTTTCCTTTACCATTAAGGACGGAGAAATGGTCGGTTATATCGGCCCCAACGGCGCTGGGAAAAGCAGCACCATTAAAATAATGAGCGGAATTTTAACTCCGGACAGCGGCGAATGCAGCATTAACGGCAAAACACCCTGGCAGGAGAGGATCGCCCATGTCAGGGAAATCGGCGTTGTTTTTGGTCAGCGCAGTCAGCTTTGGTGGGATGTTCCCGTAGCCGACAGCTTTGAGCTGATCAAGGATATCTATAAAGTGGACGATACAGCCTTTAAGAGGAATCTTGATGAACTTACAGAACTTCTCGATATCAGTGAAATCATCCGAACCCCGGCTAGACAACTCTCCCTCGGTCAGCGCATGCGCTGTGAAATCGCCGCTTCTCTTTTACATAGTCCCAAAATTCTGTTTTTAGATGAACCGACAATCGGTCTGGATGCCGTTTCTAAAATTGCGGTGCGCAAATTTATTAAAACTTTAAACAGCGAACGTAAAACAACCGTAATCCTGACGACCCACGATATGCAGGACATCGAAGCTCTAACGGAAAGAATTCTGTTGATTGGCAAGGGGAAAATCCTGTTGGATGGTTCTTTGCGCGAGCTGAAAAAGAGGAATTCCAGCCACAAGAGACTTACAGTGGATTTTGTGGGTATCCTTGCTGAAGCAGGAAAGGGTATGAGCTTTACTGAAAATTTGGACGGACACGCCGAAATTGTGCTTGACACAGAGGTGATTTCTGTTTCCGAGGCCATAGCTCAAATATCGAGGCAGGTGGAAATCAACGATATTTCTGTCACAGGAGCAACAGCGGAAGAAATGGTTGTATCCCTTTATAAGGAGTTTGAGATATGAATAAATATCTGTCTTTCTTCAAGATAAGGCTTACCAACGGCCTGCAATATCGTGGGGCGGCTTGGGCCGGTGTTGCAACACAATTTGTCTGGGGCGGTATGACGCTTTTAATGTTCCGGGCATTTTATCAAAATGGTGAAAATTCACTTCCCATGACATTCCCTGAACTTTCAAGCTATATTTGGCTGCAGCAGGGGTTTTTGGCGCTTTACATGGCCTGGTATTTCGACAATGATATTTTCAATTCCATCACCAGCGGCAACATCGCTTACGAGCTATGCCGGCCGATCGATCTCTATGCCATGTGGTTTGTGAAAAATATGGCCGTTCGTCTTTCCAGGGCCATACTGCGCTGCTTTCCCATTTTGATCGTGGCTGTCTTTCTGCCGAAGCCTTTTAATATTTCCCTTCCTTGTACTCCTGTTGCCGGGCTGATGTTTATTATTTCCCTGATCCTTGGTTTTTTGGTCTTAGTCGCTTTTTCCATGTTGATTTATATTTCCGTCTTTTATACCTTATCATCCCTGGGTATCCGCATTCTGACCACAAGCGTGGTGGAATTCTTGGGAGGGGCGATCATACCGCTGCCGTTTTTTCCCCAGAAACTGCAGACCTTGGTGATGCTTTTACCCTTTGCCTCCATGCAAAACACGCCCTTTCAGATTTATAACGGCTATATTGCCAGCTCAGAGATACTCAAGAGTGTGCTGTTCCAAATCATCTGGCTGGGCATTCTTTTAAAATTAGGAAAGCTGCTGATGCAACAGGCGCTGAAAAAAGTTGTAGTACAGGGAGGCTGACATGAACTTATATTGGAAATATGCTTCGATTATTTTAAGAAGTCAAATGCAGTATAAGGTTTCCTTCATTATGTCTGCCGTGGGACAGTTTCTGGTGTCATTTACGACATTTTTGGGAGTTTACTTTATGTTTTCTCGTTTTAATTCAGTAAAGGGGTTCACCTTTTCAGAGGTGCTGTTATGCTTTGCGGTTATCCTAACTTCCTTTTCTCTGGCGGAGTGCTTTGTGCGCGGGTTTGATGCCTTTTCCGGAATAATTTCCAACGGAGAATTTGACCGCATTATGGTTCGCCCCAGAAACGAGATTTTACAGGTATTGGCCTCGCGGATTGAATTTTCACGGATAGGACGTTTGCTTCAGGCCCTGGTGATGTTTGCCTATGCCATTCCCGCGAGCAGGGTTGACTGGACTTTTGATAAGATTTTAACCCTGATATTTATGCTTGCCGGAGGAATAATTGTCTTTTCCGGATTATTTATCATCTATGCAAGTCTGTGCTTTTTTACCATAGAAGGACTGGAATTTATGAATATCTTTACCGATGGAGGCAGAGAGTTCGGCCGGTATCCGTTTTCTGTTTATGGAGAAGGAGTTTTAAAGTTTTTAACCTTTGTTATCCCCTTAGCTCTCTTTCAATATTACCCTTTTATATATTTGATCGGAAAATCAGATAATACTTGTTATATGTTTCTGCCCCTGGTGGGAATGTTGTTTATCATTCCTTGTTTGATCTTCTGGCGCATAGGTGTCAGACATTATCAATCAACAGGGTCGTGAGGGGAGTGATTCTTAATGATCGTTTCAGCGTCCCGACGAACCGATATTCCGTGTTATTATTCTGAATGGTTTATGAACCGCTTGAAAGCAGGATTTGTAATTACCAAAAATGCTTGTTGCTATTGCTAAATAGAGAGGTGAGAAAATCCCGGACAGAAAGGACTTGAAGAATACTGCCGATACTTTTATTTTTTTGTTCCCCCGACTAATTTTCGGAGGAATTTTTTTGTACTACATCGTGGAAAGATGATGTCTGCAAGAAGAGTAATCCGTGCGAAACAGTGTCTGCAAGAAGGGCTAATACGTGCGAAGACAGTGTCTTCGTGTGGGCGCCAGCTAAGTTTTTTAATAGGAATGATTGTCATCACTCAAAAAAAGTTTAGCAAGGATACAGGAAAGATAGATGGGTATGGTAACCTATTCTTAGAGGTGGGAACATGACGATTAAGTTGCTGTTAGTTGAAGATGATCAAGAGATACGGGAAATCATCACCGATTATTTTACAGAGAAAAGCGGCGGGACCTTGAGGCTGGATTCGGCCCGGAGCGGGGAGGAAGGCCTGCAGAAATGTCTTGAGCAGGAATATGATTTAGTGCTGCTGGATGTAATGCTGCTGGAAGTAGACGGATTTACCATCTGCCGGGAAATCCGGAAAAGAAGTAATGTGCCCATAATTTTTCTGACGGCCAGACATCAGGAGCGGGACCGTTTGCAGGGATATCACCTGGGCTGCGATGATTACATCGTTAAGCCCTTTTCCCTGGCGGAGCTGTACGCCAAGGTTACGGCTTTGCTCAGACGGACTAAAGGGATGATCGGCAATGAGTTGATTTCAGCCGGCAGCATCAGGATGGACCTTTTTCGCTGTCAGGTGTTTGTCAATGACCATGAAGCAGTTCTGGCTCCCATGGAATTTGCCATTTTAAAAGCACTCCTGGAGAACCGCGGCCGGATCGTGAGCCGGGAAAGCCTGCTCATCCGCATCTGGGGCTATGACTTTGCAGGGAATGACAGAGTCGTGGACAACCATGTGAAAAAATTGCGCCAAGCCCTGGGAGAGGCTGCAAGGCAAATTAAAACCGTCATTAAACGAGGGTACAAATTGGAGGGATAGCAGTGCAGAGAAATAAGATAAAGAGAAGAATCTATCTCCGCATCGTTGGGACGTTAATGGCCACTTACCTGGTGCTGATGACGGCTTTCAGCGTGTTTCTGATATCCCGGGAGAAGGAAGTTAAGGGCTTAGAGCTGAGTACCCTTGCTTTGCAGGTCAATAATAGGGTTGAAGATATCTTGAGGGACACTACGGAGAGCAGTGGGCAGCCGACGGATACGGCGAAGCTGAAAAAGGAATTGGCGAAACAAATTTCTTTCATAAGCTATTCTGGGGCAGAAGCTGCCCTCTATTCAGGGGATTACAGTCTGATTTACAATACCAACGATTACTGGGAATGCAGCTATACAGAACATCGTGAAGGCAGTACGAATTATGCCGGGTATGGCTATTTAAACCCCCGAGAGTGGTTCAGTGAAGAAGAGACGGCGGAACTGGAAAATTATCTGAACGCCCGGCCTCAGGCGAAAAAAGCTGGTGATCTGGCCGGATATTCTCTCGATTTGGAGGGACTCTGGGTGGATAACGAAATGATTATTCCTGAGACAATTAAAGTGGTGCCTATGTATGCGGACACTTTCGACGAAGAGGGGCAGCTTAAGTCAAGCAGCGGAACAGATTTAAAGGCAATAATGTATACTTCGGACTACAAGCAAAATAGCAAAAAATTACCCTATTTCAAATATGGCGGCATTCAGCCTACCAATAACCGCCTCCTTGATCAGGAGGAAGCAGCCAGCCTGCGTGAGCTGGTCCTGGATCAGGAAAAGTTAAAGGAAGCTGTCCGGCATTTTCCGGATAAGGATTATAACTTGAGCGAAAGGGTGAGGGGGCTGACCTATTACTTCTATTGGCCCCAGCCTTATCAAAATATGGTCAAATCGACGGATGACCAAGGAGGCTATTACAGCGAATTCTGGACAGTCTTTGCCCGCCAGGTCAATCTTTGGGATGAATGCCGGGGCACTTTGCTCTTTGTCTGGGCTGCCTGCCTGATCACCTTTCTCAGCGTAGCTTTAATACTGGCCGGCCAAACCTATAAAACCTACCGCCAGCGGGAGGAGCTGGAACAATTCCGCAGGGATACTGCCAGCGCGTTGGCCCATGATCTGAAAACCCCTCTCAGTATTATTTCCGGCTATGCCCAGAATCTCAGGGAAAATGTCCGGACGGAAAAGAGGGAGCATTATGCGGCGGGTATCCAAACCAATGTGGAGCGGATGGATGAGATTATCCGGGAAATCCTGGAGTTGTCCGGATTAGAAGCCGGTTTACTGCCCATAAAATCTGAGGAGGTTTTACTTCAAGCAGTGTGTACTCAGGTCATAGATCGTTACCGCCAGGTTTGTGCTGAAAAGCTCATTCAGGTAAGTTTGGAAGGGGAGGCAGTAGTCAAAGCAGACCCCTCCTTAATGGAACGGGTGATTGATAATCTTTTTGTCAACGCTTTGGATAATACCCCGGAAGGGGGAAGAATCGGGCTGGAAATCAGCGCCGGTACCTTTGCACTGTTTAATAGCGGCAGCCATATTCCTGAGGAAAAGATTAAAGAAATCTGGCTGCCCTATAAAAAAGGGGATGAGTCGCGGGGAAGGACTAAGGGCACGGGTCTGGGGTTGGCCATTGCCCGGACGATTCTGGAATTATTTCACTTCAGCTATGGGGCCAAAAACACAGGAGAAGGCGTGGTATTCTGGTTTGAATTTATCAGCGGGAGTTGAATAGATAAGACAAAGCAGTTATCCGTTGTTTTAGGCAAGGGATAACTGCTTTGTTGTTTGCTTTGAATAGGATATTGACAACTATAACTACAAGTGTAATAATGATTACAAAAGTAAACTGAAGAATCGAGGAAACATATGGCTGAGACACCGAAAATATCGGATGCCGAGTGGGAAGTAATGAAAATAGTGTGGTCAAGAAATTCTCCTCTTACTGCCAACGAAATTGTTGATGCCTTAGAAGGCATAGCCGAATGGAAGCCTAACACAGTAAAATCATTAATCACAAGGTTGGTGAAGAAAAAGGCTCTGGGTTATAAGGAAAAGCGCAGGATCTATTGGTACTATTCCTTGGTTAGTGAGACCGAGTGCATCAGGTCAGAGACCCAATCTTTTGTCAGCCGGGTTTTGGGTGGGGCATTTAAACCGCTGTTAGTTACCTTTCTTCAAGAAGAGGAATTATCGAAGGATGATATTGAAGAGCTGAAACGCATCCTAGAAGAAAGGAAGGACTGACAGTGCCGCCAATTCATCTGGATTATCTTGGCTTCTTTGACTGGATCTGGAGTTCTTCGGTAAAGGTAAGCTTCCTGGTAATTCTTCTACTGCTTGTGAAGTTAGTGGTGAAGAACCGAATTGGAGCACGTTTGCACTACTGGTTATGGGTTGCTGTTTTTGTCAGTTTGCTTGTACCATGGGCTCCCCAAAGTTCATTGAGCATTTATAATCTTACCAACTTGGATATACAAAAAACGGCTTCTCTCTATGGAGGGACGGAAACGCCGTCACGCCTTTCCGCAGCAGGCGTTGGATTTAGCGAGCAAGAAAAGGTTAATAGCATAAACCAAATTGCCGCGGCCCCAAAGCCGAGTGTATTACATAATATGGGCGAACCCCATAATGCTTTGGCCAACTACCGGTTTATTCACCGGCTTTTATTCTTCCTTTGGCTTATAGGAGTTGCTGTTTTGTTCATGATTACCGGCTTAATCAATAGAAGATTTGCGAAAAATATTCAAGGTTTGCCTGTAGTTGATACCGATTTAGTCTCCGCTTATATAAGAGCCAAGAACAAACTAAACATCAAGGCCGAAGTTCCTTTAATTCAAACGAAGATAATCACAAGCCCATCGCTATACGGATTATTCTGTCCCAAACTTTTAGTGCCGGTTGGCCTTTTAGAGGATTTCAACCCTGAGCAGCTTAATCATGTCTTTACGCATGAGTTAACTCACTTCAAGTGTAAGGACATATTGGTAAACTGGTTGACACAGGGTTTGCTTATACTACATTGGTTTAACCCTCTGCTTTGGTACGCATTAATAAAATTGCGTGAAGATCAAGAAATAGCTTGTGATTATTTGGCTATTGAAAAGATGGGTATTGATGACCCTAAGGAGTATGCCTTTACGCTTATCAAGTTGGCGGAGAGCAACATGAGAGTATCAAGAATTGTAAGTATGGCAAATTTGTTGGGCACACGGTCACAGATAAGGAGAAGAATTGGAATGGTAAAAGTTTTTCGTAAAGTACCGTTAAAGTGGACTTTATTAGTTATTTCAGTAGTATCTGTTCTGGTATATGTAACTTTGACCAATGCTAAGGTGAACAATTCCGGTACAGTTGGAAAAGTGGCCGCCGTGACAAATGGCAAATCAGGCGAACCTATAACTCAGTCTAATCAATCTTCTTCTGAGCAAAATGGAAGCTTTAATTACCATCAATATCTGCCATTTACCCCCTTACTTCCACGCTACACCGCTGGATACCAGCTTACCTCTTCGCAGATCAGCAGCAGCCAAAACATGCCTCCGGATAACGCTTCCGGTGTAGGGTACTTAGCTGCCTATGGTAGCTACGCAGCATTTACAATCTCGGAAGGGCTCCCCAAAGGGATGGATCCTAATGTTTCTGATCGCTCAACGAAAACCCAAATCCAAATAGGTGATTTGCCGGCAATTTTATACGTGAGAACGATTGGAGATGCATATATTCAGTTCACAAAGGACGGTGTAGAGTATACTGCCAACAATATAATCGGCGGGGGCATTTCAATCGAGGAGTTAAAGAAAATCTGTGCCAGTATAGCAGTTCCGGCTAAAAATCCGCCTTCAGACATTTATATAGGAAAAGGGGGCACTTCGGCTACAGATGGGTTAAGCTTTAATACTATCCAAGCAGGGGATGTAGTCATTCCCCAGGGATATAAATTTGATATGCAAAATTCCATGATCTATATTCAAGGGGACAAAAAGTCAGAAACCTTTTCGTTATACTATACGAATACGAAAGGAACATCAACACCTTTCATTAATGTACAGATGATCAAAGGAGATCACCCTTGGTTCGCTCCAGTGGCAACGCCGGAATCAACATTTGATATGAAACAAATTGACGGAATTGACGTTAAACTGCGTAAAAACTATAATGACCGTCTGCCGGCTGCTGTGTTTCAAAATAGTAGCGGTTTAAGATTTGAAATTGCTTCGACGGAATCGCAAGCGATTATCGAGACTATTGTGAAATCGATTGTGCAAGCTCATGCCAAGCTGTAGGTACTAATCGTCAGCATCCTGCCTTTGTGCCTTGCTAAGCTCAGGAAGATCAGGAATAGCCGCTTTGATAAAGACTAATCAGTCAAGTATAGATTCGAAGGTGGATTTAAAGCTCAAGGATTTTTGCAGGATCACAATATGGCATTCCTCACTAGCCCTCTTTTTTTTATATTTGATCGGAAAATCTGATAAGACTTATTATATGTTCCTGCCCTTGGTGGGAATGTTGTTTATCATTCCTTGTTTGATCTTCTGGCGCATGGGGGTCAGACATTATAAAACAACAGGGTCCTGAGGGGAGTGATGTTTAATGATAGTTTCGGTGTCCCGACGAACCGATATTCCCTGTTACTATTCGGAATGGTTTATCAACCGCTTGAAAGCAGGATTTGTATTGACCAGAAACCCCAGGAACAAGGCCCAGATTTCACGCCTGCCGCTTAATCCTGAGCTGGTTGATTGCCTTGTATTCTGGACAAAGGATGCTGAAAATATTTTACCTCACCTCAAACTCATTGATGAGATGGGATACAAATACTATTTTCAGTTTACTCTGACACCTTATGACCGGACTATAGAGCAAAACCTGCGTGATAAGCTAACTATTGAGGACACCTTTATAGAGCTTTCCCAACAAATCGGCAAAGAACGTGTTTTGTGGCGCTATGATCCGATTATGCTCAATGATAGTTTGACTATTGATTATCATAAATTGCAATTTGAACGGCTTTGCCAAAAACTCGCACCTTTCACTGAAAGCGTGACCATCAGTTTTGTGGAGACATATCGAAAACTAAAAACACCGCTTATCCGTGAAATTAATGATGAAGAGAAAGCTGAACTTGCCGGTTATATTGCGGAAACCGCCGAGGCCTGCGGATTTACAGCGAAGGCCTGCTGCGAAAAAATAGACCTGGCACCTTATGGAATCCAAAAGGCCAGCTGTATTGACAAAGCTGTACTCGAAAGAGTTTGCGGCTGTAGTTTAAACATTTCGCCTGATAAAAACCAGCGCAATGGCTGCGGCTGTATGGAAAGCATTGATATTGGCGCCTATAACACCTGCCCCAACGGATGCGTTTATTGTTACGCTAATGACAGTCCGTTTACCACTCTGCGGCGTCATAACTCTCATAAGCCAAACAGTGAAATGCTTATCGGTTCGATAGCAGAGGGTGAAAAAATCACGGACAGAAAGGGTAAATCCAATAAGCTGCAGCAAATTAGCTTGTTTTAGTATGGACAATTTCAATACCTCACTACTTGTTGGCACTTTGGGATGATAAACTGGTTGAAAGCACATTTAGCTTATTTAACATGGAAAGGGCGTCCGTGAGTGGGCAATGAATACGAAACATAACACATTGGCTATCATCTTCTGTGGAAGAAGTTAATTCACCACAAAACTTATATACGAAGATGTTTACCTTTTTATGGTATAATGGTATCGGGGTATCATCCAATTGATAAATGTCTGTTAGATAAGATAAACCAGAAAACCCAAATGTAAGCTTCCTTAGCGAGTGAGTCAGTTAATAATTTTGATAGAGCTTTGTAAAATGACTTTTAACATAATTATTATGAAATATTGTGTATGATGGAATAAACAGTTTTAACAGGAGTCTTCAATGGTTCTGTGTAGAAGAAAGTTATCTTGAATGAGGGAGAGTGCTATTATGCCATTACCCCACGAAGAAAGACAATACACGTATGCAGACTATCTAGTATGGCCTGAAGATGAAAGAGTTGAAATTATTTCTCCATCTTCGATTAAACATGACAGGGTTACCAAGTTTAATCAGTATGAAAAAGCCGGAGTTGTGGAATACTGAACTGTAGAGCCGGAAGGTAGGCTTGTAAGTGTATTCTTATTGCAAAGTAACGGTAGGTATGGCAGGCCGGAAATATACACAGAAGAAGAAAAAATAAATGTATCAATATTTCCGGATTTAACGGTAGATTTGAGTGCGGTGTTTCCTTCTGTTTAATAAGGGTAGGCAACGCATTTTCATAATCGATACATTGTTTGTTTTATAACCACAATATTTAAGAAAAATGCTTAAATATAACAAATATGAAGAGCGGTTTACTCATAAGTGGTAAACTGCTTTTCTAATTATTAGTCGTGGGATTCAAGTGTATAACCGGTCTCTTCTGTCGCCGTCCCTGTGCCTGATCCTATCTTCGAAAGGTGCAAAAACAAAGGGGGAAATGGTTGAAGTATCATCCGGTTATTTCGTTTGGAAATGATTTGCAAGCAGGCAATGACCCGGTCCCGGTGGGAGCTGGAAGCTTAAGGCAGCTCCGCTGAAGAGCGAAAGAATGGTTAAATCCTTTATCTGAAGGTCCGTAATTAATGATAAATTTGGAAGGGATATGCAGAGAGGATGTGGAATTTTAACATAACCGTTGTGCGCACAGGGCTTAGTATGAATTTGAAAACGATCCGGTGCTGTCATGTGATAGCCTAAGAGATCCTGATGGGCGATCTTAGATAGGTTGATCAGCTAGCCTTACTTTTTTGAGGGGGAAATTATGATCTTAACACGTGATTATTTAGCCCGTAATCTTAGTGAAGGAGTAATTACTGCAGATCTCTCCTCTTGGGAAGAGTTTTCTAATCTTGTAACAGGGAGACTATTGAACACTAGTAATTATATTTGGCGCGGTCAGAGGTCCCCGGACTGGTTACTGGAACCAACCTTTGATAGAATGCTAAAAAAGTTTAATAATTATGATAGCTTAAGGCACCTTAAGAGCTTTAAGATTGGCACCGGGGGTCGGGGGGAATTAAACAGGGAAAATACAGAATCGGATGATGATTGGTGGGCAGCGGGGCTGCATAACGGCCTTGTTACGCCACTTCTTGAGTGGACAATCTCCCCCTTCATCGCTGCCTACTTTGCTTTCTGTGAAGGTGGCAATGAGCAAGAAAAAAGGTCTATCTATGCTTTTGCTCAGAGAGTAGCACTTGTTATTAATAAAGAGTTGAAAATGAAGAACCCTGGCGTTAGTGAGGATGATTTGTTTGTTAAGTACATAGAGCCTGTATTTGATGATGACTCAAGGTTGGCTAACCAGGGTGGTGTGTTTACAAAGTCTCCCAGAGGAGTAGACATTGAGCGGTGGGTAAAAGAAAATTATAGTGTAGTCAGCAAGGCTAAAGTAATTTTATTAAAGCTGACCCTGCCTAACGCTGAAAGAACTACCATTTTGAAAGCTTTGAATCGATTGAACATAAATAAGGCGACACTTTTTCCCGAGGTACCGAATAACGTCAAACTTTAGCAAAAGGATGTGAGAAATTTGGTAGCTCGGCTTCATTTAGTAGAAATATTTGCCTATCAGTAACATAAATTAACTAATTGATGTTAATATATGTATGACATGGAAAATTGGAGGTGTGTAGTTTGACAAGAAATAATATTCCGTTGTTAGAAGTCGATGAAGTAAATATTACAATAATTATGGACAATACTATTGACGTATTTATGCCGAGTAGTGAAATCGCTCACAGGATTGATTTAAAGCTTGATTTAAGCAGAAAGTGTCCTCCTCCAATAGCGGAGCACGGTTTTTCAGCGTTGATTCAGGTTAAATGCGGAGAAAAAAAGGAACAGTAATATTAGATACAGGTATAAGCACCAATGGCATCATACATAATATGAACTCATTAGGGGTCAAGTTAGCTGATATTCAAGCAATCGTAATCAGCCATGGTCATAGCGACCATACTTTTGGGTTACCTAGCCTGATTGAGAGGTTGGGATCACAGAGCGTCTCCCTCATTCTTCACCCGGATGCTTCCCTTGAGAGAAAAGTTGTAATGCCGAATGGATATGAATTAAATATTTCCCCTCCTAAAATAGCTAATTTGCGTCGAGATAACATTACGTTTATTGAAAAGAAAGAACCGACTCTTTTGAGTGATAACATGATTCTCGTCTCTGGTGAAATAGACCGCACTACAGATTTTGAAAAAGGATTTCCTATTCACTATACTAAACGTAATGATAACTGGGAATGTGATCCCTTAATAAAGGATGATCAGAGCGTCATTTTGAATGTTCGTGGAAAGGGTTTAGTAATTATTACAGGATGTGCCCACTCCGGAGTAATCAATACCATAAGGTATGCTCAACATCTGACCGATACCCAACAAGTATATGCTGTCTTAGGAGGATTCCATCTAACAGGCGGTATTTTTGAAAAAATAATTCCTGATACAATTGCCGAACTGAAAAAGATCAGTCCAACTTATTTAATGCCTGGTCACTGTACTGGTTGGTCCGCCATACATCAAATCGCTAATTCGATGCCAGAAGCTTTTATTCCAAATAATGTTGGGACCACATTAGTGTTCAAAGGATAAACCTATAGAGTATCTGTTTGCTAACTGGATCTGTCCTATACGCTGCTTGACCCCAGGGTTAGGGAGGGCTATTAATTATTTGGATCTGTTTGGCAGGGATTGGCGACCAAGTGTCGAATAAAACATAAAATAATATTGTAGGGCAAGACCATGAAGGTATTTGCAAAAACCACGGAGGTTTGACTCACTCGAGTCAACTTCGTGGTTTTTTCATTTGAAAGGGGGTCAATCTTAAAAGAACAAAAATCAAGGTGTTAGAAGCTGCAAAAGAAGGTGGGGATGGAACTGCTTGAACAGAAAAGCAACGATTTCTAAAAAGCTGATCAAGAGAATCTTAGGATTTATACTAACTATATTTATTCTGTCTGTTGGGGTTTTTTATATTGCACGCCTGGCACCGGGTGATCCCCTGCAATCCTATTACGGCGATGCAGTTGAGTCCATGACCACTGCGGAGCTGGATGCTGCGCGAGTACGCTTAGGTCTGGATGGTCCAATCTATCTTCAATACAGCAAATGGATCAGCAACGTGCTGCAGGGTGATTTCGGTTTATCGCTGAAGTATAAGACACCGGCATTGGAGGTTGTTTCTCCGCTCATCGGAAATACTTTGCTGCTTGGGGGCACAGCCTACATCCTTGTCTTTGTCTTAGCCACTCTCCTGGCCTTGTTTTGCGCTAGGAATGAAGATACCTTAGTGGATCGAATCATCTGCAAGGTGGGGACAGCGGCCTATTATATTCCTCCGTTTTGGCTGGGCGTTGTTCTGGTTTTGATTTTTAGTATCAATCTTCAGTGGCTGCCTAGCAGTGGCGCTTATGATATCGGCAAATCGGGCGATATCCTAAATCGAATTCAGCATATGATTTTGCCGCTGGTGGTTATGATACTCAGCCACCTGTGGTATTACGCCTATATGATCAGAAATAAGCTTTTAGATGAAATCCGCAAGGATTATGTCCTGTTAGCCAAGTCCAAGGGCTGTAATAAAGATGAAATTGTGTTCAAGCATTGTTTCCGCAATGTAGCCCCGACGATTGTAAGCATCATGGCAATTTCGATTCCTCATGTCTTGAGCGGAACTTATATTGCAGAGTCTGTATTCAATTATCCTGGAATTGGAGCTCTTGCCGTCGTAAGTGCCAAATATCATGATTACAATTTATTGATGTTAGTAGTGCTGATTACAGGGATATTGGTTGTTTCAACCAGTATGATTGCCCAATCGATCAATGAAGTGATTGACCCAAGAATGAAATTGAAGGAGGTGCCGACATGCCGGATAATCGAGAGCAGTTCGTCATAGTTGGTGCCAATTACAGGCCACACCTGCCTGAGCGGAAAGACCCATCTATTAGGCATAAATTGAAGGGAAAACCGATTCTGTCCATTGTCATTCTCAGCATAATCGTATTGGGATGTATTTTTGCGGAGCAAGTGTATAATCATGACCCGACCGGTTTTTATCTGCAGAATCTCAGTGAAGCACCCAATGCAGAGTTTTACTTCGGGACAGACTCGCTGGGACGGGATATCTTCTCCATGATCTGGTATGGCGGCAGAGCCTCAATTCTTATCGGACTGCTGAGCATGGCGATCATCACTGTGATCGGGGTGGTCTATGGATGTATTAGCGGCAGTGCCGATTCACGGGTTGATGCTGTCATGATGCGCGTTCCTGAACTTATTAACAGTATCCCGATACTATTACTTGTCTTATTGCTTACGTCAGTTATTGGAAAGCAAAATATTCTTAAAATATCATTGGTCATTGGCGTTACCGGCTGGTGTGCTTTGGCAAGAATTGTGCGCAGCGAAGTGAGGCAAATACGCAGCAGCGAATACGTGCTGGCTGCCCATTGCATGGGGGGAAATTTCCCTCATATTATGCGCAGACATTTAATTCCAAATTTTGTTTCGACAATTATGTTTGTGGTAGTATCCAGCATCAGCTTAAGCATGTCCATGGAGTCGACGCTGAGTTTTCTTGGGCTGGGGCTTCCTGTAGATGTTATTTCCTAGGGCAGCATGCTTTCTCTGGCCAACAAAGCGCTGCTGTCGAATAATTGGTGGGTCATCATCATTCCGGGCTTGTTTTTAATCATAACTTTAGTGTGTATCACCAATATTGCCTATTTCTTCAGAAGAGAAACCAACAAACTGGAAAGCATTCTATAAGGGCAATGGCCTTTAGAATAATAAAATTTGGAGGAGGATTATCTTGAAATACAAGAAGAGAATCAAGACACTATTGGCAGTCGTCTTATGTCTAGGAGTTCTTTTAAGTTTTATGGGGTGTGGCTCAGGTGCCTCAAGCGTTTCAAGTGACACACCAAAGAACGCCTCTGATTTGTCCAATACCCTGGTCTATGCTGGCGAAAATACCGATACAATCAACCCGGTTGTCACTGGTCAAAGCGAGTTAGTCAGTATTGTTTTTTCTGGCTTGATGAAGTATGACGCTTCCGGCAAGCCCATTGCAGACTTAGCAAAAAGTTATTCGTATGATGAAAAGTCGCTCACTTATACCTTCAATCTGAGGCAAGGGGTTTTGTGGCAGGATGGTAAACCGTTTACTGCCGAGGACGTTGTCTACACTTATAAGGAGCTGACAACTGACAAAACTTTAGCTTCAAGTATGCTCGATGATTACAAGGATATTGCCAGCGTAAAAGCGAAGGATGAGAACACCGTGGAGATAACACTTGCGAAATATAACGCTGCTATGCTTAATTATTTTACAATTGGCATCATTCCGAAGCATCTGCTTGAGGGTCAGGACCTCACGACATCCTCTTTCAACCAAAATCCAGTGGGTACCGGCCGTTATAAGTTTGTTCAGTGGGATAAAGCCGGCGGAACGGTATCACTCGTGAGAAATGAAAAATACTACGATAAGATCCCCAACATCGAAAAAATAGTCTACAAAACAGTTGCGGTGGAAAGCACAAAGGCTCTGATGCTGCAATCCGGTGAAGCAGACCTGGCCTGGCTCAATGCCAAATATGCCAAGAATTTTCGTGGTAAAGAGGGATTTAAAAATTACGATTTTACAACAGCTGACTACCGGGCAGTGTCCATGGACTTTAGATCCAAGTTCTGGCCCCAAAACAAGGATTCCATCGGCGTGCTTAACTATGCTATCGATAAAGACGCTGTCGTGAAAAGCGTGCTTACCGGTCAGGGCTGTACCGCTTACAGCACGATGCAGTTGAACGCTTTTGGCGGTAATAAGGATGCTGACATTTACCCGTATGATCTGGCTAAGTTTGCCACTGAGATGGCCAAGCTCGGTTGGACGAAAGGGAGCGACGGTATCTATGAGCGCAATGGACAGAAGTTCCACTTCAAAATTCAGGTGCGTGACTACGAAGAAGAGCGCGTAGATATTGCCAATGTTGTTACCAAGCAGCTGAAAGATGCCGGCGTGGAGATGGAAATTGTGTTGGTTACAAAGTTCGACTGGAAGGCCGGATATGATGGCTTCTTGGCCGGTTATGCGGTTGAGTTTGATCCGGATGCTGCTTATAAGCAATTTATTACCAACGGAAGCTCAAACACAATGAAATACTCCAATCCGGTAGTGGATGATATCCTTACTCAAGCGAGACATGCCCAAGATGCTAATGAAAGAAAGAGCTTGTATGGTAAATTTGAAGTTGCTTACGCCAAGGATCCGGGGTCAGTCTTAATCGTTTATCTTGACGGCAATTATGTCGGCATCAGTGGCCTTGAAGGTCCAAACACGAAACGGGTTCTCGGTCACCATGCCGTGGGTGTGATGTGGAACATTGAGGAGTGGAAACTCTCTAAGAATAAGAAATAGTAGAAAGGCTGAGTCAGTATAAAACTACGCAGTCGTTGTAAGATGTGCAGGGTATCGGAAACCCGGCACGTCTTACCTGCAATAGGGGAGGAATTGTTCATGGCGGAACCTGTTTTGCAACTTAACAACTTATCAGTTAGCTTCGACACATCAAGTGGTGAAGTTGAAGCCGTCAGAGACATTAGCTTATCACTCAACAAGGGGGAAATTCTGGCGGTAGTGGGGGAATCCGGATGCGGAAAAACGGTGATGAGTCAATCGGTTCTGAAGCTGCTTCCCAAAACTTCAAGGATCAAACAGGGGCGAATTATAGTAGATGGTGAAGATATAACGGATTATACAGAAAAACAAATGCGTCGATTGCGAGGCAGTGTTTTGTCTATGGTATTTCAGGATCCCATGACAACGTTAAACCCCACGATTCCGATCGGAAAACAAATTACTGAATCGATTTCTAAGCATACCAGGGTCAGCCGGGAGCAGGCCAGGCAACGAGCGCTGGAAATGCTGAATTTGGTAGGTATAGAAAATCCTGAACAGATGTTTGCTCTGCAGCCCCACTTCTTTTCAGGTGGCATGCGTCAACGCTGTGTCTTAGCTATAGCTCTGGCTTCCAATCCCAAGGTGTTGTTTGCCGATGAGGCGACGACTGCTCTGGACGTAACAGTTCAGGCCAAAATAATTGATCTGCTTCTGGATATTCGGGACAAGAGCGGCATTTCAATCGTCTTTATTTCGCATGATTTTGGAACTGTGGCCCGCATTGCCGACCGCGTGGCTGTTATGTACGCCGGGAAAATCGTTGAAATCGGCACGGCAGAAGAAGTGTATTATGATCCGAGGCACCCTTACGTTTGGGGGTTGATGTCAGCGCTGCCATCCCTGACTAAGGAGGGAGAGGATCTTACCAGTATTTCCGGCATGCCGCCGGTGATGTTGAATCCTCCGCTCGGTGACGCTTTTGCTGTTCGGAACGAATTTGCTCTGGCGATTGATTACGAAGAAATGCCGCCCATGTTTCAGATTTCTCCTACCCACAGCGCGGCAACCTGGTTGCTTGATGAAAGAGCGCCCAAAATTACATCCCCAATTTCACTGCAAAGAAGGACCGAAGTATGAGCCCAGAGGAAATTTTATGTGTTAATAATTTAAAACAGCATTTTCACATCAATAAAGATTTAACGATCAAGGCCGTCGATGGTGTGACTTTTCAGGTTAAGAAGGGTGAAGTTTTTGGCCTGGTGGGTGAAACCGGCTCAGGAAAGTCCACAGTAGCGCAGACAATTATGGGCATTTATCCAGCCACGAGCGGTGAAGTGTATTTTAAGGGCCGGAGGATATCGGAAAAAGAAATCTATAGGCAAAATAAAAAAGATCTGCATTTAAACATGCAGATTATTTTTCAGGACTCGGCGGCTGCTCTAAATCCGAGAATGACGGTCGAGCAGATAATTACTGAGCCGCTGAAGGTTAACCGTATTATGAGGAACAAAAATGAACTGCGCGATAAATTAGAGTCTTTGCTATTCGAAGTGGGTTTGGATGACACCTATGCAACGAAACGTCCCGCTGAGATTTCAGGGGGGCAGCGTCAACGGGTGGCCATTGCCAGATGTTTAAGTACGAGTCCTGATTTGATTATTGCTGATGAGCCTGTTGCCTCTCTGGATGTTTCAATTCAGGCGCAGATTATTAACTTGTTTCAACGTTTGCAGCGCTATTATGGGTTTTCCTTTCTCCTAATCGCCCATGACCTCTCCATTATTAAGTTTATCTCTGACAAGGTGGCTGTAATGCTTCAGGGCAGGCTTATGGAATTGGCACCGACCCAAGAGTTATTTAATAATCCGCTTCATCCGTATACACGGTCTCTTTTGTCCGCTGTTCCAGTGCCTGATCCTGTCTTCGAGAGGAATAAAAAGATTTTAGACTATGATGTGAAAGACGTAAAAACACAGGGGGAAATGGTTGAAGTATCATTTGGTCATTATGTTTTGCAGTGAATTAGACATCTGTATCTCTTGTGGAGTATGCGGTGCTTTCAAGGTGGCAATGTTGGTTCAGTTTTAAGCAAATAGCTTAGAATATTCTCTTGAGCCGTGGACAATGTGGTAAACATAAACGGTATTGCTATCAGTCTGTATATGCAAACATATTTGCTGGTTTTTGCTTGAATTTGCAGTCCAACCTTCTAATGCAGCATGAAGCAACAACGACTTAAGCGATTGACAAAACTAATATTTAAGATTATTGTAATAATAGACCGGTCGTTATAATATTATAAGGAGTGACTTAACGATGACTCATAAAAATAAGACTAAAGACATTCTAATTGAAGTTGCTTCTCAACTATTTCGAATACGTGGATATGATGGTGTGGGACTTAATGACATTATTGAGGAAAGTGGTATTCCAAAAGGCTCATTATATCATTATTTTCCAAAAGGCAAAGAGGAATTAGCAATTGTGGCTATTAACCATACAAAAGAGGCCGTTACTAGTGAAATTCAAAAGATATTAGCAAGATTTGAAGATCCAATAAAAGCATTACAAGCCCATATATTGCAATTGTCAGAGCATTTCGGGGAACTTGATATTTCAGGCTTGCCGATAGGAACAATAGCGGCTGAAAAATATTCGACAAGTGAGCCTATAAGAATTGCCTGTCAATCAGCTTTTGAGGATTGGCAATCTACATATGTAAATAAATTACTTGAATCAGGATATAGCGAACAGCAGTCAAAGGATTTAAGTATAGTCATTAACGCTATGGTAGAAGGGGGTATTCTTTTATCTTTAACGACAAAAAATGGGAAACCGCTTCAAGTCATTGCTGAACAGATCCCATTATTATTAATTAAAAAATAGGTCCTACGGAAAAGTAATTATACACTTAAGCCTGATTCAGTTTTTATGGGAGGAATTTTTCGTGTCAACAAATGCCATACAGCAGCAAACACAATCTATTAAAACCACTCCTATCTTGGTTTCCTTTTTGATTGCAGGGTTTATCGGATTATTTAATGAGACAGCCTTAAACATGGCACTTGGCAATTTAATTCAGGTATTTAATGTTAGTTCTTCAACGGTCCAATGGCTGACAACAGGTTATCTATTGACCTTGGGGATATTAGTTCCAGTTTCTGGTCTTTTGATACAGTGGTTCAGTACTCGCCAATTATTTATAACTTCATTGGTGTTCTCGCTTATCGGGACGATAACCGCAGCACTAGCACCAAGTTTCGGCGTGTTGCTGCTAGCTCGTGTTATTCAGGCAATAGGAACTGGCTTATTATTGCCACTTATGTTCAATACTGTTCTATTAATTTACCCAATTCATAGAAGAGGAGCAACCATGGGCCTAATGGGGTTAGTAATCATGTTTGCACCAGCTATTGGACCAACGATTTCAGGGTTAATTATTGAATATCTTAGTTGGCATTGGATTTTTTGGGTCTGTTTACCGTTTTTTGTCCTCGCTTTACTATCTGGTATAACGTATATGCAAAATGTCTCTACGATTACCAAACCGAAAATTGATGTTCTATCTATTATTTCATCAACCATTGGTTTTGGCGGAATTGTGTATGGTTTTAGTAGCGCCGGTGAAAATGGGTGGGGAAGCACGATCGTTATTTCTACAATTACCGTAGGTCTTTTAGCACTAGCTTTGTTCTCTCTTAGACAAGGTAAAATGAACAAACCGATGATTAATTTGCGGGTATTTAAATATCCTATGTTTACTTTAGGGGTATTAACCGTATTTGTTGCCTTTATGGTCATCTTGTCTTCTATGATTCTTTTACCATTATACTTGCAAGTTGGGCTCGGATTAGATGGGTTTTCAGCCGGACTTGTACTTTTACCAGGTGGCGTGATAAATGGTATTATGTCTCCTATAACGGGTCGTATTTTTGATCGATATGGACCTAGAGGGCTCGTTCTTCCCGGATTTATTATAATGATTGTCATGTTATGGCTTTTATCAAAGGTCACAACAGAAACATCTATTCTAATGGTGATTGTATTGCACTCATTTCTTATGGTTGGTGTGTCTATGGTGATGATGCCTGCTCAGACAAACGGGCTGAATCAACTACCAAAAGCTCTTTATCCAGATGGAACTGCGTTGATGAATACGTTACAACAAGTATCTGGAGCGATTGGGACAGCTGTTGCTATTACTATTATGTCAGTATCACAAAACACTTATATGATGAGTGTGACAAACCCATCTGATCCATCTTCAATTGGGGCTTCATTGACTGCAGGTGTTCAAGATGCCTTTATTTTTGGACTAACACTTGCAATTGTCGGTCTGATTATATCGTTCTTTATTAAATCATCGAGCGTTAAATTGGAATACTGAAGAAGTTAGCACCTTTTCTCAATAGCACGAAATGTCCTGTGAGCATTTTGACAGCCAAAATCAGGAGTTCCCGAAGCACTATACTGTGATAAGCTATACGCTCTCGCCCGATCTGCCTGATGTGCATTTACCGTCACTGATTGCGTTCGTTCCGACCAACCTCGGCAGAAGCGCATCAATCCCAATGAACCCCAGTCATCGGGCAGCATTTGCATCGGCATTATTGGTGGCGCAGATGGTCTGACAGCCATCATTTTCGGCGGCAGCGGCCAGGGCAAGCTCCATGTAGCCTGCTCCGCACTGCACTTTGAGCCGATGGATGATGTTGAGTGGCGCATGGTGTTTTATGAAAAAAAAGACGCGAAGATGTTACGGTGGAGTTGATATAAACCTAATTCTCCCAGGAGTGTTGCGATTAGGTCAAATTCGTCGGCACCGACGAATTTGACCTGCCGCCAGGCCCTTCTCCTACTGGGGACTCCGGAAGATGAGCGGGAGAAAATTACTTTTCAAAGGCCTTTCCAAAAGTCGCTTTCGTCTACCTGAAGATGCTTGCGCAAAATGCTATCCCATAAATTCTTGGGGATTTCTTTGCTAGTCTTTGTAGTTTCGTATGTGGATATGAATGTTTCGGTAGGGACGGAGGGGACGGGTAATTACTCGATTCAGAGTTTTACTTTACCAGATTTAAATCCGGTAGATGCTTGGAAAGCCGCTCACAATAATAATTGCCGCCTTTTTGGTAGAGATAATATAGTTCCTTGCCTATCTCAATAACCCGGTAATCCTTTTCGTCAGGGATGTCCTGAACACTCTGCCGGTTGGTTTTCTTTCCTTCCAGCAGGGCCCGGACAACCACCTCCGGGATAAAATAGCTGCGGGAACCCCACAGGCCATAGATCTGCTCATATTGCTGGGGAGAGATGATATAATAGCGAAAATCCCCGTCACCGGAAAGCATAGCCAGTCCTTTTTCCGAATCATAAAAATTCAACCGGTACCCCTCAGGGCCATCGTTCACATAAACTGTTAATCCCGGGCTCAGCTCATAGGGAGAGCTAACCTGCTTTTCAGTCCAGCCGCCGGACACGCCGGTCAGCCATTCTCCAAACTCTTCCCCCGTTATAAGGGAGGCTCCCTGTCCATGAACTCTGATGATGAGCTGGTCCTGGGCCGCCGAACTCTTGGCAACATAATTAAGATTAAAATTTGCCGAAGCGGATTGAGAGCTTTCGGGATTAGAAATCAAGCCATGGTGGAATACAATAATCCTTGCAAATTTCTGCTTCACTTATATACGCTAACTTTTGTAATGTTAATATCTCTTCCAAATCTGATACTAAAGCTTTTTCAATCATCGCAATTCCCCCAAACATGTTCGATTAAATTATCATTAGAAAGGGCTTCCGTAAATGAGCCATATATTAAGTTAACATAAAGGATAAGATCCTAGAATTTTAACTATGTTATACTCACTAATTTTTCTAATTGTATGTTTTATTTTATTTCTTTAGCATAACGTCCTTCAATATCAATAAAAAATAATATTTTCCAAGTGTTTTTTTAGTTGGACGTGATATTGTTGAAGTTAAATTAATATAATTTCGAGAAAACTCAGTTAATATTTTTGATAATTCTCCAGGTTTATTTATAGCATTCATAATGACCATAGAAGTGTTATAAGGTTTATTAGCATCATAATTTATAGTTTCTTTCGAAAGTACAATAAAACGAGTTTTATTATCTATTGAATCGGTTATATTTTCGATATTAAAAGGGAATTTATTACTCATATTCAATAGAAATTTCGGAACTACGGCCGCTTCCCCTAAAACCCCCTTTTTTACTTCTATAAATGATTCGCCGTTACTCTCGGTAATTATAAATTTAGTGTTAGTAAGCTTTTTCAAAAAATTAGAACATTGTCCTTGAGTTTTAAATTGGACGTAAATTTTTCTGATATCTGATATCTGATATCTGATATATCTTGTATATTCCCCACTAGTGAAAATTGTATTGGAAGAACAATTTCATATATTATCTGCAAATCTGTTTGTGCAAGTAAATCAAGTGTAAGTTGTACATATCCATCCAGTGTATTCTCAATAGGTATTATCCCTAACTCACATTCCGTACCAATAGCATTGAAAACCTTTTTTATACTTGGATAGAAGATCACTTCAGTATTTTCGTTGATTGTTTCAATATATTTCTTTGATGCAAGTTCACTAAAAGTACCAGTTGGACCGAGTGTTGCTATCTTATTCATTTATTATCCTCCAAACCATTATAAAGTTGGTCAAAATTGATTTTATGTCTATTTGCGGAATCTGTCATTTTTCTCATTTCGCTATAATAAATAATTTGCTTTTATTTTACTAGATGAGTTAAATTGGTTTTTCTAAGTTTTAAGAATACATTCAGAAGCGTCCAAGATTGTTTGATTCTAAAATTCCCTGGCGATAAAGCTAATTCCTATGAGAACTCCTCCTATTCCCAGCAAGTGAACCCATAAGAAAGGTTCATTAAGAATAAGGTAAGCGAAAAGTAAACTACTTACAGGCATCACACCTGTTAATACAGCTGCGGTACTTGCTGGGGCCAGGGCTAAACCCCGGATAATAAGAATAAAAGGTACAACTGTAGTTACCGAGCCGTAGCAGAGTAATGCCATCCAGACCTTTAAAGGGACGCTGGAAAAATTAAAAGATATGGCATCGTAAATGGCGAAGGGGGAAAATAGTAAAAACCCGAAGAAGGTTACCAAAGTGACAATGGTTAAGGAGCTAAGCCGATCAGAAACGATCTTGCCTATAATAGTGAACAAGGATTCTCCGACCACAGCCCCGAAAACAAGAAAACTACCAAGGAGGGGATTGGAGCCTCGTTGTGCAAGATTAGCAATACCAAATATATTCATTAGCATGATACCAAGGACGGCACTAGTGATACCTGCTAGTTTATGACGGCTAATTTTCTCCTTGAGAAACAGAAAGGAAATAACTCCGATAACGGCGGGCATGGTGCTTGTTAGAATACCACTTTCCGAAGCTGTAATGTACTTTAGGCCAAATAGCAGGAAAACGCTGAATAGAAACTGACCAGTTAAGGCTTGCAGAAATAGAATAAACAAATTCTTTTTACTGATTTTATAGAATGAAGGAAAACCTTTTTTCTGTCGCCATAGAAGGGGTGCCAGTATAATTAAAGAAATGGCATACCTTAGCCCAGAAGTTAAGAAAACCGGAATGAAGCCAATTACCAGCTTGGCTATACTCATGGAGCTGCCAATAATGGCCATAGCAGTACCAAGAAAAAGATATGCTTTAATTTGTTGGTTCATAAAACCTTCCACCTCCAATAAATACCACAACTTGTTTTTTCTCGTGTATAATAACAAAAGAAAGTGGCTGGTTGTAGTACCGGTTTTTGCTATTTTTATAGGGCCACTTTGGATATGGAGGTATGGAAGAATATGATATGGCTTTCTATTGAGAAGGATCGGGAACTTCCATTAACCCGGCAGATTGTCGACCAGATTAGCAGTGCTATCCTAAGTGGGCGGTTGCGGCCCGGGGAGCAACTTCCTTCAACCCGTGAGCTAGCCAGTACCCTAAGAATTTCCAGAAACGCTATTATGGATGCTTATGAGCAACTGGTAGCAGAAGGGTACCTTGTTAGTCGATCCGGTTCTGGTACTTACGTAGAGGACGGAGTCTATTTGGAATCAGGTCATCAAAGTAAGCTCTCTTCCAGCAAAGATACCGTGAACAATATACTTACTAGCTTTATTGATTTCCGCTCGGGGCTTCCTTACCTGGAACTTTTTCCATATAAAAAGTGGGGGAATTTGGCACAAGAAATCTGCGGGGAAGCTGAATCTTCAATATGGAGTTATGGTGACCCACAAGGACGAGAAGAGTTGAGAGGTACTTTGGCTGGCTACCTGCACCGTACGAGGGGTGTTAACTGTCATCCGGGTCAAATTTTGATTACTTCTGGAGCAGTCCAAGCATTAACGCTAGTGGTTAAGCTGTTGCTCAATGACCAACGGCCTTTCATCATAGAGGAACCGAGTAATAATGATATCCGTTCCATTTTTTGTTCATCAGGTTCTCCTCTTATACCGATTCAGGTTGATCAATTTGGGATCAAAACACAGTTGCTCCCTGTTGAAAGTCATCCTGCCTTCGTATTTACTACACCTTCGCACCAGTTTCCTTTAGGAGGCAATTTGCCCGTTAAGAGACGGGTAGAATTAATTCAATTCGCCCGAAAGTCTTCGTGCTTTATCGTTGAAGATGATTACGACAGTGAATACCGGTATGAAGGTTTTCCGGTAAGTTCTCTGCAAGGGCTTGATCCAGACCGGGTTATATATATCGGCTCTTTCAGTAAAATTCTCTCTCCTGCCCTGAGGTTAGGGTATATTGTTGTGCCTGAAAACCTTGTTCAGCCATGTCGTGAGATTAAAAGACTTTTAGATTTGCATTCTCCCACCCTTGAACAGCTAGTGATGGCTAAGTTTATTAAGGAGGGCCATTTAGGAAAGCATATTGCCAGAATGAAAAAGCTCTATAAAAGTAGGCGTGACCATGTGGTGAAAGAACTAAACACAGGTTTTTCCGGGTCCATCCAAATCAGCGGTGACAAAACTGGGCTACACCTAATAGTTCAATTTCCAGGCCGTATTTTCGATGATCAATTGCTGAATGCTTGCCTTGAAGCAGGTGTTCGAGTTTATCCGGTGGAAGAACACGCTTTAATCAAGGGGTATCATCAGGATAAAATTTTACTCGGTTATGGTCATTTGGAAATGGAGAAAATTATAGAAGGAATCCGGAAGCTAGCTAATGTTTTAGGCAGATAAACATTTTATCGAATAAGCGAGGGAAAATGAAAGCGCAGAAAGTATGGCTTTCATTTTAATCTCTAACCTAGAAAAGATGAAGGTTTTAAATAATGACAAAGTTAATATAGGTATTGGAACTGAAGTTACAAAATTGGTACTTAATTTTGCCTTTAACACTATGGGATATCATAAGGTATATCATAAGGTATATTTGCGAGTTCTTGAATATAACAAAAGAGCAATCAATTGTTATGAGAAATGTGGATTTAATAGAGAGGGCATAGACCGAGAGGCACTAATGGGTATGGAAGAACTACTTGGAATAAAATACAAACCCGTGAAGAGCAATGGCAGAAATGTAAGTTATGCAAATAAGAGCAAATATACCCTAGTGTTTTATGCAGATGATTTTGTAATAATGTGTAATACGCAAAAGGATGCAGAAGATGTCTATGGACTACTAAAGCCATATTTGGAGAAAAGGGGCCTAGAATTATCAAAAGAAAAACAAGAGTAGTGCCAATAGAGGACGGCTTTAACTTTCTGGGCTTTAATGTTAGATTATACCCAACGTGTCAGGGCAAAAAACTGCTGATAAAGCCATCTAAGGAATCTATCAAGAAAAGTAAGGAAACCATCTCAAAGGAAATACAGAAACTGAAAGGCAGTAACGTTAGCGCAATAACAGACAAACTCAATCCCATTATAAGAGGCATAGGTAACTATTGGTCGCCTTCGGTCGCAAAGCAGACGTATTCATATATGGACCACCATGTCTGGAAATGTACGTTTATATTTTTAAAATATCTACATCAAAGGAAAAGCAAAACTTGGATAGTAGATAGATACTACAAACCAGATATAACGGGACAAAGCAAAAATCGATGGATACTGACCGACCCTAAAGAGTACAAGCAACTCACAAAAATGTCGTGGATACCGATAGCCAGGCATACATTTATCAAATTCAGAGCAACGCCATATGACGCTTGTCTTAACGAATACTTCGAGAATAGGGACGAAAAAGAGTTTGACAGAAACTGTATTAAAAGCAAACAGAAACTGGCTAAAACTCAGAATTATAAATGCCCTATATGCAGAATGAGTATTACGGATTTCAGTGAGAAACTGGTAGTAAGAGAAAAAGTACCGGTGATACACGGCGGGACAAGGAAATATAATAATTTACAATTGGTACATGGATATTGTAATAGACGATATGGAAAAATGTTCCCGTTAAAAGGTGAGCCTCAAAATGAACAACAAAAACAGGAAGTCTGTAAAACCATAAGACAACTGAGATTGGCGGAAATATCATAAAGACAGACGGATAAATGAGAGCTTGAGCTGTATGTCTTGAAAGGGACACGTACAGTTCTTAGGCGAGAAAGAGGGAGCAATCCCTCCGACTTAGCCGACATATGAACGAACATTAGAGAAATTTTATTTTTTATGATTTTATATGGGAGGATTATGAGAATGAAGTATACTTGCACTTTGATTGCTGTAAGAAATATAGAGAAAGCAAAGCAGTTTTATCACGACGTTTTAGGGTTAGAAATTCTTGCTGATTTTGGGGCAAATGTTACTTTGACAGGCGGTATTGCATTGCAGACTGCTGATACTTGGAAAGGCTTTATTCATAAGCAAGATGAAGAAATTGTTTTTGGAAACAATGCCTGTGAGTTATATTTTGAGGAAGAAGACATGGACGGCTTTATTGCAAAATTAAACTTTATGAAAAGTATCGAATATGTTCATCCACTCTTTGAACATTCGTGGGGCCAGAGAGTAGTTCGTTTCTATGATTTGGACAAGCACATTATTGAAGTCGGCGAAAACATAATTATGGTTGTTAGGAGATTTATAAACACCGGACTTTCGATTGAAGAAACGGCCACTCGTATGGATGTGCCAGTTGATTATGTGAGGTCGTGCTTAACGTAAAAAATGAGCATATTAGGTATCTGAAATGCTAATGGGAAGGGGTTGGCCATCACATATTGCCAGTGCAATAATTGTGAAGCCGAGAATTGCGAGCCAATGCAGACTAGAAATATTTTTTGCAAGTTACCTGTTGTCATCATCATTGCAATAACAGTTACTTGTACAGTCGGAATAATCGTTGTCTTCAATTATCATGAGATGTTTGAAACAGACGCTGTCAAGGTAACCAGTAATACAAGCAATACGCAGAATGATCCTACGGACGGCGATAAAACTGTCGCCAGCCTTAATACCATAGACGGCATTAATTCAACATCCAATGAAAATAATTCAAACGCCAGTAATACTTCCAATGATGGAAAACCAGATCCTACTGTTTCGGAAAGAACTGCAGTACATACAACACACCAGTATTCCCCGAATTTTGTTCCCGGTAGTACGTTCTCACAGAATGATCCGGGAAACGGAAAGACTAGATATGTTTATGACAGCACCAGAATTGACGCCGATGGAGACGGTGCTGCTGACGATGTGCTGCTGGTTGGCGAAAACAATGATCCGAGTGCATCTTTTGGCAATCAAACTCGTAATCTGGCGGTGGTTGTCAGGGATGGGGTTATCGGGAAGTTTGATGCTTATTTACTGCCTGAAGATTTTGGGGTCATGTTGCCGCGCTTCAGTATCGGGAGTTTCACTGCCGCAAAGAAAAATGAGATCCTGGTTTCGGTTGAAACTGGTGGCAGCGGCGGAGTTGTTCTTTATGCCTTGATGGCATATGAAAATAAAAAGGTAGTTTCAGTGATATCTCAGGAAGAACTGAACAAAGGCTTGGATCTGAAAGTAGTATGCCTTCCTGGGTTTAAGATGAAGATTATCGATAAAAACACAGGGGTTAATTCCAGCGTTGATTTTCACGATGGGGAAGCTGTTCCTTTGTATTTTGACATGGGTGTCTATAATAAAGCAGGGGCATTTCTTAAAGACCAGTCATATGTTGATGATGAGGTCATGGATGATGTATTTGTCAGTCTGGGTCCGGCTGACGATGACGGTTTTGAGAGACATGGCGCTTCGACTCTGTTGATTGCAAGATCGTTGTGCAGTTAATTGGGATATCGTAACTAAAAATTTATAGAGGTAGCCGTATGTATACTATAGGAAATTTATGTCGTGAATTTAAGCTGTCGAGAAGTACCTTATTATATTATGATTCCATTGGTTTATTGGTTGCTTCGCAACGTACGAGGGGAAATTACAGACAATACTCCGAAGAGGATAAAAAACGTCTGAGCCAGATATGTGCTTTTCGTGAAGCCGGCGTGCCCCTGAATGAAATTAAAGATCTACTTGATACGGATGAAAAAAGCGAGAGCGATGTTTTGGAAAGACGTTTAAGTGAATTAAACCGGGAAATAAAGTATTTGAGATTTCAACAAAAGATGATTGTCGAAATGCTTAAGAAAAAGAATCCAACAACTAAAAAAATGCTGCTGGATAAACAAGTCTTTGTTACAGTACTAAAACAGTCAGGCCTTGATGATGCTATGATGGATCGTTTTCACAGTCAGTTAGAAAAAAATTCACCGGATTCCCACCATTTTTTTCTGGAATTTTTAGGAATAGGCGATAAAGAAATTGAGAATATCCGGAAATTGAGCAGGCAGGACCGAAAAGAACCGGATTAAACTTGACCTGACTATAACTTTATAGTTTACCATGGGCTATAAAAGTTATAGAAAGGCGGGTTTGATTGTGATTAACAAAAATTTCACTTACCTTTGGTCAGGAAAGATAATATCCCAATTAGGAGATAAGTTTTATGCCATAGCGCTTGCCTGGTGGATTTTACAAAGAACGAATTCTCCTTCTTGCATGGGCTTATTTTTATTGGCATCTGCCCTTCCGGAGATTCTTCTTGGCATATTTGCCGGAGTGATGACTGACCGTTGGAAGCGGAAAACAATACTTGTGGTGACGGATATCATCCGGGGTTGTCTGGTCCTTGTCATTGGGTTATTAGCGATGGTTAAGGTACTTGAAGTATGGCATGTTTTTCTCATCGGAATCTGTATATCCTTTGTCACCGCCTTCTTCGAGCCGGCCATGCAAGCGATTATTCCCGAAATCGTGGAAAAAGAAGACTTCACGAAAGCAAATGGCCTGAGCCAAATGGTTAGCGGTGTTTGTTCGGTGGCAGGCCCTCTCTTTGGGGCGATAGCCGTGAGCGTATTTGGACTAGCCTGGGTATTTTTGGCAAACGGTATTTCCTATTTTATAGCCTCGTTTCTGGCTTGGTTTATCACAGTGCATAAAGACTATCGCGTCATGAAAGAAACGAAAAATATCCGGGAGGAGATATGGGAAGGCGTTTCTTTTATTAAAAATCAAAAGCGGATTTTATTTCTATTAACCGTCATTGCCATAGCTCACCTTTTCTTAGGAAGTTTAACGGTGACCTTGCCTTTTTTAGCCAAAGGGCTTCAAGGAAACGGCTTGAATAACCTGGGTTACTTGGAAATGATGCTGGGAGTCGGATTGTTTGCGGGATCAGTCATGATAAGTATCAAAAATACCACTTCCGTAAGCGAAGGGACGCTGGTCTCCTTTATTTTTGCTGCAGAATTCTGTTTTATGGTTATCGCTGTTTTGCAGTATTTTGCCATTCAAACAGTCTATGCTTATATGTTGGTCATGTCAGTTATCGGTGCTTGTATTGCCGGGGCGTTTGTCTTTTGGCAGTCGTTATTGCAAAGGTATACTACAGATACGATGACTGGAAGAGTGTTCAGTCTATCGACCTTGATAAGCAATATATCGCTTCCGGTTGCTTATGGCCTATTCGGCATGTTATTAAATTTAAGTTCCATTTTAGTTTTAATGGCGGCCTGCGGGGTGGGCTTAATCGTTTTGTGTTGTTATTTATATTGCCTAGTATCGAATTTGCAGACAGAATGAATGAATGAACGGACGGACGGTTGAAGGCCAACCCCTGGTGTTTTGCCCTGGTTGTTGGATCAGAAAACCAATGTGGAGACTGTGATAGGCTCTCAACATCATGCTCCACGATAAACTCCTCCCGCTCATCCTCCGGAATCCCCAGGAGGCTGAGCACCTGGGTGTAGGTCAGATTCGTTACCAGTGACGAATCTGGATGGTCGTCACTGGTGGAGGAGACAAGGTAAAATATACGAACAGGTTCGTATAAAGTCATTCCGATAGACAATTAACGAAGTCTAAAGTAAAGTGAAATGCCCAATTGCGGAGTATTTTATGTGTAAGAGAACTATTTTAATGTTCAAGAGTGGGAGTGAGCCTATGAAGAGTTTTGTATTAAGAAAGATGTTATTTTTATTTTTGCTTATACTTGTTTTGGCATGTTCTTTAGAGAATCCCTATAAGTCAAATAGAATACCCGTTAGTAGTATGAAAAACCATGAGGTTTCTAATCATTTTGCGATTTTTTTGGTTAAGAGAGAACAAACAGGAAACGCAATAAACATTAAAATTGAAGATTTACAGTTGGAGACACAACCTGTATTAACTGATAAAGACCTGAAGATATACAAATGGAAGGATCATAGTTTGGAACTTAGAAAAGACTTTGACCTTAGCGGGCTATTGGACTACGTGCCACTCTCCGGGTTGCCTTTTGTTGTAGTGGCGAATGATGAAAGAGTTTATTTGGGTGCGTTTTGGACACCGATTTCGTCACAAACAGCACCTATACCTTCAGTCATGGTGCTGCCGATGTCTCCTCAAAATACAATACATATTATCGCAGGATATCCTGATAAAACAACCAATAGCCAATCTGATCCAAGAAGTGATCAACTAATCTACGATGCTTTAAAAAGTGTCGGAAAGCTAAAAGAGTAAAAGAATGAACGTAGCATTCCATAGAATCTTCTAGATGTTGATACTTTGTTTGAGGTTAATAATCGGTTTGTTAGAAATGACGAGGTAAATTTATCAATTGACAAGGAGCGGATTATTTACTTCGATATTATTTGAAAGGCCATGATCTCGTTTAGTTCCATTTGTAATATCTCCTAAAATATTATAGCAAGGGATAATCAAATGAATGATATCCCTTGCTCTTTCTAGCCATTATTTGACTTTATTACTTTATCTTCGTTAAACGTGACTCCTACCGACTGGCTTAAATTATAGTAGATACAAGATGCTGGCAACAGAATAATGAGAGGTTTCAGTTGCTAGATTGTCTGGATTGCGTGTTCTATGGTTATCTCTAGAACTGCTCTAATCCAGTCATATTGTTTCTTCATCATTGTAAACTCTTCACCATCTTTAAGAAACCTGGCAGTACCCTTAATTAGAAATCCAGTGCCTTTATACATTTTGCCTTGTACTTCACGGCTACCCATCGTAAGTTGGATTTTGTCATTTGAAGCAATATTTTTTTCAGTTCTATGCATGAATCCGGCTGGAATCAATAATTTGTCATCAGCAGAAATGTGAACATAACTGTTCCATGTATTAACGACATGCGGTTCGTCTGTTCCTTGAGTGACTATTGCTACAACTCCGTCTGCAGGGTGCGATAATACTTCCGATAGTGTCTTGTTAATCATAATTTTTTCATCCTCCTAGAAAAATATAAGGGCATAAGAGATATTGTGGATAATTGTTATCTATAATAGCGATTATATTTGATTTAACTAAAAAAGTCAATTGAAATCTTGGGTAGAATATATTATCCTTATATGGTCTACTATGAGAGAGAATGTCACAATGGTGTTTGAAATGATTGAGGGAGGAAATGTACTTTGCAATTTAGCATAGGTGTTGAATACGCTTTACATTCTTTGCTGCACATGGTGGACCTCCCCTCTGGGAAGCCAATTGGTGTTAAAGAATTAGGACTATTTAACGGAATTTCTGAAACATATCTGTCTAAGGTATTTACAAAGCTAAGGAAGGCCGGAATTGTTCGTTCCCTACCAGGTGTAAATGGCGGTTATGAGTTAGCTCGCAGACCGGAAGAAATTAGTTTCTGGGACGTCATTGAGGCAGTGGAAGGAGCATCTCCCATATTTCAATGCGCTGAAATTAGACAAAATAATATCTTGGTTGATAAGGATAATTTACCCGATAGTTTTAGTAAATGTCCTTGTCTCATAAAGGTAGTTATGTTAGAGGCAGAAGCCCAGATGAGACAATACCTTGCGAATAAGTCACTGTCATGGTTAAGTCATGAATTGAGAAATAAACTTCCTGAAGATCTGAATCACTCAATCGATGATTGGTTTAAAGACGTCTTAACAAAGTAGTTTAATCTTAAAGCCAGAATGTTTAAGTAAGAACATTCTGGCTTTAAATTACGCTGTCCATTCTGGGACATGCCCTTTGACGGTTGTCACCCATGCCATCTGATGAACCAGAGTGGTGGAAGGAAATCGAGAAAGTTTTTTTGATAAAGATAGATAATTAAGGGGTAATGTATGATTATTGAAAACAGAAAAATAGAAGGTAAAAACCTTACATGGGTGCGTCGTTGTCCAACTAAATATGATGCAACTGAACTATCTGAATTAAGAGTGAAGATAGATGGAGAAACAGAATATCTTGATAGGGAATCAGGTGAAGGTTTATTAACACCGGAGGACTTCGAAAAACTTATTTATGAAGATTCAATAACAGAAAAATCTGTATTTCTAGTTGCAGAAGTGGAAGGTAAGATTATTGGATTTAGTCGTTGCGTAGGAAGTAAGTTAAGTAGATTTAGACATAAAGCCGAGTTTGGAATATGTATATTAAAGGAATTTTGGGGTTGTGGAATAGGTAAAGTTTTATTGGAAAATATTTTATTTTGGGCAGATAATCAAGGAATTAAAAAGATTGCATTAACCGTGGTAGATACAAACGCAAAGGCAATTCAATTATATAAAAGATTTGGCTTTGAAGAAGAAGGATTATTAAAAAAGGACCGAATTCATAGAGATGGTATCTATCATAATACTGTTATAATGGGAAGATTCAAAAATGACGTAGATTAGTTCGCAATCTTCTTATTCTAATGTATCAATACAGTTATTTGGGAATTTATTTTCAAATACCGAAATTAGCAGGAATTTATGAAGAGTTTGTAGAATCGTAGAATTATTGTAAGAATATATTCTGAATGCAGAACCATGAAGGTGTTTGCAAAGACCATGGAGGTTTGACTCATTAGAGTCAGCTTCGTGGTCTTTATTTTATTCAGAAGTATTTTATTACATACAAACCCACATCCCCAAAATGATTATACAAAATTACTGATTCGTTCGGCCTTGACCCTGGATACCACTGTTAAACTATAATTATAATAATTGCGCCCGTGGCGCACAAAGAAAGGATAACAAATGGGAGCATATGGACGATTGCTGCGTTATGTGGCAGCTATTAAACGTGAAGTGGCCTTAAAAGTCCTGATCGGTTTGGCCATCAGCACAACCTATATTGGACAAGCCCTTGTCATGGCTAAAGCTGTTTCTGTGGTATTCCTGGGGGGGAGCGTCTCCGACATTGGCGGGTATCTGGTCATTGCTCTGAAGTATGCTGATGCAGATCTTGGTAGGCGTCTTTACCGTCATCGTCATGGGAGTGACGGCCAGCTTTGTGGCTCAGGGCTCCGTCGAATTTGCGATTTATCCTATGGTCGTCATTTTGTCCGCCTTGCTGTTTAACCCGATTATCGAAGTATGTGGCGCAGCTCGCAATCTGGGTTTGGTGTTTGCTGCTGCTGATCGCATTCAAAGGGTCCTGGAGACTGAGCCTGTCGTAAAAGACGCAGGGTTGCCGATTAATGTTGACAAACTTGCCCATAACGTTACCTTTGAAAACGTCTCATTCCGCTATGATGACAATTCTGAGGAAGTGCTGCATAGCGTAAGTTTTGCAGCAGAACAGGGGAAAACGGTTGCTTTGGTAGGCCCCTCAGAGGCGGGGAAAACCACCTGCGTCAGCTTGTTGCTGCGCTATTGGGAGGTTAGTGGCGGGGCCGTTAAAATCGGCGGCCGAGATATTCGGGAAATGTCCCTGGACAATCATCACCAATCCTAACCTGCTTATAGTAGACGAGCCGACAAAAGCGCTGGACTGGGCGCTTCGTAAAGAAGTTGTCGAAATTTTGCATGAGTTAAGAAAGGAATCCAGGTGCTCCATGATATTCATCACGCACGATATAGCGGCTGCAAAATATATTGCGGACAGGATTGCCGTAATGTATTGCGGTGAGGTCGTGGAAACAGGACGGGCTGATGACGTGTTAAATAATCCCCAGCACCCCTACACTAAAGGCTTGATAGCGTCTATGCCTTCGAGAGGGTTTAAAGTTATGAAAGGGTTTATGACTTCTTTTCAAGAATTGCCCAAGGGCTGCAGATTTAGCGATAGGTGTGAACAGTTAAATGAAAACTGCACGAAAGCAGAGCCCAAGCTGACAGAGCTGAACGATGGGCATGCTGTGAAGTGCTTCAATTGTAATAACTTTGATAGGGAGGAAGGGGCCAAATTATGTTGTTAGAGGTGAAGCGGTTAACTGAAAAATACCATACCGGTTTTTTTGGCCAAAAATCAGTTAAAGTCGTCGATGATGTAAGCTTCACAATCAATGAAGGGGATATATTCGGCTTGGTCGGTGAGAGCGGCTGCGGAAAATCGACTGTGACAAAGATTATCTCGGGTTTACTTAAACCGACTATGGGCTGTACTTTATGAGGGTCGCGATCTGACCAAAGCAAATAGGAAGGATTGGTACCACTTAAGAAAAGAAATACAGGTTGTTTTTCAGCACCCGCAGTCAATGTTTAACCCGCGCAGGAATATCTATTTTTCTTGCGCGGAACCAATCAAACTCTATAAAATGGCGCATAACAAGGCTGAAGAAGAACGACTGGTGTATGAGCTTATCGAAAGGGTTGGCCTTGCCAAGGATCATCTGGAGAAATATCCCCACGAAATAAGTGGAGGACAGGCGCAGCGTCTGTCGATTATACGTGCTCTTTCTCTAAACCCAAGCTGCTTATCTATGATGAACCAACATCCATGTTGGATGTATCGGTACAGGCGCAAATTCTGAACCTCTTAAAAGTTAACAAAGGGCATAATCTCTCCATGCTGTACATTTCTCATGATTTGGAGATAATAAGAGCCATTTGTAATCGTGTGGCCGTTATGCGGCGAGGTAAGATTGTTGAGATGGGAACGGTCGACGAGGTATTCGAAAATCCTCAGCATGAATATACAAAACATATTCTGGCTTCAAATCTTGAGGTTTAACCTAAGCAGGCGCGACAAAAAAACATGCAGTCAAGTTTCTACAACAAACTGAAACTACATGTTTTAATTAGCGAATAAACTATAATTTTTGCAATCAACTACCTTTACCAAAGAGCTACCATGGATTCATTGTACGTTTTAGATGTCTACGATTTCCAGTACACCTTCGGGGCACGCCTTTGCACAAATGCCACAAGCAATACACTTTGATGCAACTGAAGCTTCATTAGGCTTCACGATGAGTTGGTAAGGACAGGCATCCACGCACTTTCCACAGGATGTGCAGAGTTTCTTATTGATCATGTACACGCCCTTGGGAGTCTTGGTTATGGCGCTGAATTCACAAACCTCTGCGCATTTTCCGCATTGGTCACAGGTCACAGGTTCTCCGCCAGTCTCAGTTCCAGTAATATTGATGCAGGCTTTGGTGATATCCGCTTCCTTATAGAATGACTCAGCACATGCTATCATGCATTGGAGACATGACATACAGGTTGTTCCTTCTTTAATAGCTAATTTTTTCACAGATCTTTCTCCCCCTCATTTCATTTAAATGTGAGCTTAGGCTTCAAGAATGCCATGGTTTTTTCAAATAGGCTAGCTGATCCTTTGCTTGTCTTTCAGGCTAGAGCCTGTTGATGCTTTCTAGATTATCATTTCGACAGTGCTCCGTAAAATTCCTGCTCATTATCTGATTTTTCAAAAAAGTAAGGCAGCTAAAGCACCGAAAGCCTATGAGTTAGAAAATATATTTATTCGCAGCGAACCATTTGGGGATTTGATGTGTATATGTAGTAGATTATTCAATGAAAGGAGGGTTAGGGTTGAGTGATGACATAGAAAGGGAAACAGCTGAAAAAATTTTTGTTGATAATTCAAACTTTGTTTATAGAACTGCATTATTCCTGACTAAATCAAAAGAATTGGCTGATGATATTACTCAAGAAACGTTTATCCAAGTGTTTCGGAAATATTATACTTATGATTCTTCTAAATCTTTACAGCCATGGATATACAAAATAGCAGTAAATACCAGCAGAAATATGTTGCGAAAACAAAAATGGTTAAGATTTTTTGGCCAAGTTCCTGAGAATCATTCAATTGATCTGATGGAAAACGCTATTTTGAAAAGTGAAGAGGAACATGAATTGTGGAGAGCAGTTAATAATTTATATTTGAAAAGCAAAGAGATTATCGTATTACATTTTTATTCCGGTCTAAAGCTTAATGAAATATCCGATTGTTTGGGAATACCATTAGGAACTTGCAAGTCAAGGTTAAATTCAGCGCTAACTAAGTTACGAAGGTGCATTCCTGATAATGACTTCGAATTATTGTTAAG
>NZ_AGAF01000054.1 GCF_000224515.1 Desulfosporosinus sp. OT | reverse complement strand
TTATCAAATCCTTATTAAAGAGGCTATAACTCATTTTCATTTTAAGATAATTGAAAACAAAGAAAAAGATACTTGATACGGGTTTTAGTTTATTATTGCATGCAGTATTTGCCGTACGGCGTATAACAGAGGGTTTGCAACATCGGAGAAAATATGGATGTAGTAATCCGACGTCGCAAACCCTCGGGACGTTATCTGAAACCGCTGGGAATAATATATTTTGGGGACTGATTATTATGGGAGGAGAGAAGTTATGAATGTTCTTTTTTTAGTATTAGCCTTTATAAGTGTTATTATCTGGGCATATTATGGGCTGTTGTTTTTTGGTAATTTGAGGAAGAAACGGATTTTTCGTGGCAACGAATATTACGACAAAGAGATTATTTACCCATCATTATCAGTAATAATTCCAGCCTGTAATGAAGAAGAATCTATTAGACAGGCCATTAGTCAATTACTTGATCAAGATTACGCTGATTTAGAAGTGTTAGTCGTTAATGATCGCTCCACAGATCACACGGCAGTCATTCTCGAGGAACTTAAAATTAAATACCCTCAATTGAAAGTTGTAACTATTACTGATGTACCTACGCAATGGTTAGGCAAAAATCATGCTGTATATCAAGGAGTTAAGCAGGCTACAGGAGAATGGTTACTTATTACCGATGCCGATGTTATGTTCTCCCCTGGTAGTTTAAAGACGACTGTTAGCTATTCTTTGGAAAACAAGCTTGATCACTTAACAATCAGTCCTGATATAACATACAAAGGGTTTTTCTACGGTGGTTTTATTTCTCTTTTCCTTCTAGCAGTTACAGGCCTATACCTAAGTAGCAAGAGTGCTGGAATTGGTGCCTTTAACTTAATAAAAAGATCTACATACCAAGAAATTGGTGGTTATGAGGCAATAGCTATGCAGCCAATTGATGACTTTTCTTTAGGTAAATTAGTCGTAAAGAAGGGATATAAACAGAGTTACGGGTTTAGTAAAGGCCTGATATCTGTAAAATTATTTGATAACCTATTTGCTATGATAAAAGGCATAGAGAAAAATCAATTTGCAGGTTCAAATTATAGCGTTCCGACAACGTTGGCATTTTGTTTGATCATTCTTCTTCTGCATGTATACCCTTTTGCGGGATTATTCTTTGAATCGGGGTGGGCAAGAGTACTGTGTGGTTTTGCCATCATTATAGTATTTGCTATTTATAATTACTCAAAGAAATATATTGATGTGTCCCTAAAGCATGTTTTAATTCATCCTATATCAGGTTTACTGTACTTTTGGGCGGTATTAAACTCGATGGTCAAGATTCTAAGTAGGGGCGGGATCGAATGGCGGGGAACAGTTTATTCTTTAGAAGAACTGAGGAAACATACTATTTGAGAGTGATGACCTAAAAAGCGACAGGGACTAAAGTATTCTTGTTGGATTTGCAATAATTTCTGGGTGAGTCTTTGCCGCGGCATCAGATAACAACGTATTCCCAAAATCTGAGAAAATATGAAGGTAGTAACCAGACTTCGGGAATACGCGGAACGTTATCTGAAAGAGGCCTTCTGGGGTATGCTTAATGGTCTAGATGGAGTGAAATTTATGAATGATGATTATGTTTTAAACGTTCTAAATCAAGTAAATTACAGTAATCAAGAAGAGATAGATAAGGCAGTAGATATACTTTCTAGTGTGTCAGATGATTTAGTACCGAATTTAATCGTAATTAAGTCAGAGATAGCTGCAAAGGCGATTGTGAGAATCGGCTATCCGAGAGTCCAGAATGTATTAGCTGAGTTGTTAGTATGGCTTCAGGATATGAATTGGCCAGGTTCTTATCAAATCGCTGAACTATTTGTATCAATTGGTAAACCAGCAATTCTATATATCAAGGAGGTTTTAACAAGCAACGATGATGTATGGAAGTATTGGGTTATGGAATATGTTATTTCAAAATGGTCAAAAGATTTAGTTGAAGAGTTGAAGGAAGAATTAATATCAGTTATGTGTCAATCAGACATATTTGAATTCACAGATATTATTGCTATGAGAATTCTTGGTCAAAATGGGGTTAATATTAGACATATTTTCAATTCTAAGAAGAACGGTTTGGAAGAATACATAGAGCGACTTAATGAGCTAGAAGAAATTATTAAGGATTAACGTTGTCATTGATGCTTCGATTTGGGGGGAGGCCTCCATCAGATAACAGAGGGTTTGCGACATCGGAGAGAATATGAATGTAGTAACCCGACGTCGCAAACCCTCGGGACGTTCTACGACATATCGTGCAAAGGACGGCGCCATCCTTGGCGCGGGTGAAAAAGCTTTGTGTAGTATTATTTTGTGTTTATAAAATGATCAGAAAGAAAAGATGATCCGATTTTGCGAGGTGATTATATGGTGAAAAAAGCATTTGTGGTTATAGCAGGCTTAATTATATTATTAAGTTCAGTTATTTGCAGTAACAATAATAAGCAAGATTTTTATAGAGATTTTTATGGAATATATGCTTTTGAGCGAGTTTGCTATCTATCACCTTTTTCATCTACAACTATTTGGTATTTGAACAAAAAAATGGTAGGAACGAAATATACCATTAAATCTGATTTGTTTAAAATAGAATCTAATAATATTTACAATTCGGTTGAGATTAGTTCTCCGAAGTATGAGAAAGAAGAAATCCCAACCAAAGTATCAAAATTAGCTGATATTCGTTCTTTTCTTGGCACAAAAGTGGAGTGCCAATATACCATTGACACGATTCATAAGAGATTATTTGTTTCTTCGGATTGTTTGTGGATTGCTTCGTATGCTGATAATACAGATGACGGTTCGGAGATTATAATGAATATTTATAAATTGTCAAAGATCATTGAGTGATTAAGAGCTTAACAGGTTTAAATATTATCACCGAAATATTACAAAGTTGGGACATTTTAAGGCAGCGCCGTCCATGGCGCTGCTGAGTCTGGGGGCACGATACGTCGTAGAACAACGTATTCCCGAAATCTGGGATAATATGAAAGTAGTAACCAGACTTCGGGAATACGCGGAACGTTAGGCGACAGACCATGCGGGACTGGGCGTCCTTGCCCGGATTTGGAAAGGGACTATTGTGGAAGTTTTAATTAATGCACATTTGGAGAATGATGTGTACTAATTTTAGAAAGAATTGGAGGATTATTAATAATTATGACTTTTATATTACTCTGTATTCTTATAGGAATTCCAACAATTTCAATTGGATATCTATTCTATTGGAATTGGAGAAAATCAATTTGGCTATTAATACCAATTATAATTGTGTTTACCTCAGGAATTATTTTTATTGATGGAGGTTTTGAGGGCTTTAGGGATTACAGAAATTTTGATTTTGTGATAATTACTATTTGGTTTATATTATCCTCTATAATAGTACTAATTCCAATTTCAATTGGATACATATTCTATTGTAAGTGGCGAAAATTCTTATGGTTAGTACCAATAATAACAGTAATTATCACGGGTTCTATGTTTATTAGCGATGTAAGTCATATTCCCTCACGTTCATTAATAGGAAATATAAAATCTTATTTTGAGAATGGAACTTCTCTTGGATATATAGTTTACATACCTATAGTTGGCATTAGTTTAATTTCAACTATTGTATTTCTTATATATGACTACATTGGAAAAAGAAGATTAACAAAGATATAGTTCAAGAAGTATAAGTGTCGGTCATAAATTTCTTCTTTAATACCTCAATACAGTTTCAAGGGGGACGTTTAAGGGACTCCCGTCCATGGTCGTCTCTGAATCACGGGGCATGGTCCGCCGCCTAACCGAGGTTTTGCGACATCGGAGAAAATATGAAAGAAGTAACCCGACGTCGCAAAACCTCGGGACGTTAGACGAAAGACTTGCATGCAAGAATAATATTAGGGGGAAATGCTTTTGCCAAAATCTCGGGATTTGATCTATTTAAACGTCTATCCGAGTGAGAATAAAATTGTTTCATATGGTATTGAGTTTAAGGAATTCATTTCTGCATTGGTAAGACCATTGGATAATATTTTGATGCTATCAGGTTATTTTTCAGAAGGGGAATTTGATTTTACTACCAACTGTGAGTATATACCTAAACAGTCCATAACGAGAATTATTAATGAAGATGTATATAGATTGGGGGACTTTTGTTGGGTGGACTTTAAGGACATAGATGGCTTACGTTCATTAAAACCACCGGAAGTTGCAGAGCTATTATATCTTGGACATATGAAGAAACCTGTTACCTCGCCATTCTTTGAAAAACTTCAGAATCGTTTTGCTTATTTAGCCCATGATGACGGGTGGTTTAATATTTTTTATTACAGAAGTCAACGGGAGTTCGAAACTGTCATAGGTAAGGTAATTGTTTCAAAGCTATTTCTGAAATTTAGACGGAAAGCTATTCCAGATATACCATTTGAAATTTCAGAGCAACTAATGAACTATGGTCAAGAGGGACTGTTGATAGATTTTGATCGTATTATTAATGATAAGTCTCTAGAAATACCGATATTTGGAATAGGAAAAATGCTTGATATGGATGAAATGTACAATAATTTACAAAGGCATGTACAAAAAGCAAAGCTTGGAGAGTGTTTGGTTTTAAGGAAGAAAGAATGGAGTATTCAACCATATGACTATAGATAGAACAGCCTTGATTGAGGTATAAAACCCAAGAAGTATTCAGTTGCATTTGGGGGCAAGTCCTTCGTCTAACAGCGTATTCCCAAAATCTGAGATAATATGAAAGTAGTAACCAGACTTCGGGAATTCGCAGAACGTTAGACGACATGGCTGGGTCTTTAATTGGTGGGGGGTGTGGTATGTATTATAGGTCAATGGCGATATATTTTATGAGTGGAATAGGAAACTCTTTCCGAGCCGCTACATGGATGATGGAAATAGCCAACAAAAGAGACATAAGCTCAAAACTGCATCAGATCTCCAGATACTATAAAAAATCTGATTTCGCAGGAGAATCTAACGACCTGTTAGGGATGGTATTTCCAACACACGGGTTTACAGCACCTTGGCGCGTAATTAGATATGCTTTGCGTTTACCAAATGGAAGGGGGAAACATGCTTTTGTTGTGGCAACAAGAGCTGGGACTAGAATTGCATCGATACCGTTCCCGGGTTTAGAAGGTACTGCAGGTTATCTCATTGCACTCATACTAATTTTAAAGGGTTACATTGTGCGAGGAGTCATGGGGATTGATATGCCATCTAACTGGATGTCATTACACTGGGGTTTAAATCTACAAACTCCAAGTTTATCATTGATAGAGCTAAGATAAAAGCAGATTCTTTTATGAAAAGTATCTTGGAAGGGAAAAAAGTGTTTAGAGGACTTCAATTTCTACTAGTTGGTCTCATACTCAGTCCAATTTCTTTAGCTTACTTAGTCATAGGTCGGTTTTTCCTATCAAAGTTATTTTTCGCTTCATCGAATTGTACAGGTTGTGGTTTATGTGCTAAAAGTTGCACTGTTAAGGCAATAAGAATGGTAGGAAGTAACAAGTCTCGTCCTTATTGGACTTTCGCTTGTGAAAGTTGTATGAGATGCATGGGTTATTGCCCTAACAAAGCCGTTGAAGTAAGTCATTCATTTGCAATTATTTTGTATTTTATCGCAACACTACCAGTATCCTTTTACTTACTAGATGGATTAAGGAACTTCATACCGATAGAACATGACGTTTTCTTAATTAAGGTTTTGCTTGATTATTGTTACACATTGGTTTCAATTTTTGTAGCCTACCTTATTCTTTACTGGCTTATTAAAATTCCTTTGCTTAACAAGCTTTGTACATACATAACATTTGCACACTTTTATCGTCGGTATCACGAGCCTGACACAGCACTTACAGATATTGTTGTGGAAAGCAAAAATGATTGACGGGAACGGGTTGTGAGAGCGCAATTTGCCGCCACGCCGTCTAACAGAGGGTTTGCGACATCGGAGAGAATATGAAAGTAGTAAGCCGACGTCGCAAACCCTCGGGACGTTAGGCGACAGACCATGCGAGAGGACGGGCATCCTTGCCCGGATACGGAAGGGATGGTTGTTGGAGTTATATCAATGGGCTTATCATATTTACGGAATTTTTCAAAGTAAAGATTGTTTACATAACAGGAGGTTTTTATCCGTGATTGATTTCCCAGAGTTTATGAAAAATTGTAACAATCGTATCAGTAGTAAGGAGCAAAATACAGAAGATATTGAAGGATATTTTTACGATGGCGCAGACGGTAGTCAAATGGCGTTTTGGACTTGCAATGCTGACAGAATTTCCAAAAAACATACTCATGAATTTGATGAGTACATGGTTTGCGTTTGCGGCCAATATACAGTAATTATGCATGATAAAGAGTATGTTCTTAATCCAGGTGATGAAATTCTCATTCCGAAGAGGACAGAGCAATGGGGAAAGTGTATTTCTGGAACAAGAACTATCCATGCTTTCGGTGGAAAGCGGATTGATAGAGCCTAACGAATAGCAAATCAGCTTTAGCACTTTAATGCATCAATACAGCGCGAGAGGGGGATGTTCAAGGGACTCCCGTCCATGGTCGTCTCTGAATTACGGGGCATGGTCCGCCGCATAACAGAGGGTTTACGACATCGGAGAGAATATGAAAGTAGTAACCCGACGTCGCAAACCCTCGGGACGTTATGCGATACCTGGGTCATTCCTAGGCAGATTTATCAAGTAAGGTGGTATCTATTATGATAGTAAATATTATTTTTGCGGTTTTGAGCATCGTTCTATACTTTTTTATTAATAATAGAGGCTTAGCAGATGGTCCATCTCCAACAGTTTTAAACCTGCTTTTATCCTTGCTCTTTTTAGCATTTTGGTTGTTATTTGGAATTTACAGAGGGCGTGAAAGAAAAGTAAATTTTTTAATTTTCGCAATTCTATTTTGGACAATAGGATTAGGACTTTCATTAATTGCAATGAATCTGGGTCCGAATCCTTTGATTCTAGTAACTTTTGCATTTATGGCTCCAGTGAACGGGTTTATGTTTTTTGGATTTATGACAATTCAATTATTCATAGTATGTATGTTTCTACCATTAATACTAACTTGTATTGGTTATTTTCTCGGACGCATGAAATCTCATAAGAACTATGAGACTAAAGACTAAAAAAATGGAACGTTAATAAGGAAATCTAGTAAACAACTGCCGGCATCGCATAACAGAGGGTTTGCAACATCGGAGAGAATATGAAAGTAGTAACCCGACATCGCAAACCCTCGGGACGTTAAGTGAAATTGCTATTCAAGTTGAATTCTTGAGGAGGAATAAGATGAATGAAACTATTGTTATGATACACGGTATGTGGTGCGGCGCATGGGTATGGGACAATTACAAGACGTTCTTTAAGCAAAATGGTTTTGATTGTATTACGCCTAGTCTAAGGTTTCATGATGTTGATTCTAACGAACCTCCTAATCCTGAGGTAGGGATAGCAAGCGTATCAGATTATGTTGAGGACATTAAAAACATAGTAAATACCTTGGAAAAGCCACCAATTTTGATGGGACACTCCATGGGAGGAATGCTAGCACAAATTGTAGGAAGTCAAATTCCCACTAAGGCGATTATTTGTATCACAACAGCAGGACCATTTGGAATTTCGTTAATTCAGCCGCTTTCAGTTCTAAGGAGTTTTATAAGTATATCTACAAAGTGGAATTGGTGGAAAAAGCCAATGCGACAAACTTTTAATGAGGCTGCATATTCAATGTTGCATTTATTGCCCATAGAAGAGCAGAGAAGAATTTATAACAGGTTAGTCTTTGATTCAGGCCGGGCACTTTTTGAAACATCCTATATGAATTTTGATTCAGAAAAAGCCTGTAAATTTGATGAGTTCGAAATAACCAGTCCTATTTTATTTATTTCTGCCAAAGAAGATAGAATTATTCCAAGTTCATCAGTGAAAAAATGTGCTGCTAAGTATATGAAATCAACATATAAAGAATTTGATGATCATGCTCATTGGATTATTGGAGAACCAGGATGGCAAGATGTTTCTGAATATATAAACCGTTGGATAGGCAATAACTTAGGCTAAGGGACGGCAACTTCACATAACAGCGTATTCCCAACACTTCGCCAAGATGAATGTGGTTAGGACGCGTCGGGAATACGCGAAACGTTATCTGCCATGTGGCAATGACGCGGCCGTCCATGGCCGCTAGCAGAATCTCTGTGAATTTTTTGTGCATGCCTAAATGGTAGTCGTTTGGATTGATTGCCGTACCAGTTTGGTGGTGTCGAAAATAGTTCGAACAGAGCAAGTCCTCATGGTGTATCTGAGTAGAATAGATGAGGAAGTTAAAGATATAGGTTTCACCAGGAAGAGTCGCACTGATTACTTCATTTGAAATTGCTGGGATGGGGTTTAATGAATATTTTTTTGCAAGATCAGCTGAAGTCTGGGTCGGTTTAAATGGTGGTGTTAATCGGCAAGGTTGCATAGGAAAATATTAACCATAAAATTAGTAATAACAATTTTATTGAAGACTTGTTTACTAGGGATTAATTATAGGGTCGGTTTTGGTTCAGTTGAAATGAATTACATAATATAAAGGATTTACCAAGCGAGAAAAGGAAGTAATATAGGGTTTAGGGTCGGTTGCCGTCCGTGGCAACCTAGCTAACGGGTGCCACACGGCAGATAACACAATGTTACCGAAACTAGAGGATGATGAATGTGGTTGGGACGCTTCGGTAACACCCGTCCGTTAGGCGACAGACCATGCGGGAGACGGGCATCCTTGCCCGGATTTGGAAGGACTAGCCATTGGAGTTTACTAATGCACACTTGTATTAATTGCGTAGCAGATTTATCTAAACATTAGTCATACAAAGTATAAGATGAAAGGGAGTGGGTTGATTATCAAAAGTAGGCTTATAGTAATAAATATCGTATTTGCTCTCATAATATCAACCTCGGCTATGATGTTTGACAAGTCCAATTTATTTTGGGCATTTTGCACTGATGGATGGGGAGAGGTTGACAATAAGATCTTTGAGGGTTTACTGGTAACAGTTGTATTTCTAATAGCTTGGCTCGTATATGGAACTATTATGGGTTATACAAAGGAAAAGGGTTTTATGAAATTTGTTTCATTATACTGGGGAATTGGTGGTTCGATATGTTTAACCGCTGTGCTTATGGCACCCATTGGAAAATTTGTAATCATAGTGATTCCTGCATCTATACTTTTCTTAGCTCCGACTTATGGGCTCACTTATTTTTACGCGGCTAGCAGTAACTCTAATAATCAATTACTTATAATATGTATAATTTCATCATGGTCTGCAGGTGCTATTGGGTACTTGCTTGGTTATCAACTCAAGAAATTAAGGGTTAGCATGTTGTCGGATAAATAAATATGACGCATTCTTCACATTTCGTGTATCATTCAGTACAAGGGGGAACACTTAAGGGACTCCCGTCCATGGTCGTCTCTGAATCACGGGGCATGGCCCGCCGCCTAACAGAGGGTTTGCGACATCGGAGAGAATATGAATGTAGCAACCCGACGTCGCGAAATAGACGTTATCGGAAATCCTAGCCTTTGATATTTATTGAGATAATGCAAATTGCCGGTTTTGAAAGTTCTTCTGAGAGGGATGATCCTCGATTGTCAGGGCAGAATGCATGTTTCGTATGCTTGGGAATTATGCAAGTGTCGGATTCTGGGTAAGATGAAAGCTTCGTAAAGGAACGATTCATGAATTGATTGCAAGTTAACCGGTTAGATTGTCAAGGAATAAATGCATGTGTCGTAGCTGGGGTATTTCCGACGGACTTCCGATAACACAATGTTCCCGACACTTTGTCTATATGGAAGCGGTCAGGGCGCGTCGGGAATCCCCGTCCGTTATACGCCATACTAGGG
>NZ_AGAF01000055.1 GCF_000224515.1 Desulfosporosinus sp. OT | reverse complement strand
GAAGCCTCACACCACGACAAGTGATGTGAGGCCTGAGTTGCGTCTTCTCACGCAGATTATGTAGGTTAGCATTTTATAACAACAGCCTAGCTCGTGTAATACTCTTCTCCCCATATTTTTGGTTAACAGAATCTATGACCTTAGTTAAAGTTTCATGATTCTTTTGTGGCTCAGGAAACAACGAAAGTTGCTGTTCTAATTTATCCGTCAGATTATTCGCTGTCACCCCAATCAATCTAAGTGCCTGGTTAAGCGGTACCTCCTTCAACAAATTACGGGCTTCTTGATATATCACATCATCCAGATCGGTGGCCTGTTGTAATGTATGAGAACGAGACACAGTTCTGAAATCGTCATAGCGGACTTTTAAAGTGATCGTTTTACCTCTTAAAGCCTCCTTACGCAGACGCCGTCCCACATCAACAGCAAGCTTCAATAAGGTTGTCTCTAATACATCCCTAGCCCCAATATCTGTTGCAAAAGTGATCTCACGACCGATGGATTTAACGATCTTTACACTTTCCACGGGTCTCTCATCGATTCCTTGTGCCAACTGAAAAAGCTGACTTCCTAACGCTCCAAATAACTGAGTTAGGAATTTCTGATCAAGGTAACGTAGATCCCTAATTGTTTTGACATTAACCTTATGCAACTGCTCAGCTGTTTTTTTCCCTACTCCCCAGAGCCTATCCACAGACAGCGGGTCAAGAAACTCCTGAACCTTATCGGGCTGAACAATGACCAAACCATCAGGTTTGCGCAAATCCGAGGCCAATTTAGCCAGAAACTTGTTGCAGGCTAGACCAACTGATGCGGTTAGGTTCAACTCCTGTTTGATTCGCTGTTTAATAGCAATAGCAATGGAATCAGCAGAACCAAACAAGCTCGTAGAACCTGTCACATCCAAAAATGCTTCATCTAAGGACAGCGGTTCCACTAGTGGTGTATACGTCATAAATACCTGTCGAATTTGCAAGGATACCTCTTGATATTTAGGCATGTTTACAGGCAAAAAAGACGCATGGGGACAACGTCGGAAAGCCTCCGCTAAAGGCATAGCAGAGTGTATTCCGAATTTTCGGGCCTCATAAGACGCTGTAGCAACAACACCTCGGCTGTTAGGTTTTCCCCCAACCACGACAGGCTTGCCCAGTAATGACGGATCATCCCGTTGCTCGACCGCTGCATAAAATGCATCCATATCAACATGCAGTATTGTATTATTTCGGTTTGTCCAATTATCCATATAATTATTATAACATGCTCCATATGATTAAAATATCTTTGTGATTTCTTTAATTAATAACTCGGCATTGAAAGGC
>NZ_AGAF01000056.1 GCF_000224515.1 Desulfosporosinus sp. OT | reverse complement strand
AAAGCCATAGCTTCGGTGATACACTTGAGCCCCGTTACATTTTCGGCGCAGAACCACTCGACCAGTGAGCTATTACGCACTCTTTAAATGGTGGCTGCTTCTGAGCCAACATCCTGGTTGTCTGTGCAATTCCACATCCTTTCCCACTTAGTGTATACTTTGGGACCTTAGCTGATGGTCTGGGCTGTTTCCCTTTCGACTATGAAGCTTATCCCCCACAGTCTGACTCCCGATCTAAATCAAATGGCATTCGGAGTTTGATAAGGTTCGGTAACCTGGTAAGGCCCCTAGCCTATTCAGTGCTCTACCGCCATTCGTCATCAATCGAGGCTAGCCCTAAAGCTATTTCGGGGAGAACCAGCTATCTCCGTGTTCGATTGGCATTTCACCCCTACCCACAGCTCATCCCCTGCCTTTTCAACGACAGTGAGTTCGGGCCTCCAGTAGGTTTTACCCCACCTTCACCCTGGCCATGGGTAGATCACACGGTTTCGGGTCTACAGCATGTAACTCGTCGCCCTTTTCAGACTCGCTTTCGCTTCGGCTCCAGCTTCTCGCCTTAACCTCGCTACATACCATAACTCGCCGGTTCATTCTACAAAAGGCACGCTATCA
>NZ_AGAF01000057.1 GCF_000224515.1 Desulfosporosinus sp. OT | reverse complement strand
GTAAATTTGCTATTATTGTTTGTATTATTATTTAACTCGGCATCTGACCGTTACGAAGCTCTACGAAATATAGGGGGTAAGATTAAGTGTGATCTTACCCCCTTAAAAGCATATGGTTGTTGTTACTGTGGCGAGAAGGCTTCCCTGGAATCAATCGTCCCCAGGGCACGCCCCCAGGGACGATAGCAGGTGGGTGCATAGGGATGTATTTCGCATGCCAAACATTTATAATGAAGGAATTGATATTCCAGAAGTGAATACGGTTCTTTTTCTGCGGCCCACGGAAAGCTTAACTGTCTTTTTGCAGCAGTTAGGCAGGGAGCTAAGACTCTGTGAAGGAAAAGAAGCCCTGACAGTTTTGGACTTTGTAGGGCAAGCCCACCAGAAGTATTCCTTTGAAGACCGTTTTAAAGCCTTGTTATCCAGGTCTCGAAAAACCATTGAACAGGAAATCAAGATGGGTTTTGCCAATGTGCCCAGAGGCTGTTCCATCCAATTGGAAAAACAAGCTCAGGACTACATTCTGGAGAACATTCGCAATGCCATTAATACTAAGCGTAATATAATCAGCAAGCTCTATGATCTTATCGAGACTAAACAGGAGCTCAAGGTCAGGGAGTTTTTCGAGGGTTACCATGTGACGCCCCAAGACGTCTACAGCAAAAAAGTGACGGTTGTAGGACTGGCAGCTCAAGCCGGTCTGCTCAAGGGCTATCAGGTGGACGCCGACAGGGAACGATTGCTGGCTTCAGCCTTGGGGAGATTGTCCTTGCTGAATTCCCGGCGCTGGATTACCTTTATGCAGAAGATCCTGCCGGAAATTCGTTGGGGTAAAGGCTCTTTAGGGCATTCGCTAACCGGTGGGGAACGGACAATGCTGATCATGCTTCACTATACCTTGTGGGGCAAGGGGCTGAGTGATCTGGATAGGTTTGCTTCTCCCTTCACCTGTCTGGGCTTGGCAGATTTTCAAAGTCACTATGGTTCGGCGCCCATCAGTATTGTCTGGAAGATGAAGGAGCCTCTGCCGGGGTTTGTGCTGAAGAAGACGGTGAAGGTTTAAGATGGACAAGTGAAGTTTTCCTTGGCTGCCTCGTTTATAAGGTGGACTAAACCCTGTGAATAGTCAGGGACAAGTTAAATCTTGTTGTCTGGAAGATGATTTTCTTCGTAAAATCCAGAATGAGGAAGTGTTTTTATATGCAGAATAACCGAAACGCTGATGTTCTTACGTAAGGTGACATTATGGAAATGTCTAAATATATAGATGGGATATTCGTGCGAACAGACATCTACAACCAATAGCTGAGATGTCTGTTCGCTTTTGTTATTTGCGGGATGGATCATCCCTGGCGCTCCCACGGCCGCTGTTCTTTTTCTGACTCCACCTAAACTTGCGGAGGGTCGTAGAAGTCGTTGATCGTGGTTCCAACAACCTTAATATGATTCTCTAGGGCGCCAAGCAGATCTATTGACTGATTGGCGCCCTATTAGTATCGTTTTAAAATATTTGGTGATCGTTGGAAGGAAAAGTGAGAAGTTGAGCGAAAAAGGAGGTTAGAACGCTGTGGTGGCTTCGTTCAATAATGGCGTATCGTAAATTGAGGATGAAGGTACCTTACTAAGGTGTTTACTTAAATGTCCATATCGGAGAATGTTTCTCACCCTTCGGTTCTATATTGTTGTCTGAGGTTAAATGAAAAATTTAGAAGGAAACGATTGTCTGAAATTCTATGTTAATATCATGATAGAACAGAGAGATTGAACCGAACTCATACCAAGTTTTTTTAAATAATCTTTAAGGAGGAGTTGAGTACCATGGGGAAGTACTTATATGTTGGTCTATGTTACAAGGTAAGGGTTAGGCGCAAACTTCTGTCCGACCAAAAAATTACAGAAGCGGAACTCCTCCAGGGAATGTCTAGCTTTGTTGGAGTTTACTCTGCTTTGCAAGTATGGTAGCCGAGATGAAGCCGAAGAGGTTGGGAGAAAAATGAAAAGCCGGCTCGCATCTATTGATAATGACACAGAT
>NZ_AGAF01000058.1 GCF_000224515.1 Desulfosporosinus sp. OT | reverse complement strand
TGTTAAACTAAATGACTACTTAAACATTAGAAGTTGGCTCGGATCGACGTCAAGGGCTTTAGCGATTCTGTAAATGGCAATAACAGATAAACCATAGACAGATGTGCTTTCAAGATGGCTAATGGTGGTATAACTCAATTCCGATTTTTCGGCAAGCTCACTCTGACTGAGGCCTCGCTGCTTCCGAAGAAATTGAATTTTAAAACCTATATTCTTCAAAAATTGATTCTCTTCCCTGCTATACGACTTGCTGCTGATAGGGGACATATGATTCCTCCATTAGATACAACAATATATTATATCTAATTCTATCTAAAATGGAATTGCAAGAATACGCATTTCAGAGGTATAATGTTGTAGTTGTAGTGCAAGATTAGTTCGTTTTGATCCAAGAAATAGTAGAGGAAGGAGAATTACATTGTTAAACATTGGTATATGTGACGACAAGCTCATCCAGCGTAAATATCTGATGATGTTAATTCAAGAATATGAAACTGAAAATGACGTCAGATTCAAACTTTATCAATTTGATAGTGGAGAAACACTTATTGAAAAGTTCAACGAGGATAAGAAATTTTTTGATCTTTTCTTCCTTGATAACTATATGAAAGGAATGACCGGACTGGAAACGGCTTTACATATTCGGCGCGACAATACTGCCTGCCATATTATTTTTGCAACGGCTTCCGATGAGGCTAATGCTTTTATGACCGCTTCTCCACTCCAAATACTGTCCAAGCCTGTCCAAAGAGAAGATGTTAAGTCCATATTAAATAAAGTATTAGCTTGGAAAGCCGGCGATAGTTACAGATTATGAGCTTCTTACGTATATATGTTAAGCATTAAGGTGCAGCGCATTTCCTGTCTATCATGTCGTGATAAAGACCACAACATAAACCTGACCCCGTAATTGAGTTACCAGTGGTTAGCAAGTGATTACTTTCATCTTTAATTTAGAGTAAACGCATGTTAATAATTGTCTATTATCATGGATTTGCGTATAATAACTTAAGAGGTGAATCGCTTTGAAAACGAGTGTTATAAAGGATAAAAGAAATCATAAAAGAGTAATCTCCAGTGTCAGAGCTTCAATGGCGATGGAAGGATTGCAACCAAGTTTACATGCTCAGGCCCTTGGCAAACTGTATCTTGAAGATAAAATTACTGGCAGAGAAGCAATTGCAAGGATAAAGGAAAGACACTCTGCTAAATTTGGACTATAAAATGGGTAACGGCTTTTCAACTTATGACCCTTTAGAAAATCGGCAGTCAATCTATTGTTATAAAGGAACAGATATATTAATTAACAAGGAAAACATCCGTGATGCAAAAGCTCTGGCTGAGTACGAAGCAGATATTACAATGATTCGGCAATATGAACTTGAAAATGAGCAAACTGTAAAAGGCAAATTTGGTATTACCCATTTAATACGGATTCATAAATATATTTTTCAGGATGTTTATCCTTTTGCAGGAAAATTGAGGAGGGAGTTTATCGCAAAGGGAAGTACCCCTTTTTGTGATAGTCCATTTATTGAAGAAAACTTACAATCCTTATTGCGCAAACTATATAAGGAAAACCATTTACGAGACTTGAGTACTGAA
>NZ_AGAF01000059.1 GCF_000224515.1 Desulfosporosinus sp. OT | reverse complement strand
TAAGCGGCAAAAGGTTTTAAGCTCTAGACGGTCATATTTTTCAAGTCGCTCATAGACTTGTTCGACCCATTTTTCTAAATCAGAATTTAGAATCCGCAAGAAAATTTCTTCTTTGGTGGTAACGTATTTATATAGGTTCGCTCTTGAGAAACTTAGCTCATTGGCAATTGAGGCAAGGGTGATTTTTTCAAACGGTTCTGTTTCATAGAGTTTTAGAGCAGCCTCAATGATTTGATCACGCCGAATGCTTTTTTGCTCTTCGTTACGAGCACGTTCGAATTCCATTTTGGCACCTCCTTGCTAATTGACTATTATATGTTACCAGATGAGTTGTCAACTGCCAAGTTGCGAAGTTGCGAAGTTCAGTCCCTTTTTCCAAGACCAGGATGAGGAGATCTGATGTTTGAATCTAAATGGGGCTGTGGTTTGGGGAAAGGAGAAAAAGTTGCAATATTAACAAATGCCGATTTACTGCGAGAAGTTATTGACAAGTTACACCGTGTAACTTATGCTTAATATAAGTTGCACGGTGTAACTTATATTGGCAATTATGTGTGGAGGGTTAATATGAGAAAAACTATTTTGATTTGTGTGATCGCGGCGATGATGTTAAGTGGTTGTAGTACAACTGCTGATAGTAGCGCAAAAACCAGTGAACAAGCGACAACAAAGAATATCCGGCAAAGTGCCAAAACCCAATTTATATTAGGTGGAAAAGTTGCAGCAAATGAACAAGCAAATGTGACCTCAAAGATTGCGGGGAAAGTTTCTGAAATAGCGGTTGATGTTGGGACAGAAGTTAAGCAAGGAGAAGTGCTGATTACTTTAGATAATAAAGACTTACAAGCTGCTGTGGACCAAGCTGAAGCCGGTGTAATTACAGCTAAGGCAAATTTAAATAATACATTAAATGCTACAAGGCCGGAACAGGTAACGGAGGCACAAGCAGCGTTAGACAATACCTCAAAAGCTTATGATACCGTGAAGAAAAATTATGACAGAATTAAAGCCTTGGCAGATGCTGGAGCCTCCTCTCAAATGGAGCTTGACACAGCATCACAGCAGCTTTCAGCAGCAAATGCCCAATTAGTATCCGCTCAGCAGCAGCTGACTATGTTAAAAAGTGGGCCAACTCAATCGAGTATTGCAGTATATCAGGCACAAGTTAATCAGGCTGAAGCAGCTTTAAGTGTTGCTCAAGCGGCCCTGAGCAATGCAACAATCACAGCACCCATAGATGGCAGGGTAACGGCCAAAAGCATTAATGTCGGTGAATATGCTTCACCTGGGGCAACATTAGTGTCCTTAGCTAATTCTAAGGATCTATTTGTCAATGCCAATGCTCCCTTAGAAGTTGTTAGCTCGCTCAGTGAAGGATTAGAGGTAGAAATAAAAATATCAGAATTACCGGATCAAAAATTTAAAGGAAAGATTGCTGTTATCAACTCTAAATTAAATGACCAAAGCAGAGACGTCATGATAAAGGTTACTATAGAAGATCCGAATGAATTGATTAAACCTGGCATGTTTGCCGAAATCGGTTAAGCAAATGAAGGAAGAGGTGTTTAGAGATGAGAGATAAGCGCAAAATACTAATCATTGGAATTTTAGTTCTGATAGTAATAGCTTTATGTGGGATAGGTGGTTACTATTGGTATGAAAATACTTATTATGTTTCAACTGACGATGCAACAGTTAGCTCTGATTTAGTCAGTGTAATACCAAAGATATCCGGACAAATTCTGGAACTTAATGTAGATCAGGGAGACATTGTTAAAAAAAATCAGATACTGGCTCGTTTGGAAATGAACAATCTTCCTGATACAAGTGTCGAGCAGTCCTTAATCAGATCACCTATCGACGGAGTGGTTGTTGCCAAGCAAGGGACATTAGGGGAAATGGCTATGACAGGTCAGACAATGTTTACTCTGACAGATCCTGCGAAGCTCTATGTCACCGCAAATGTAGAGGAAACAAAAGTCGAAAAAGTAAAAGTTGACCAGCCTGTTGATATTAGCATAGATCAATTTGGTTCCCAGAAATTTTCCGGAAAAGTAAAATCTATTGGAGAAGTCACCAATTCTGCTTTATCAATTTTTTCAGCATCGACCAGCGGTACTTTTACAAAAGTGGTACAAAGGATACCGATAAAAATTCAGCTTGACAAGTTTAATAATAAAATACTTCCTGGGACTAATGCCGTTGTTAAAATCCATATTAAGTAAAGAGGTAAGGTGTGATGGAAGAAAGTAATCATGAATATGCCAATATTTGGTTAGCTTTAGTTGTCGTTGTCATTGGTACCTTTATGTCCGTATTAGACAGTAGTATAGTAAATATTGCTCTTCCTAAGATGATGTCAGTCTTTGGAATGCCCATGGATAAAGCGAAGTGGATAATAACAGCTTATACACTGACGCTGGGAGCTATTATACCCCTGACAGGATATCTTCAGGATATTTTTGGAGCTAAGAAAGTATATATTTTCGCTTTGGGAATGTTTTCGCTAGGGTCATTATTATGCGGGGTAGCATGGAGCGGTACAGCAATGATAGCATTTCGTATCTTCCAAGCCCTTGGCGGCGGTATGATAATGCCGGTAGGAATGTCCATCATATATCAAATATTTCCTAAAGAAAAGATAGGTTTTGCTCTTGGGCTTTGGGGAATAGCAGCTATGGCAGCCCCTACTATAGGACCAACCTTAGGTGGATTAATTATTGAAAAAATGGATTGGAGACTTATTTTTAATATTAATGTTCCTATTGGAATAATCGGTGTGATACTGGCTGCTATTTTATTGAAAGATAAGAGAAAAATTGTCTTTAAGTCCTTTGACATTATAGGATTTCTCTCCTCTACCATTGGAATGGTAAGTATACTATATGTGCTTGGTGAAGGCTCTTCAATTGATTGGGGAAAGGTCGAGAATCCCATTTTAATGACTCTGGGTGTTTTAAGCTTTGTCTTATTTATCGTAAATGAGCTTACACATCCCAATCCTTTATTAGAATTGCGAATTTTTAAGTCCTTTGATTTTAGTATGAGTTTAGTTATAAATAGTATTTTAACCTTAGCTATTATGGGCGGTTCTTACATATTACCGCTGTTTTTACAAAATGTAAGAGGTTATACTCCTATGGAAACAGGACTTATTATGTTGCCTTCTGCCTTAGTCATGGGATTTTTGATGCCAGTAAGTGGTAGTTTATTTGATAAATTCGGGGCAAAACCACTTGTAATATCTGGGCTTGTAATATTAGGTATCAGCTCTTATGAACTGGCAAGTGCCGTAAATATGTACTCGAGTAAATCATCGATAATATTAATTACTTGTATTAGATCCATAGGTTTAGGATTGGCTGCTATGCCAATTACAACTGCCGGGATGAACGCTGTAAAAAGAGAATTTGTTGCGGGAGCATCTGCTCTTAACAACACTATAAGGCAAGTTGCCGGTTCACTAAGTGTAACTATTATGTCTACCCTCATGCAGGGAAAAACTGATTATAGTTTTGCAAGGTTAACAGAACAGATAAATGTTTATAATAAAGCGTCAAATGATATGTTAAGTAGGCTAACGAGTTTATTTATGCATTCAGGTATAGCGCCAGATACTGCTAAAGCTTCCGCCTTCTCAAAATTAGCGCAAATGATACAAGGTCAAGCGACTCTTGATGGAATGGCCTATGCTATCACAGGGACAGTTGTAGCAGTAGCAGCAGCCTTAATATTTACTTTTTTTATGAGAAGCAAAAATAATTATGAAGGCGGCAAGAATTAATTTTAGGAACTAGCTGTTTATCTTCTCCCCGCGGCTCCATTCAGAAATAGGTCAACCAGCAAAGTCATGAAATCCCCCCATTGCAAGCCGTGATAATTTGTCATGGCTTTATTCATCCCACAAGACGCGGACTTTTTTATTTTCAAATAGTCTGATTGAAGTTTCTTTATCCATTCAGGCCCTCACCGCCAGTAATTAAACCTATCAAATTCGATAGGTTTAATTAAAGATTATACACATCGTACCAAACGTTTGTTCGTATTTCAATGTATATTTGGAAATAATATCCTTGTTGTCTACACGAAAATTTGTTTTTATGCTATGACTTCAAATCATTAAATTTCCAACGATATAGGTTATGACAGACTGGATTATATTCCTTTTCAAAAATCAATGAGGATGTCGGAATTCCCGATATGCTCATCAATCAAGTCATAAGAAAAGCGGGGTATCTTCGTTAGAAAATACACCCGCTGAATTCCTGAGCCTCGACTCCATTCCATCATCCATATAGCACAATTCCCTCCTGCGAGATTGTACGCTCTATGGTAGGGGTGGCTTTGCGCTTAGCAAACTTGCCCGATTTACCGACAACAACATCTACCGGCAAAGATTTTTGGTCACGAATTGCTCTGTGGATTAGACGTAACTGACCGATTCTTTCAACCACTTGCCCCATTACCCATGGGGGAGCATGGCAAGGGCAAGTCGTCAGTTTTACTTCCACAGCTGCGTCTATTAAATGGAGTGGCCAAAATCGTCTTTTCATTGGAGTTGTTATTGGTGTGTTGAGGAGGATTTGAAAATGAAGAAAGCTTGGTATTTAGTGGTTTTGCTCACGGTGTTTGTCCTTGTCACTTTGCCTAAGTTAGGTAACGCAACCGACAAAGAGGTAACGCTAACCCAGGAACAAAGTCTACCCACAGTCGAAACAGCCGAAAATCTACGCAATCTCTTGAAGGAATCACAAAGTTCCAGAACATTGATGGGACAAGGGAGACTCTATGCCGGTGACGAAATGTTGGGGGCAGTCAATAAATCCACACAAACAACAACATCAGCAGCACCCTCTTCAGCCAATTTTGCTATGGCGGGAAGCTCTGATCATTCAACCACAAATCTGCAAGTAGAGGGTGTCGATGAAGCCGACATTATTAAAAACGATGGTCAATACATCTATCAATTAAACAATCAGGAGCTCATTGTTACTCAGGCTTATCCTGCCAATCAGATGAACATAGTCAGCCGTATAGGCTTTAAAAAGGGAGAATTTACGCCACAGGAGCTCTATGTGGATAATCATTATCTGGTCCTAATAGGCAATGCTTATTATCCGGAAACTTCGTCTCCTGATACTCTAAAGGTTCAACCTCAGCTTCAGAATGATTCCCAAGTTCAAATATATCCTCCAGTATTAACTCGATCTGCCTCCAAGGTAATGGTCTATGACGTGGCTGATAAAACCAATCTGAAAAAGCTGCGGGAAATTGAACTGGACGGGGACTATGTGTCTTCTCGTAAAATCGGTTCGAACCTTTATTTAATCGCCAACAAGTATTTGGACACTTATCAGATTATGGAACAAGGTGCAGAACCACCACTCCCCAGTTATCATGATACTGCCGGCAGAGGGGATTTTGTAACCATTGGCTATAAAGACATCCATTACTTCCCGCAATCAATCGAAGCCAATTATTTGTTGATGGCTGCTCTTGATCTGGATCAAAGGGATAAGGAAATGCAGGTTGCAGCTTATCTGGGTTCAGGTCAGGCTGTCTATGCTTCTGCCTCCAATCTCTATGTGGCGGTAACCCAATACCAGCAGATCCAGCAGCCGGACTCGTCATTATCTGAAACGACAGTAGAAGCGCAGCCAGCATCTAATAGCTCTTCTGCCTCGTCACCGGCTATAACGTCTAAAAAATTAATTCCCAGTCCGTTTAAGCTATCCACCGCTCTCTATAAATTCGGACTGGCTCAAGGCGGAACTACTTATAAAGCTAAAGGCGAAGTACCGGGTACCATTCTTAATCAGTTTGCGCTGGACGAAGATAAGGACCGCTTAAGGATTGCTACAACTAGCGGTCAAATTTGGCGAACGGATGAGCTTACCTCTAAAAATAACGTCTATATCCTAGATGAAAGCCTCCAACTGACAGGTAAGATCGAAGATATTGCGCCCGGCGAGAAAATCTATTCCGTTCGATTTATGGGAGATCGCGGCTATTTGGTAACCTTTAAAAGTGTCGACCCTTTCTTTGTTTTGGACCTTAAAGACCCAACTGCTCCGACGATTTTGGGGGCTTTGAAAATACCGGGCTTCAGTGATTATCTCCACCCCTACGATGAGAATCATATTATTGGCTTCGGCAAAGAGACCATCGAAGTAAGCCAAAACACCGGTCGAGGCATCCTTCCCGGTGAATCTGGGGGATCGACAGCCTTTTACCAAGGTCTTAAGCTTGCCGTCTTTGATGTAACCGACGTTGCTCATCCTGTGGAGATGTTTAAGACGACTATTGGCGACCGTGGAACAGATTCCGAAGTGCTTCGCAACCATAAGGCCTTGCTGTTTGATAAAGAAAGAGGGATTTTATCCTTCCCGGTTACCCTTATGGAAGTTGCCGATCCAGGTGGAATCAATTCAAAAAACGTCTTCCCTGACTATGGTCAATTTACCTATCAAGGTGCTTATGTTTATCATTTTGATCTGGTCAAGGGCTTCACCTTAAAAGGAAAAATAACCCATCTCAAGAATGATGACATCTTGAAATCCGGTCAGTATTATCTGAACAGCTCTAAGGCCATAGAGCGGATCATTTTCATCAAAGACACCCTCTATACCCTTTCCCCAGAAATGATTAAAGCCAATGATCTTAATTCACTGCAAGAGAAGAACAGTTTAATTCTAAATAAGTTATAATTCACTTCCATCGGCAAATTCCCGTAACCTATAGTGTTCCCAATCGCCATATTACAATTTGCCTCAAACCATTCTTGCAACCATTTTAAACTGTTCATGAACCCCACCTCTATTCCTTACATTGGGACGGCATCTGTATTCCTAGCATTAAGAATAATGTGACCTACTCTAATTAGTAAATTGAGTAAATATGGAATAAAATTCTCCTTCACCAATCAAATGCTTGATTATTTTTTCAATGCTTTTTCTACTAATTCGTCCACAAGCAACTTGACCAAAAATACTTTCCGTTTAAGCATCGCAAACCCTTATTTTTATGTTAAGTTCCAACCCACTATTGAACATTCCTAGTGCCATCTTTATTAAAAGACACTTTCAAGGTAAAATAATCTTCCTTACCATTTTGGTTTTTCATTTTCACCTTCACTTGATCCGTTTTTTTTTCTCTTTTGTCTCAACAATAAATAAATCGGAACTCTCGAAATGCATTCCTTTTTCCACAGTTTTACCTAATACTATTAGAGACTCAGTTGGATTCTCTCCTTTTGGAAATATTATTCCAACGTAACGCATATCAAATCCATTTTTTCTAGCCTCTTCCTCCTGAGTTTTGTTAATACCGCTATATGTATTTAATGCGACAAGAAGTTCCTCAAAGCCATCATTATCCACATCTACCAGACACCTATCTGTTACCGCCGAATTCGGGAACTTCCTGTTGAAATAATCCAATAGAATCTTTGCTTGCCCTGAATAAACATTCTGAGCTACAGAATCTTGTTTTTCTTTCTTGTATTGTTCTAAAATACTATGGCTAGTAACTTGACTGACTGGTTCCGTACATCCTACAACGGAAAGCAATACGAAGTGCCTCTAGCCCTTGCAGCACATGGGTTTGAGGCACTTCTCGTGCCTACAGACTGTCGAACCCGAGATAATTGGTAGTGTAAATGATTTGATGATTCATAATATAACCGTTATTGAGTGACAATGCGAAATTCTGGAATAACCTCAACGTTATTCTTCAACATAGTCCATACAGGACAGTATGTTTCTTCGGTAAGCTTAATCGCCTTCTCCGCTTCTGAACTTTGAACATCCTCAGAACTTATTACAAATTCAAGAGTAATCTTTTGAAATGAAGTTGGGGGTTGCTCTCGCCTTATACCTTTTGCGTTAACCTTAAGCCCAGAGATGTTCTTTCTCATCTTTCTAAGCAACGTCAAAACCGTAGTTCCACTACACGAGGCTAGACTTATTAGTAGCAATTCAAGCGGCGTATAACCTTGTCCATCCCCTAGTGGGGGGAGGCAGTCAATAATAATTGCTAGATTTGCTCTTGCTACCCCAGTAAATTGAACCTTCTGATTCGTTAAGCCAACTGAAACTTCCAATTGATTACCCATTTTTTAATCCCTCCATTATTCCTTATTTATTAGACACTAATGGTAGGTTTACCTTTATTTTACTCTTTAAATATGTTAGTAACAAAGTACAGTAAAGAATTTAAGTACTATCATGATGAAAATGATGCCACCACAGAATCAAGCAGTCAGTGAAATAGCTAGAGAAACGGGATTGTCTGAGGCTACTTTGCATCAATGGAGAAAGCAAGCCCGAACCAAGGGCATGGCAGTTAGTTTTCGCTGTAGTTCTCCAAATAGCATAGTCCCTGCGGGAGCAAGGGCTGTAGTTTAAAAATATTTATGGTATTCCCGCATAAAGTGATGATTACCTGTTTGTACAAGAATCATGTTGTTTTAATTAAGCTTAATCCTACATTAACATTTGCCATTTGACTAGACCATCATATCTTCATTCTATATCAGATCGGAAAAAGACCATTCAGGTGTGAGACTTCACTGAATGGTCTTTTTCATTGAATCAGTATTTACCTTTGAGAGGCAAGCCCTCCAATAGGCTTCAGCCGAAGCATAAGCAGCGTATTCATACCCGTTTTATAATATAATAGTACCCTCCTTGTGCCTTGGAACGTTTGATTCCTTAGCGATATATCCAGAAGATTGTATGTTATCTAGAAATTCCCAACTCAAAAAGAATACGACTCACTAATTTTGAAGAGTCCAGACCCGGTGACTTTATCGATTTTTCGAGAAAAAACCAGACGGGGCATACGGTCGTGTTGATTGATTGGATCAGAGATAATGGCAAGATTGTGGGACTAAGACGATTGCTAACCAAGAATTCAGAACATCTCTTAGCTCATTCTGTCGATTTCTTCACTTGTTGTCTCATAGACACCCGGGAATGAAGAAATATTTAAACCCTGGCTTAAATTAGGAATAAAGTATAATTTTCCACATCGTTGGCAGGCTATTGCCACATATTTAGCAATTTCTTCTCGTGACCAGGTAGGATGGTCAACTACGCCGCTGTCGATATCTCCCATGAAGGAGATTTTGCCACCGTATTTTTTGATCAGTTCGGGAATATTGTTGGTTGTCATCGCGCCTTGCCAAATATCAATTCCCATTTCGATCATAAATGGAACGAAGGTAGCGGCGTAACTATCGCTATGATGAACGATCAGTTGTACGCCATTTTCCTTCCAGAAACCATATACTTTCTTGTAAGCCGGTAAAAAGAACTCTTCAAACATGGCCGGAGAAATCAAGGTTGAAATCTGGCTACCCCAGTCGTCGTGATGAAAGAGTGCATCAGGATGAAGATGCTCAATCACTTGTTGAGCATAGGCCAACTCATATTCAACAACGTAATCAATAAGTTCCTTCATGGCTTCAGGTTCTTCGTACAAATTCATTAAGGCATCTTCAACACCCATCAGGTGATGCGTCATTTCAAAGATACCAGGGGCACAAAAAGCTGTTACAAATTTGTCCGTTCGATCAACTGAGTTGGCATGTGCTACAGCAGCTGCCCATTCTTCATCGGTATAGTAAACCGATGGCGCTTTGACAACGTCTTTCCACTTTGTAATGTCCTTGACAACTTTATGTTCATCGTCATGAACTGGGAAAGAACCGATTTGGCCTTCCGGCCAACTGAAGGTAATGCCCCATTTATTCTTAACTGTCATCCCAGGTCCCGGTGCTAAGGGCAGATCCATTGGAGCTTCCATAATAAGCTCCATAAATTCATACTGATTGACAAATCGATCCGGATTTCCACCTTTAATGGTTTCCATTAAATTCTGTCGCTTCGTTAACATCATTATGGCCTCCTTCTATTAACTCCTTGCTTTACACATTCAGACCCCTAGGGATTATGCCTTGACCAATTCTTTGGCTTTTACTGTGGCGCTCCCGGCATCAGGTGCAAAGCCGTCCGCTCCGATTTCATCTGCCATCGCTTGGGTTACTGGCGCACCGCCGACGATGACCTTAAACCCTGTTAATCCACTGCTTTTGAGCGCTTGAACGGTTTCCTTCATTGCCGACATTGTTGTCGTAAGAAGACCTGAGCAGGCCACTAAGGTTACGTTTTCATTTTCTTTGATGGCCTTAATAAATTTCTCTGTTGAAACGTCTACGCCAAGGTCAATCATGTTAAATCCGGCACTTTCGAGCATCATGGTAACAAGGTTTTTACCGATGTCATGAAGATCGCCTTGAACTGTACCGATAACGCAGGTGCCCAAAGAAGATGTACTAGTACTTGTAAGAAGAGGCTTAATTACTTCGACACCCTTAGACATAGCTTTTGCGGCCATCAGCATTTCAGGAACGAAAATTTCTCCTGCGGAGAATTTGTCACCGACGACACCCATCGAGTCGGTCATAGCCTGGAGAATATCTCCCACTGCGTTTCCTTCATCAAGTGCTTCCTGTACCAAACCTGGAACGAGTTTAGCTTTTCCTGCCTCTAGCTTTGCTTTTACTTCTTCAATCTTTGTCATTTGTAATTCCTCCCTGTGATTTTGATCATATTATTTTTTGGGACCGAATTTATCTTCCCGGTAGGCTCCAATGTATTCCATGCAGTATTCGTCCTGTCCTAAGAGCGCTTCAGTGGCATAGATCATGCCCATCATATCTCTGTTTAACGGGTCGATGATCGCACTGTCCATCCCGGAGTTCATCGCCAGGACGATAAATGCTTGATTGACGAGTTTTCTGGTAGGAAGGTTAAAGGAAATATTGCTTGCTCCTCCTGTTACATGAATTTGCGGATACTGAGTTTTGATTTCTTTGATTACCTGTGCAACCGTGTTAATACCATCTTCCGAGGTACAGAGCATTTGGACTAAGGGATCAATATGCAAGCGAGACGGATCAATGTTACTTTCTTTGGCCTTTTTCATAATTCCAGCAAAAACTTCCAGACGTTTTTCTGAATTCTGGGGAATTCCTGTGTCATCGCATAAGAGGGCGGCACATTCCCACTTAGTATCAGCGATCAAAGGAAATATGACCTCAATCTTGCCTCTTTCCAAGGAGACCGAATTGATAAGACCGGGCTTATTACAGAATTTAATAGCCTCTGCACAGACACGTACATTAGGACTGTCAATGGCAATGGGGGTATCTGTAACCTCCTGCACCAGGTCAATAAGCCACTTTATGGTTTCCAGTTCAATGCTATCTTCAACTGAGGCACACACATCAATGAAGGCAGCTCCTGCCTCTGATTGAGCTTTAGCAAGATTTCGAATAAAGTCTGCATCCTTTGCAGCAATTGCCTTTGCTACGGAAGGAATTGCTCCATTGATTTTTTCACCAATGATTATCATATACCATTCAACCCCCATTTGAATTTGTAAACTCGGAGTCATTTTTGGAAATCGATAACGTATCATCCAGCGTGTTTCATGCTAAAATACAAATAAATAAATTAAATCCCCTTTCTATTCAGAATAGTTGTATAGTTGTATATATGAATATTCGATTTTTTCGGAATACTACCTTTGGTCAATCTTACAAAATACACGGTGTAAACAGTATACGGTGCACTCTGTCTTGGACAAGGAGGTCTTTATGGAACCTAATTCGCTTCTTCCTCAATTTTCTTTGAGGTTAGTCAAAACCCTCAGCAAAGAGTCTGGCCTGCAAGCCCTAGTCGATCTTGGATATGAAATTCTGGGCAACCCTTATACAATAACTGACTATAGTGTAAAAGTTCTTGCTTCAACCGGTGAAACCAAGGTAACCGATGACCCTGTCTGGAATGAGCTTAAAAAAAATAATCACTTTATCTTTCAGACCTATTCCTATTATGTGAGGAATAGTTTGTTTAACGAGATAGCCAAGAATGATGCTCCTTTTTATTGGTCCGATCCTTACTGCAAATACCGCAGACTGATCGGGAAGATACGTATCAGCAACAGAGATGTTGCTTTTATGGCGGCTTGCGCCCATAACCGGGATTTTAACGAAAGCGATGAAGAATTGGTCTCCCTGCTTTGTGATGCCTTTTCAATCGAATTGCAAAAAACTAAATATATTGATTTCTCTCAAGTGCTCATGCATCAAAGCTTTTTGTACGATTTGCTTAATGGGAAGTTCGAAGATGAACGATTAATCGTTGAACGCCTCAAAATCTTAGGCTTAAAGTTTAAAAGCAAACTGTTTGTCATAAACATCGATATCCAGAATTTAGATAAATCAAAATCAACCCTGCCTTACATGAGGGATGAAATTGAAAATAAATTAGTTAACGCGAAAGCGATCGTCTATAATCAAAACGTTGTCGTGCTCGCCAGTTGTGAAAATGATAGGCATTTTCTAGAGATTGAATTAAAGACGTTAAAAGAATTTATTAATAACAATAATCTACAGGCTGGAATCAGTCGTCCATTTTTAAAATTAGCAGATGTAAAAGAACATTACCTGGAGTCGATTGAGGCAATAAAGTTAGGAAATCTCATGAATAAGGAGCAAAATCTTTATAAATATGAAGACTACGTTATTTTTGATTTGATAAACAACTATTCCGATACCGAAAAATCCAAAAAGTTTATTCATCATTCCTTAATAAGACTCATTGAACATGATAAAGAAAACGGGACGGATTATGCTCGCAGCTTTTATACTTATCTTTGCAATTTTAAAAATGTTAAAGATTCGGCAACTATATTGAATATCCATCGCAACACCTTGTTTCATAGAATGGAAAAAATAGAAAGCATTTTAAATATTGATTTAAATGATGGTGATGTATTATTTCAACTCTATCTATCCTATAAAATCCTGGAATTTCTCAAAATTGCCTTACCCTGATATCAAATTTCTGATGAAAACGTCATTTTCATTCCTTCGCTAACCTTATGGCCCAAGACTTGCACTTTATTAGCTATAAAACGGCAAACAACGCCTACTGCACCAAGGAGCATTCTGTCATGTCTTCCCGGGCATACGGGCAAGCTAAGAACCTACCGACCAAGCAGGTCTATTGCGTAAGGCTATACAAAAGGCGCCCAATCAGTCTATAAATCTGATTTGGCGCCCTTTTGTCTACCCTCACATGGCAGTAATATAGCTCATTAAACGACCGATTAAGATAATCCATAAGGTTGTTTTCCAAAAGCTTTAATAACTCAAATAAGTTTTCAATTCATTAATTTTATTCATCAATATATTTTCAATGTTTTTATAACCTTTAATCATGTTTGTTAAATCTGATGTAGATTCCTTATCCATAGAAACCAAGGCTAAATAAGTCTGGAGATGCATTATACAGTCATTTATATATAATGAATTAAAGCATTTTTTACTGCATACTCCTCCTCCTTCTTCCATATTGATAAATTTGTTAGTAATATACTCCAGTAAATCTGATTCCTCAATTTTCAATATTTGAATCTTGTCGATTATCAAATAATCTTTATTAACTAACTGTTCATTGAAAATCTTCCCATCTTCATTACAAACCGTTAAACCATTATCCATACAGTTCAAGCAAACAAAGTAAATTTCAGAGGCATTACTTTCAGGTACAGTATCTCCTTCTTTAAATTTCTTCTCGCAGAAAATACATTTCATATTAGGACTGTCATCAGTATAAACCTGAGGAATATTGTTTTTAATACTATTAGCTGTTCTTACTTGTAAATCTTCTATATTCATAATCTTTTCAATCTCATCTTTATCCTCTGTTTCAAAATATGAAACGCTTTCATGGGATGAGTTAATTAACCATGGATTTTGATTTTTAATAAATGACAAATCTTCAGGTAAATTCGGTTGCATCCACGAATGCAATGAATTTGAAACCTCTAAGAGGATTCTTTTGGCTTCATGATCAGTTTTAAAATAGTAAACTATTGCTGGCTCTGCTTCCCGCCCAAAGTAATCCCTTCCCGTACCTAATCTCGTTCCTGGCCATTCAAATTGTTCTCTTTTTGCGATCAAGAAAGGAGCTAAACTTTCTAATACTGCACTAGCATCTTTTGTTATGTTAATATCCTTTCTAATAACTACTATGAATTGATCACATACACTGAAAGCAAAATCTAATAAATCTTGATAAACCTTGCCTTTCGGATCATCAGTTATAAACATAAATCATTACTCTCTCCCTTAGAAACCTCTCCGGGCAGTCTAGCAGAGAATTGAAATTAGTATTGAGCTTCAATTTCTTTAATCTGCCGATATAGCTCTTCATTTACAGGTGTTGCCACATTGTATTTTCTTCCCAGCTTCAATACCGTACCTGAAAACAATTCCACCTCACTCAAACGTTTGGCTTCCAGATCCTGACGCATGGAGGGCTTACCTTCTGGACTTAGGGGATCTAAAACATTCAGCCAATAATCTAAATCCGTCTCTGTTAAATTAATGCCTTCCCTTTCGGACAGAACCATGACCTCTCGCATAGCTGCAATCATCGTATCTCTCGGCGCACCCTTTTTTTGAATTTCACCATAGTTGCTCTCGTAGACCGCAACCGTTTGGTTCACACCTACATTGAGCATGAATTTCCCCCAGATCCGCTTGTTCATATCAGTAGCCACCTCAAAAGGGACCGCCACGCTTTCTAAAAATTGAGCAACCTGTTTTACGCGTTGTGAAATCAACCCTGGTTCGCGCTCTCCAAAAACAAGCATCCCCAAATGATCGTAGGTTAATCGATTCCCAACTTTAACGGCATCCATTCCCTGTGCTGTACAATAGAGGATTTTTTCCATCCCATAAGTCTGACCAATAATCGATTCGCTCGTGATTCCATTCAAGGCGGATAAAATGATGGTATGTTCCCCTACCTGATTCTTGACAGCTTGAATAGCATCGCTCAGTCCATCGTACTTTACAGCAAAAATAAGCAGATCGGCTGGTTCTCCTATCTCTTCAGGTTTCCGATAATCGAATTCGCAACGCTCTCCATTACAATATACAAAATCAGTTTCATACTTCTGGATTCTTTCTTGGTCAGCAATAATCCTTAAATCCCCTTTGGGCATTCTCTTGGTCAAATGATGGCTAAACAAAATTCCTAATGCTCCTAAACCAATGATAGATACTTTCTTTATCTCCATATTGCATTAATCCTTCCATTTCATAATCTATTTATGGTTAAAAATGAACCTGTTTCTCTTATAGGTATTAGTCAACAGTTGACCTATCCCTTTCTTTTTTCGACAGATCTTACTTGATCCCTTCCACCAATCACCAAATCTTTCAAAAACTACACGAAGTGCGCCGATATATAAATTGCTTGCTGTCATAATCCATATGTGAGATTGAAGACTGATGAGAAAAGCATCCTTGTGGCCATCCTAGGCAAACTAAGGATGCTTTCGTTATGTAACAATTACCTAAAAATCAAAGTGAATTATTATCAATTAGAATCCACTGTCAACTTCCATAAAATGCAAGAAATATAAGCCAAAACTTTTAGAGTTCTGGCTTATATTTGTACATGAACCATTCTATGAATTATGAAAGTGTAGGACAATCGTTCTATAAATTCAGAAACGTTCCGCTCCAAAGAATCTTTCTGACCAGTTCCAGATAATCGCCAGCATAAGAAAAATCCTTTTTAGCGATTAAAATGGCCATACCATGCACCAAACCCCAGCAAGACAATGCCAACGCATTGGGATCAACGCTGTCCCCCTCTCTGCTTTGATGCTCTGATTGGCAGCGTTCAATCGCCTTATAAAATGTATTGAAAGGTTGCTCGTCATTGATAAATGTTTCGTCTTCGTGATTCATTTTCTTAATATTATCAGCAAAGTCACTTAGGAAAAACAGCCGCAAGTATTCCGGATTTTCAATAAAGAACTTAACATAGGAATAACCCATTTCTTTAAGCTGACTTTTATTGTCGTTCGGATATTTATTAACGGCTTCTTCAAGGCATTGGTTGAATTTATGGTGGGCTTCGATAGCAATCGCCATAATCAGATCGTCTTTACTTTCAAAATGCCTATAGGGTGCGGTGTGGCTTACGCTGCAGGCTTTTGCCACTTTGCGTAACGAAAATTTTTCATACCCTTCTTCATCTAGAAGCTTTAAACCTTTTTTAATCAATTCAGCCTTTAAATTTTCATGATGATAATTTTCATTTGACACTCGATCCCTACTTCCTCTCAACAAACATAAATATATTATACCACAAGATAATAAAATGTTTACATCGTAAACATTAAGTGCTATTATCATAGAAGCATTCCTAGCAGTGATAAAAACAGGCAGTATTACAGCTGCAGCTAAGTATCTGTACGTGACGCAACCCGCACTCAGCCGCCGTATCCACACCTTAGAGAGTGAGTTGGGATACTCTTTAATAGAGCGCAAAAGAGGGGTACGTACAATTGAGCTTACAAATCAAGACAAGGCATTTATATCGGTAGCTGAGAAGTGGCAGGCTGATCAAAATGCTTCTTATCGGTATTGCCGGATTCCTGATTTATGGTAGCCGTCCCTGTTAGCCAGCTGGCCGATTCGCCCCAGGCGCGACCAGTTTGAATGGATGGGCAGTTTGCCTAAAGTAAAACGAATTTTTGTCCCTTCTTCGTGATAAGGGCCTAAGCTTTCCGGGAGGGCCTTACCGTCCTTTTGCCAATGGATTTTTACTGTTTCCCCCGGGTGGAAACATAGAGTTCACCTCCCACTCCGCCACCGCCCCGGATACACACGCAGGCCGTTCCCCAGCGCCCATCATAGCGGCGACCCTATCCCCCGGCAGATTCCTGTTATGCAAAATGCTCGAAATCCAGATAAAAAGCACCGCCATTACCGCCACCCCCGCCAGGGCAATCCTTATTTCTTTTTTCTATCGAATGCATTCCATATTTCTATGCTTATCTATGAGTTTCCCAGACCATTAAAAAAGCTCAGACTCTCTTTCCTGCCGGCAAGTGACCCGTTCTTATTCTTATTTCAGCAATAACAAGGATTATTACCGGTAAAATCACTTGAAAGGGCAGGGCATAATACGCATATATCTCGAAAGCAAAATAGACCATGTCCATAACATTTTCATACATGATATAGGCCAATAAAACCATTAATAGACCTGTTTGAACAACAATTGACCTGTAACTTTTTAACCCGAATAATTTGCTGATTCCAATACAGGTAACATACAAACAGACACTCACTTTTATAAAGTCGGTAATTACAAATGTCGTAGCAACCGAAACCTCAATTCTCTGGATAAATTCACCAATACTTATCCGGCTTACCTCAACATAGAGGGGAAAATTAACCCCACCAATAAGATCACCGCCTAAAACAATGATATTTCTTAGGGTAAGAAGGACGCCGATGGCTGCGAAGATGAGCAGCCCCGAATAATAAACTCGGTAAATTGACTTATCGGTCTTCAAGGCAGAAAAAACAGCCATAAAAAGCACCGTTTCAGCCAGAGGAAATGAAAAGATATCAAACGCGCTGTTTAAAACAGGCCCAATCCCGTTATACATTACCGGTTTGAGATTGGCAAAATTCAAATAAGGAATGACAAGCAAGGTCGTTATAAACATAATGATGACCACGATGGGGAAGAAAATTTTGCTGCAGCGTCCCAGAATCTCCACTCCCGCCATGACCGCCCATATGGATAAAAACCCCATGAACAGCATGGGCAAAAGCATGGGTGTCTCCGGCATGGCCACAGTGTTTAAGAATTCGCCAAGATCTCTTATGACCATAGCTCCTAAGTGCAAAGGATACCAAATATACGCCAGGGCTACTATTTTTCCTAAAACATTCCCGAATACCACATTAAGAATATCGAATATATCCATTCCTTTAAAAAGCGAGAGCAGCCTGGAGTAGATAAAAATTATGGGCACGGCCATCAACGTTCCCACAAGAGCGGCAATCCAGGCATCACTTTTGGCAGATGGAGCCAATCCCATAAACAGATTGCTTCCTATCATAAACAAGGTTAATAGGTAAACCCCCTGTTTAGAAGTAATCATTTCCTTATTCATAACTAACCTACTTCCCCAAGATTGAAATTACTAAACGTTTGATTGGATTTATCGGACTGGGTATGGCAACATCAACGCTTATTAAGAGGGCGATGGCAAAGGTCAATAGTGTAAGAGCCAGATTGACGCCAAATTCCCGCCAAAGTTTTTCCCTGTATAAGGGAATCAGATCCCAATAGATAATCAAGGCGTACGCTAAAATCACTAAAATAACCATAGTTTAATCTCCAATTTTAATAGGTTGAGATAATGCGGCACTATTTTTGATGGTAATTTCCGGGTGAACAGAAACCTTTAAATTCTTAAATTGATCTTCCCACATTGTTCCGATTTCTTTCCAAACGCCGGGCCTATCCGCTTTAACCTTAGCTCCAAACCCGAAAATATCACTGTTGTATTTCGTCTGTACTTCTTTTACCAGATCTTCAATACTCCTTTTCAACGTCTCTTCGGCACTTTTCTCCAGCATAAGCCTGCCAGGTTCATCGATATAGTTTTCAGAGCCTGCAATCTCATCGATGGCAGCCGTCGTTTTAATATCGATGGCCATTTCCAGATTACCATCTTTCTCAATAGGTTTTAGCTTCGTCGTATTTTTAAATATTTTCAAGGATACTTTAGAGCCATTGTTTGTGCCGCCTCCATTCTGAACAAGTGATCCGCCATTAACCTTGTCTTGAATAAAAAGTAAGTCCTTCGTGTCATCACCATTTAAAAAGCCAACCAGCTTATCCTTTTTAAATACAGCGGTTCCCATCACAGAGGGCAATATTCTGCTGTTGACTTCCTTGAGCGACACCGCCGGCAGGACAGCCGAAATACTACTTCCTTCTAAATCGCTTATCAATTTCCATAACTCTTTCTCCGGGGCATTGGCTATCCTTTTTTCATTTTTTAACACTCGGTCAAGTTCAAAGGAAATGATTTGATCCACCTTGCTCCCGGTTTCCAGTATTTCTTTGGCCGTCCTTGCTTGGGATACCAGTACTTCAATATCTTCTCTGAGCTCGACATTTCTGGCTAACCAATCAATAACTTTTACGGCCCCCTCTTTGGCCACATCCTGGCTTAAAACAGCAACCCTGGCATGAGCAAAGTACAATTTTTTCCCGGAAATAGAAGACATATTTTTTTCAGCGTCAAACAGCGTATCCCCAGCTACGGTAATTGTATTGGAATTCATTTCTGATTCTCCGCCGCCTTTAATATCGACGGTTTCGACGGTTAACAGGTATTGGTCATCGGTCTCGCTTTTGTCAATGGCTATCCCTGCTACAAGAACCAGCCTATCAATCTCCTGGTAATTCCAGCAACCCGATAAAAACAGGGTATTAGCTAAAATTAACATCAGTAATAGAATTTTACTCATAAATTTCATAGCCGCTTACCTCTGTTTTCTATGATGCGAATCACGATTCTTCACTGCCGCGAACCTGGGGTGAAACGGCATTTGCCGCCAGGGTACTCTTATAACCGTATCATTGATGTCTTCCTCATCAAAAGAACCAGTGCCTAACATATAAGGGACGCCATAGGAACGTATTTCCATAAGATAAATAACAAGTCCGATTAAACCGAAGATAATTCCGTACAAGCCCATAAGAAAAGCAAGGAATAAAAATACTAGCCTGAGAATAATGGGAAAGCTTTTAAACTTCACGGTTAAGAGCGCCGTAATACCGGTTAACCCACTGATGATAACTACGGGGGCGCTGATAAACCTTGCTTCTATTGCTGCTCCCCCCAAGATTAATGCCCCCACAATAACGACTGTCTGCCCGATTGGCGCAGGCATTCTCGTCCCAGTTTCTCTCAGTATTTCGAACAAAAAACCCATTAGCACAGCTTCTACGATTGTAGGAAAAGGCGTGCCATGCCTGGCTGCTGAAATACTTAAAAGAAGAGGCGTCGGTATCATCTCCTGGTGAAAGGTTGCCAGCGATACATAAATCGCCGGAAAGAGGATTGATACGAACGCCCCGACCATTCTGAATAGCCTGCTTACGGATGCATAGAGGGAGTCATTATAATAATCTTCATCAGCGTGAAAATATTCAACAAACAAAAACGGCAGCGTAAGAACAAACGGACTTCCATCAACTACAACGGCAATCCTTCCTTCCAGTAGTTTCCCGGCGACATTATCCGGTCTTTCCGTGGAAGCTACTGTTTCCAAAGGCGACGAGGGAGCATCCTTGATTAGTTCCTGTATATAGCCGGAATCCAAAATTCCATCGATTTCAATATTATCCAGCCGGCGAACCAATTCCTTGAGAACTTTTTCGGAGGCCAAACCTTCAATATAGCAAACGCAAATTTTTGTCATTGTGGTCAGTCCTAATTCTTTATATTGAAACTTCAAATTCGGATTTTTTATTTTACGCCTGATTAAGGACAGGTTGATGATTAAAGACTCTACGAAGCCTTCTCTCGGTCCGCGCACGACCCTTTCGGCCAGCGGTTCATCGATCGGCCTGGTCTGCCATCCTTTGGTACTTATAATTAGAGCTTTTGTATAACCCTCCACCAGTAAGACAGTATCTCCATTAATTGCAGAACCGACCATATCGTTAATATTGGCGGATTCTTGGACATCGCTGGAAGCTATCACTTTATACTGTAATTCTTCCAGCAGGTTGCCGTCAGAAATCTCTTCCTTTAAATTCCCGCCTAATATAGGCTGAATAATATTCTCATTGATCGCTTCGGTATCTGCCATGCCGTCAAGGTATACAACACAGCAGGCCGCAGTTTTTAAATACTTATTTTGAAACTTCCTGACAACGAAAGTATCATCATTTATAAAGATGTCTTTAAATAATTTGATGTTTGCATCAACAGAATTGGTTAATTTCGAGCGGTCAGTGAGCAGCGATTCACTGTTCGTTTTCTTCTCATCTTTCTTGCGGAAGAACATAAATTCAACACTTCCTAATATGTATTAGACACCTTATTATGTGAGACTATAGATTCCTTTATACATAAGCCGCGTCTCCGATAAAATGAACAAGCACCGGTAGAGAGCCATCTGGTCTTATAAGTAAGCCCCCCCCCAGAAAAGAACTCCCGTGAACCACTCGTCCACGGGAACTTGAGTGGTAAATCCATATAGAATTACAGGCAGGGCATCATAAACTACAACATCCATTAAGTTTCTATGACTCTTCACGACACGAAGAATATACCCTTGTTAATCGTGGATATCGATTTATAGTTGTTCAGTCATACCTTGTTTTTTATAGAATAATTGCCAATACCATTATATACACCGAATCTTACACGTCCGCAGGGATTGCCTGCGCGAGCTGTTTGAGCTATAGAATTAGTTCCATAAATTGCTTTATTGCATTATAATTAAGAGCACCGAACCATTCGGTGCTCTTTCTACCACATTGGTTTTTCAAGGTCTCTTAAAACCTTTTGCTATTATTCATTTAAGTAAGTGCTCACCCTGTCCTGAATCAATTGGGCAGTTGCCTCCGCTGTCTTCTGTCCTGTAAAGAAGGCCGCGGTTTCCTCCTGAACAATCGAAATAATCTTCTGGTCCGTTCCGATGTAGACCTTCGCTTGACTCAGCAGGTTTTCCATATAATTGACATCCTCCTGGGTGGGGGGTTGCAGTGTTATCGATTGAGCTGGAATGCCGTCGTCCTTTATCATCATTTTTCCACCCCTTTTTTGTATAGCCTGGGTGAAATTCTGGGCTATCTGGGGAAGCACACTCTTATTAATCGGCATTCCTCCCTGAGTCATCATATCATCAGAGACCATAAATTTTAAAAATTCCCAGGCCAGTTTTTGATTGGCTGATTTACTGCTGATCCCATACATGGTGTCCGTGGAAAAGAACACGTTTCCGGGGGGCTTTAAAAGCTGAACACCCTCGCTGAAAATCGCCTTGGCCACTTGCAGGTCCCAAAACCCTTGAAGAGATGTGAAATTAAAAACGAGTTTACCCCGGGAGGCCATATCCGTAATGTTGGTCTGGGCTGTATCCGTATTAACCAGTTTGTGGTCAATCAGATATTTACTTAAGGAAAGTAAATCATGAAATTCCTTGCCGGTAAAATTGGCTGTTTTCTTCTCCGGATTGACCAGGCTGGCATAGTTTTCTTTAACCAGAGTCGCAATCAGTCTTTTTTCATCCATCCCGGCCAAGGCATACATCTCCTGGGTTCCCCCATTTTGGTTGTCGTTAATGACCTTTTCCGCCGTCTTGACAAAATCGTTCCAATCCCAGTTGCTATCGTCGATTGGCACCTGGGACTTAGCCAGTAAGGTTCTATCGGCGGCAATCATATCGATACTGATATTAACCGGCAGGCCATATAGTTTATTTTTATATTCTAACGCCTTGAAAATATTTTGGTAGTATTTGCCTCTGTCGAAGCTTTGATCCGACTGCATCAGCCCGCTCAAGTCAACTAAAAGATTCTTATCCGCATAGGTCTGATAGGGCAGATTGTTTAATAAAATTATATCGCTGCCCTGCCCGGACATGAGCTGAGTATTCATAGTCGTGATATATTTTTCAAGATCGCCGGGATCTGCCGCCCTGACACCTTCCCCTTTTTCCGAAGTACTGGAGGTGTATTCTTTCACTTCCACACTGACACCGGGATGAAGTTCCTCAAACTTTTTTACTGCCGTATCCAGGTACATATCTTTGGTCACCACCGCAATGGTCAGGGAATTAGGATTATTAGCTTCCCCGGCAGCCTGAGTACCGCAGCCGGCGGTAAATACCCCCAGGCTGAGGACTAGAACCAAGCTTAGGACAACTCCGCATTTCTTTTTGATCATCAAAACACCCCTTCTCTTTAAGTATTCAGAATTCCGGAGACATGTCTACTGACTACTGACGTTCACTCCACTTTCCTGATCGAAAAAATGGGCCTTGGACATATTAAAACCCACCCTGACTTCCTGCCCGGTTTCGACGCGCAACTCCGGGCTCACCCTGACAACCACCTCCCTGCCGGCTATCCTTACATAATGGTAAGTTTCAGCCCCTCTCAATTCGCTAAACTCCAGCCTCCCGCGCAAAGCACACTCGGGATGGCGGTCCAAAAAATCTCTGCCGCCGCATAGATGCTCCGCTCTTATCCCCAGAACCAATTTCCGGTCCAGATACCCCTGCTCTTTTAACGTTTGTCCTTCGGCAGCGGGAACAGGCAGGAGGGCGTCGGCCAGTTTGGCAAAAATACAGCCCTTTTCCTCGATAATTAAAACTTCCAGAAAGTTCATCCCCGGGCTGCCGAGAAAACCGGCCACAAACATATTGACCGGGTGGTCATAGATGGCTTGCGGGCTGTCAATTTGCTGGATCAGGCCATCCTTCATCACCACGATTCTGGTGCCCATGGTCATGGCTTCGGTTTGATCATGGGTTACATAAACAAAGGTTGTCTGGAGATTTCTATGGAGCCTGGCAATTTCTATTCTCATCTGGGTTCTCAACTGGGCATCCAGATTGGACAAAGGCTCATCCATCAGGAAAACCTCAGGTTTCCTGACAATAGCCCGTCCCAGGGCCACCCTTTGCCTTTGCCCACCGGAAAGTTCCTTAGGCTTGCGTTTCAGAAGATCTTCAAGGGCCAGAATCCTGGCCGCTTCCTGCACATTTCTCCTGATTTCAGCCTTGGGTATCTTTCTCAACTTAAGTCCAAAAGCCATATTGTCATAGACCGATAGATGGGGATAAAGAGCATAATTTTGAAAAACCATGGCGATATCCCGGTCCTTGGCAGCCACGTCATTAACCAGCCGGTCATCAATATATAATTCACCGGCTGAAATTTCCTCCAGCCCGGCAATCATCCTTAAAACGGTTGTTTTGCCACAGCCGGAGGGACCTACCAGGATTAAGAATTCCTGATCCTTTATTTCCAGAGAGAAATCCCTGACTGCCGTAACCTTACCGGGGTAGGTCTTAGATAGATTTTTCAGATGTAAACTCGCCATTCGTTCCCTCCTATACGTTGGAGATATTTCCATTAATTGAGGACATTCCTATTATTGGGGACATTCCTGTCCACGTAGAAATACCAAGACTTCAGCAGGTGTGTCCCCTGACCTTTTGCCCTATTTTTGTCACTACGGTTAAAAATACAGAGCTGAATACCAGCAACACTTCCCCGGTCTCGATGACAGGAGGCATTTTTATGATCATCAGCAAGGCGGCGCCCAGACTTAAGGCAGCCAACAGGAAAACACTGCAGAGCAGTTTTTCCCCCAACAGCTGGGTCTGATAAAGCCCAAGCAAGAACAGCGGCCAACCCAGAAAGATGTTCAAAAACAAATTCCAATTCCGGATGGTATTAAGAACATTCAATTGAACTTCTCCGGGCGGCGCTATATATCCGGCTCTTTGCATCCTGGTTTGAATCCCCTTTTTCATGAGGTCGGTCCAAAATGAAACATCAATAAGTTCATCGGGTATGTTTTCCGGCGCAATATATAAGCTAAATCTGATTAATTTCCAGAGCAGCATCATCACTGCAACAAGCGCTAATACCTCCGCCATACTAAGCGCAAGCCTGGCGGCGTCCGCCTTGATCATCTCCGACCAATATTTACCCCGGAGTCCCAGGCGGCAGAAATGATTAATATCCCTTATTTTTCGCCTAAGCAAGCCGAAAAGCATTATCATGGCCACCATCCCCGCCACAAAATTGCACAGCAGGTTCGCTTGTTCCATCAGACGACCCGCCAGGTTATAATCGATGATTTTGTAGCTGGCAGGGTCTTGGCCAATTGACGCCAGGGCCTTTTCCAAAACAGCAGCATTGCGGCCGGTGGTGCCGGCATCCTTGGTTGCCACTGCCAAGGAGGTTAATCGGGAATCCGCTTCCAGTTCCAACAGCATTTTCGCCGGAATGTACACTGTGCCGTATCCCTTGTCCGCCAAAGTTTCGATCAGAGAACGGTCATTTCCGGCCACCCCGACGATTTTGAATTTCCGGCCATATAGTTCTATCTCCAGGCCTACCACATTGCAGTTTTGAAAAAGCGCCTGAGCCAGGTCTGCATCGATTACGGCAACCTGCTGGTTTTCCTGTTCGAAGGTTAAAAAACTACCTGATCGCAGGTTTATTTGCTGGAATTGATCGTACCTGTCATTCACCCCCAGCACCTGAGCTGGGCTCTGGTTCTTTTGATAGGCGGCAGACGTTGAAGCCTCCACGGCGTAAGCCAGATCATAGTCCCGGAGGTTGTATTGGCTTAGCTGCCTCATATCTTTAAGGGTAAAAGAAGCGGCCTCCGGCTGATGGGAGCTGCTCAGCCAGGTGGCGGTGATTTTGTTGGTTTTGTGCAGACCGCCCAGATTCGCCAATTTGGCGGGCAGGGATGACCCCAGGACGGTGCTCCAGGTTAAAACCAACAGACCCAGGGCCAGCATAAAATAGGCCGGATAGGCTGATTTGTCCGGTTTCAAGTGGGCCGGTTTCAATTTGCCGCCTCCTTCAGAACTCTATCCCCGTCCTCCACCGGTTTATTGCTCTGCATCACCACTTCGCTCATCACCATATCTGTGAGCGCCGACTTTGCATTATCGCTGTCTTCCACATTGACTGCCACCTTTTGCAAATAGTTCTCAGTGCCTAAAGGTCCTTTTCTTGATTCCAGGACAAAGACATAGGAGCCGCCGCTTTCGTCATGAACCGCGCTGTTAGGTACGAGGGTGGCGTAATGCTTTGTTTTTTTGCTTACATAGATTTCTCCCTTTTCGCCGCCTGTCAAGCCTTCCAGAGACACGTCGATCCACAAATCCTTCTCCTCCCCGTTGTGCTGGCTGTTGTCCACGATCTTGTTAATTTTTCCCTCGGCTTTTTTATCCCCCAGGGAGAGAATATTAACACTCACCGTATCTCCGGGTTTGACGTAATCAACCAAATCATGGTCAATGGGCACGATCAGGCGGAACCCCTGCCCTAGATCAGCCAATTTATACAGGGGCAGGGAGTTATTGGTCATAGACCCTGCGGGAAAATTCAGTTCTGTGATCATGCCGTCCACGGGCGCTGTATACACGCCGTTGTTGGCCACCTGTTTAGCCAGGATGTCCGCTTTTCTGGTCATGTTGGCCACCTGTTTGGCCATGCTTTCCACCTTTCTGGCTTGTATTTCCAGATTGAGCTGGATAGTTTTACAGTTTCTTTCCTCCTCCGCCAAGTTCTTTTCAGCATTCTGCAGATTTACAGCCGTTTCAGCTCCCTTCTCAAAGAGCGCTTTTAGGTTGTTGTAATCTCGTTGTTTTTGCTCTTGATTCTTCAAGGCCCCCGCCAGTGAAAGCTGTAGTTGCTGATAGCGGGCCTGTTCATCCAGAAAATTGGATTTTTGGATGTCTGCCTCCAGGCTAAGGGTGTCTACCTCCAAGTTAATACTGTCTACGTCCAAGCTAAGGATGGGCTGGCCTTTGCTGACCCTGTCCCCCTTCTCCACCATGACTTCCTTGACTCGCAAATTAGCATCTGCGTATTCCTCCCGGGTTGATTTGACCTCCACCGTCCCTTCACCGAATATTTCTTTGATTAACGCCCCGTTCGTCGGCCGGACCGTTTGGACTCTGGGCAGAGCAAAGTTATTGATAGTATTAGAGAAGAAAGTTAACCCGATCATCGCCATTAGAAACAGCAGACTCAACTTTCCGATCACTTTTTTTCTTTGCGCATCATCCGCAATCGCTTGATTCTGCAATTTTCTGTCTCCCTTCCGTTGCTCAGCCTTTGATTCCGGAAAGCCGGATCCCTTCCAGTAAGTATTTTTCGGCGTAAAGGAAGTTCAGCAGCACCGGCATCATATATAAAGTGGACGCAGCAAAGGCCAATCCTTTTTCACCGTCGATGATTCTGGAAAGATAGAGTGAAAGAGGCTGTTTGGCCGCATCCTGTAAAAAAATCAACGGCTGTTCGACCATGTTCCAGTTATCGATAAAAACAAGTATGGCCATGGCTGCTATGCCGGCCCTGGCCATGGGCAGGATAATTTTGAGGAAAATCTGGAGCTGGCTGGCTCCGTCCACCCGGGCTGCTTCAAGATAGGAGTCCGGTATTTGCTCCATAGACTGTTTTAAAAGAAATACGCCAAAGGTGCTGAAGATGCCGGGCAAGATAATGGACCAGCGGCTATTAAGCAGGCCCAGCTGACCGGCCATTAAATAATTGGGCACAAGAGTTACCTGGAAGGGCATCAGCATTACAATGATATACAAAAAAAACAAGAAATTCCTGCCTCTAAACTTCAGCTTGGCAAAGGCATAGGCGGCCAGGGTAGCAACAATCGTTTGCCCAATGACGATCGGGAAGGTAATCAGTACGGAATTCCAGAACATGAAAAGAAACTGGGTCTTTTTAATAAGTACGTTATAATACTGCTTCAGCACCACCACGTCGGGTATAAGCTGGAACCGGGCGAAGTGATTCGTGGTGTCATCGTTATAGCTGCTTAAGTTTTTGTCCGTCACCGGGTCATAATTATTGGCGATTTCCTGTTCACTCATAAATGAATTGGTGACGGTTACAGCCAGGGGAAAAATGAATAGGACAGCCAGTACCAGTAAAATTGTAATATGGAGTATATTTTTTATTCGGTGGTTACGATTCAACACACACACCCCTATCGCCGGTTCTAAGTTTGTTACTACCCATGAAAAAAGTATTTAAGTTACTTGTATCTGGCACTCCGGTGGTTCCCTCCATACGCTGCGCAATTTCCCTTGGTCTCTACACTCCTGACTCCGGCTTCTGACTTCTGAGGTTCTAATTAATCATGTTGGTGATCTTTCTCTCCACGATAAACAGCAGTAAAACGACGGCTACGATAAAGGCAGCCATAATGAAGGCCGCGGAAGTAATTTTTTGGTAATCCAGGGCTATGAACATATTGTTCATATAGTGCTGTAGCATATAGATGCTGTTATAGGGATATTCTCCGGAGATAAGATACGTCTCCCGAAACACTTTAAATGAATTGATAATCGAAATAATAAAAACGAAAAAAGTCGTGGGGGTCAAATAAACCAGGGTTATTCGGAAAAACTCCTGCGATTGGCTGGCCCCGTCGATCCTGGCCGCTTCATAGTATTCAGCCGGTATATTTTGTAATCCGGCCAGAAACAGGATTACGCTGTAACCAATGTTTTTCCATAGATAAATCACCAGGAGCACCATCCTGGACCAGTTGGTTTTCATCCAGTCCACGGGCGGGTAACCCAGGGCATGGATGAGGGAATTTAAAACGCCGTTTAAATCAAAGAAAGCCTGCCAGACCAAAACTACCGAAGCTACGGGTACCACCAAAGGAGTTATCATGATGGTGCGAAACAGGTTCCGGCCCTGGATTTTTTGGTTCAATAACAAGGCCACTCCCAGGGAAAGAATCATATTAAGAGGTACACAGATTAATGTAAAATTGGCCGTATTCGCCAGAGCTGATAAAAAGCTCGGGTTTTTTAACAAAGCGCCGTAATTATGTAATCCAACAAAAGTACCGTTAATGGGACCGTCCACCAAGGAATAGAAAAAGCCGGTGACAAACGGGAGCAAATAAAAAAGAGAAAAACCCAGCAGGCTGGGCCCGAGGAAAAGCCAGGCCAGGCAGCCGTTATTAGTTTTTAATTTTCCAGTTCTCATCTTTACCACCCTAATCGTGATGGACCAAGCAACATGTCCGCGCCTCCTTTCGGCAATATAAAAGCCTGTCCGATTCGGCAATTTCATCTTACCGAAATCAGGCAGGCGATGTTGGAATTTTAGCTTATCAAAATCTTAATAAATTCTTATGAAAAACTTATTATTTTCTTAGGCACAGTTATGTAGAAAACCCATGCCAAATTGAGGACTTGGTTTTGGGCCATTTACCTTGTTGCTCATGACAAGCGGGGTCGCTCTGCCACCTCAATTAGTGAAGAATTGGGGATTCCATACAAAACCGCTTGGCTGATATTGCATAAAGTCCTAAAGCCAAAGGAAGAATCATGAACCCAAAGATTTTGATTCAAAGCAAAATCCCGACCATTTAAAGTGGCTCCATACTGTTATCTCAAACGCCAAAGCCTTTATTGCTGGTACTTTTCACGGACTTTGTGGTCGTTTCAAAGGTGGTATCAAAGGTGAATTGTTTAACCGCCTTTTATCCTGTTGCCTCAAAACGTCTACAGGTTCCTTCGCTAAGTTAACGTTATAATCGTTTTTTCCTATACTGTTGTATAAAGCTAAGGCATCGGTTATATTATACTGTTCCGAATGGTGATCCCCTTTCGCACCAGCTGAAATCAGAATATATTCTTGTTTACCCACTTGAGCGAGGCTCGCAAGACATAGACCCGCTTCATCGGTGTAGCCGGTTTTCCCTCCTAAGATTTTCCCGTTGGCGATGCTCTGATTGTTAAGTTCTTCAAACATGGTACTGTAAAGGGTTATCCCGTCGGGGGTGCTTATTCGTTGGCGGTGCGGAATGGCGTGATGAAGTAAAAATCTCCCGGAAAGTATCATTTTGCAAAGCATAGCTGAGAAGAATAGTCAGATCTTTTACTGTTGTGTAGTGGTTTTCATTCTGAAGTCCAGTTGAGTTCTCAAAATGTGTGTTGTGCATGCCCAGACCTGCCGCTTTTTGGTTCATCATCCCTACAAAGTCCTTCTCCGACCCTGCAATGTAATCAGCAAGCCCAACACAAGACTCTGCCCCACTAGGAAGCAGAGCTCCATATAAAAGGTCAATCGCCCTTACCTTCTCACCCGGCTGGAAACCTGCCATAGATGCATCTGCTTCTGACAGGCCCTGAAACACAGAATTGGTAAGTGTGATTTCTTTCTTCAAATCAGGCAAGTTTTCTATTGCGACAATGGCTGTCATCATCTTTGTTAAAGAAGCGGGATAGATTTTTTCTTCACTGTTTTTCTGCATCAGAATGGTATGATCTTTTAAATTGATCAGAATCGCATTAGGACTGTTCAGTTCGCCGGGAGATATGGAAACAGAGGGTTCGGATTCAAGCTTCAACGATGGAACTGGCATTGTTTTATTGTCAGAAGAAACGGGCGTTGCCTTTAAAGAAGAATATGACGTGGTTTTATCGTCATATTCGTTCTCAAAGATGTGCTGGTATCCTGGAATAATGATGGATTTATAAACAAAAGCAGCAATTCCAACCTTCAAATAGAAGTGCTACAAATATGCGTATTCCTGACTTTTTCTTTTTTACTCTTCGTACCATAATAAAATAGCTCCTTGTTCTGTGATGATATTATTTAATCACAGAACAAGGAGCTATTTTGGAATTCTATCTTATGAACTTCTTAAGATTTTCTTATGACGGCCTTGTTAACTTCTTGATCAACAGATTCTTGATAGATGTCAGCATAAGTTTTTGAATCTTTGATTAGATCGTCGCAGAAAGCCGCTACGTCACTGCCTGTCACTTCGAGCACGCCTTTCCCCAAGGCCGCGCCCTCTTCAAAAAGACCGATAATCCCCGAGAGCAAACCCATCCCGTCGGTTAGCTCAACAGGGCCAACCTTAAAGAGATATTTTTGAATCTCTTTATAAGCAATCTGATAATCTTGCGGGAGCGCTTTGACACGCGCCACGTGCGCTCGCCACTTTTTTTTGCCTTCGATGATATCTTGTATGCTCATTTTGTCCTCCTATTTACCTAATTTTTTTGCGATATTATTGTTGAGTTGCTCGCGCCACTTGTCGCGAAAAGACTTTGCCCCTTCTTCGCCGGCCAGCGCTGAACAGAAGCCTTTGATATCGTCACCCAAAACCTCTTGGACACTCTGACCGTCCGCCGCCGTTTCTTCGAGCAGGCCAAGCACACCGTCAAGAATTGGCATGAGGTTGCGACCGGTGAAATCTGAGTGCGACCAAAGATTAGCATTAATTTTTTCCCATGCCGCTTGATAATCAGCCGGCAGCTTTTTGGCTCGCGATTTAAAAGTTTTCAAGTCTTTAGTCATGTCGCTGCCTGTTATTTTCCCCCAAAAATTCATTATTTTTTCTCCTTTAACTCGTTAATTTTTGATGATACGAACTCCCATTTTTCCCAGAACTTCCGTAGTTCCTTGCGCCCTGCGTCGTTGAGCACGAAAAACTTGCGCGGTGGTCCCATATCGGATGGTTTTTTTTCTATGTCCACAAGTTTATTCTTCTCAAGCCGCACCAAAATGGTGTAAACAGTTCCTTCCACAACATCTGTGAAGCCGAGAGCATTCAGCCGCCGCGTGATTTCGTAGCCGTAGGTTTCTCCGCGGCTAATAATTTCAAGCACACAGCCCTCAAGCACGCCTTTGAGCATTTCCGTTAGGTTTTCCAGCACAATCACCCCCTCTCTATTAAGTATGACCGATATTCAGTATTGCTTACTACCGCTATATAGTATTACATATTAGTCGATTCGTCAATAGCGTTTTTTCTGGTAATTATTTTTTAAATCTAACTACATCATGTACAAAAAAAGCGCCCCTCAGCTTCATAAGAAACCAGAGCAATCTTGATTCCTCTGTAAATGCTTAAATTTTTCATTTGGAGCGAAATGTTCTACATGGTATGAGTTATATCCACCCCTGTAGTACTCATGATCCTGTTCCTCTTAATAAAACATTTATGTGATGAGCGTGAGCTGAAAATCATTACTGCAACAATAAACGCATTATTAGAAAACAAATAAATATTAGCAAACTCCACTATGCTCAGGATAAAATTAAACCTGCCCCCAAAAAATAGGGCAGGCTTCGGACACATAGTCACTATGCAACCAGGCTATCATAGTACCGCTATAGCACTTTAGACCCTATGGCTTTGCGTCCCTTGTCTTTAGACAGGTTTGCCCTTAATAATATTGGAACCATCTGTTAACTTTCAGCACGGAATAGGGGAATGGCTCCTTGCCCTGCTCAATGATCTTCTCTTCCATGTAGTCGCGCAGACGCCATACGATTGTCGGATCAGCCTCAGGTCCCATGTTTATTGTCTCTTCCATCTGCCCAAAGTCCAGTCCCAAGTCCCGCTGAATATCTGCCGGAGTTAGTCCGGAAATTTGATAGTTTTTCTGTAGATCCTCGCTGGTCTGCTTTTTTTGTGCTCTGTTCAAGCTCATAACATTATCATCTCTTTTCCTTGAGTTGCGTGTGATTTCATTTTTTCTTCAGCAATTTGCTGTCTTTATTCACGAACAGCCTTACCGTTTCTAAATTTCCTATTGGGGAAAGAAGCGCCGGCTATCTCATTTTCAGGTACAGCTTCTTCAATTTCCTTGATATCATTTTCAGTGAGACGAATATCAATTGATTGCAAAGCTTCTTGAATGTGCGCCGGTGATAAGCTGCCAATGAGCGGAATAATGTCTTCACCCTTCGATAGCATCCATGCAAACGCCAGTTGTGATACTGTCATTTGTTTTTTTGCGGCGATATCCCCCAGCCTTTTGACCAAAGCGACATTTTTTTCAATATTTTCTTCAAAGAACAACGGGACGAAGCCACCTTTGCTCTTTTGGATTCGCTCATTTGTCCAATCGCCGGCAAGAAGCCCATGCGCCGCTGCCCCAAAAGCGACAACGCCGATCCCCAATTCCCGTGCAGTTGGTAAAATATCTTTTTCTATGCTTCGGTTAAAAAGCGAGTATTCAGCTTCCACCAGGCTGATCGGATGAGTTGCGTGTGCTCTACTCAACGTGTCTGCATCGACTTGGGTGACTCCGATATGCTTTACATAACCTGCTTTAACTAGATCAGCAATGGCGCCGATCGTTTCTTCAACAGGTATCCCCAGATCAATTCTTCCTGGCTGATAGAGATCAATATAGTCGATATTAAGTCTTTTGAGCGAATAGGTTAGATAATTCTTCACATTATCGGGAGTGACATCCAATCCGTACATGAAGCCGTTAGGCGCACACAACATTCCAAACTTCAGTGATATAAAATATTTATCCCTGTTATATCCCTTCAGCGCTTCACCAATTAACATCTCGCTTCGGCCAGCGCCATAAAAATCCGCTGTGTTGAAATGATTGATGCCGTTCTCTAATGCCGCATGAATTGCGGCGATGCCTCTACTTTTATCAGTTTCGCTGGCATTTGACATATGGCCGCAGCCAAGTCCGATTCTGGATAAATCCAGTCCATTTTTTTGAGAATTCATAATGATAACCTCCATAATTTATTCAATGTTTAATTTTTACTATTTGATGCTGTGCTTACATGTAGCCGACTACATTTTTCCTCAAAAAAATATAGTAATACATGGTAAAGTCATGGCTTTGACAGCTGCTTGTCAACGTTTTCAAAAGCACGGGTCAGCAGAGATACAAACATCGCTTTTTCGGCAGATGACATACCTTCAGTTACTAATTCCTCAGATTTTGATAGCGCAGAACTCTTCTCATTTATGAATTGTTTGGCTTTGGCTGTTACATCAATACTGAGGTTACGTCCGTCAGCAGGGTTATTATTGCGCGATATAAACCCGGTTTTCTCCAGACCATTCAATAAGTTTGTCACAGACGGTCCACTTAAAGCCATTGTTTTCTCAAGAAACTTTCGGTTTATTTCAATATTTTCCTCTATTGATTGATTAATATGCCACAGAAGAATCGCTTGAGAGGTATTCAAGCCATATTCCGTCAGAAGCTGGTCTGTTATTTCCCGAATCTTTTGCGCAATAAGCTTAATATAAAGGCTATAGGGGTATTTGTCGAAAACACTTAGCATAGGTATCTCCCTCTCGATATTGTGTAGATGACTACATTATATGCTTGTTTTTATTTTTGTCAATACTTAAGGCAACTTATAAACATTTGCCAGCCATCCCTCGACCTTAGAAAGCAATGCGTCACTCAACTCAGGGCAGTCATCTCCGGGTAGTTCTTGGTCTATCGCATAGCCCTCGCTCCCTATCATACTTGTTAACAGCATATAACTGGATCGGCAGGTATTGGAAGGATGCACAGATGCAGGTGAAACCGGTACAAGGCTATCCTTTTCGTATATAGCATCCATAGAGGCGATTTTCCATATATCCGCATCCTTAAAAGCCGTGTAAACAAGTCGGACATAAGATGACAGATCCATTGAAACGCCTTCAATCTCTTTTCTGGTCTGTATACACGCCATGCACACCGCCACGGCCCGCTTACCATTTAGCCAGACAAGAGTATTATTGAGCTTATGGGGCGCAACAGTTTTCATTTTGCTGGAGGTCTGAATGAACCCTTCCGCGTCGCCTTTGTACCAGAAAACAGTGACCAGGAAGGGTAGCCTGGCGACTATTTCGCGAAAAACAGGGTTTTCCATGGCAGCCTGGGCAATTTTCATCTGATCCACAGCATTGCTTACGGTTGCCGAGCTTACGCCACTTGCATCAGAATAGTTCGTATTGGTCATACCAAGCTCTTTAGCTGTTTTATTCATCTTTACCACGAAAGCTGCATCTGAACCAGATACCCAACGGCCTAACTTGTCCGCAATATTGTCGCCGGAGGGTAACAATAAACCTTCCAGAAGCTATGTTGGAATTCCATCTTATAAGATTTTCTTATAACGGAAGCTTTACTGTAAATGTAGTATTTTCTGTGTTGCTTTCCACAGAGATTGTTCCATCGTGAGCCGTGACAATTTCTTGGGCAATTGCCAAACCTAACCCTGCTCCACCGGTGTTTGTGGAACGTGCAGAATCTAATCGGTAAAATTTTTAGGCTCCTGAAAGAACATTTATCAAAATTACAGGACAAGGTTTCTGTCCAAAGTACCAATATCGAAAAAATTCCCTTGCTCCTTCGTGAAGAGGCATGTTTTTATATTGCCAGCGCATTCGCCGGTATGTTCTTTGTGTTTTACCCATTTTTAAGATCTTTATTTAATTTACAAATTATCAGGTAATTGAAATTTAATTCCATAGGACAAGCTATCTGACTTAAGCAGATAACTTGTCCTTTTCTTGCTTTTGTGGAAGCACGACAGTAAAGACTGTCTTTTCTGTATTACTTTGCACGAAATGTAGACCGATAAGAAATAGGTATTAATTTCTGTCCAATGAATTGCCGAAAGAGTCTGAGCCTGATCATTACAATTTTCATGATGATAATTTTCATTTGACACTCGATCCCTACATCCTCTCAACATACATAAATATATTATACCACAAGATAATAAAATGTTTACATAGTAAACATTAAGTGCTATTATTATGTTGACACTGTAAACATAATAATAGGGAGTGAATTGAATGAAAGCCTTGTTGATTTCAGATCAGGAGTATCTGACTAAAGCCTATCAAAGTCTTAGTGATTTGACAGGCAAGTTTTTGAAACAAAAGGGATTTGAGACAGAGTTGATGGAACTAAGCGCGGAGAATTTGACCTTTTGTATGGGTTGCTTCGGTTGCTGGATCAAAAAGCCTGGAGAATGTGTTATCAACGACCGGATGGCCCAAATCAACCGAAGCGTTATGAACAGCGATGTAGTTATTTATCTCAGTCCGATTATCTTTGGGCAGTTCAGCCCAACTATCAAAAATATTATTTGATAGAGGTATACCAAATATGTTGCCATTTTTCGAAACAAGACCTGATGGCTCTACTATGCATCCACCACGGTATGATTCTTACCCCAGTCAGATTATCATCGGTTACAGAGATGAGATTTCAGATGAGGATAAACAACTTTTCATCGATGTCACAGAAAAACACCGCAGAAATATTGAAGTCTTGGTCTATCAAGAACCAACCGAGAACACAATTATGGCCTTAAATAAAATGAAACTTGGAAGGGTAGGTGGACTGCTGTGAAGAATATCGTTTTAATCAACGCCAGCCCTAAGATAAACGAACAATCAGTCTCCAAGGAATTCTTGGAAATGGCGGGAAGCCAAATCGATTCTGATCTATTTAGTAAAACATTTATAGACGTCAGAAAAAGCTTCTTAACCCATAACCTTACAGAGGATTTTCAAACGCTTGCCAAGGCAGATGTCATGATTATTTCATTTCCGCTTTACTATTTTTGCATGCCAGGCATGTTAACACGATTTTTAGTTGATTACCATAATTATTACACTGCCAGCGAAAACATTAAAAACCATGTCAAAGTATATGCTATTGTTAATTGTGGGTTTCCCGAACCAGAAATAAACCTAGAGGCTGTTAGAGTTATCAAGAGCTTCAGCCAACATCTAAACGCGGAGTTCCGTTTCGGCGTTCTCATCGGTGGGGGTCCCATGATGGTTGCCACCAAAAAAGCGCCTTTTATGAAAAAATCCGTACAAAAACTTAAGTCTGCTTTTTCCTCCATCGCAGCAGATATTCAACATGAGAATTCAACAACGATCGATTCTATTTGTATTGGAGTTGATTTTCCATTTTCAAGACGCCTCTACTATTTCATGGGTGGCAAGGGCTGGATTACATTGGCTCGCAAAAATGGTCTGAAAAAGAAGGATCTTTATAAGAAACCGTACCGGTTAAACGAATAGAATAGAAATGATGTGACAAAACAGCAAATACTCTTTTACATTCCTAAACTTTCATCTATTATAATTACCTCTGCTTCAACACCTTTCATCTTCTTAAGATGAATATTCAATGTATTACATATCCTCTCAGGGCTTGAGCAATTATGGCAGCGATCATTTTGTTCCTATAATATAAATAATACTTTATATTATAGGAGTATTTATATGACAAAATTGGAAATATAATCATTTCTAGCAGTGATAAAAACAGGGAGCATTACAGCTGCAGCTAAGTATCTGTACGTGACGCAACCCGCACTCAGCCGCCGTATCCACACCTTAGAGAGTGAGTTGGGATACTCTTTAATAGAGCGCAAAAGAGGGGTACGTACAATTGAGCTTACAAATCAAGGCAAGGCATTCATATCGGTAGCTGAGAAGTGGCAGGCTGTATGGTTAGAGGCACAGGAAATCACAAATCTTGGCAACAGTAAAATGTTTTACGTATCCTCAATAGGTAGTGTTAGTTCTTATATTTTGCCCTCTGTCTTTCGCCGTTTTATGAAGGACCATCCGGACTGCCGTCTTGTCTTCCATAACCATCATTCAAGGGAAGCATACAGCTATATTGAATCGAGACAAATTGATTTGGCACTTATATCTGATAACCAATTTTCACGAACAGCAGAAACTGTCCCCGCTTTTCGAGAAAAGATGCTACTTGCCACAAACGGATTATCAGAATTGGAAGAAAAGGTTCATCCCTCAATGCTTGAGGTAAAACGGGAGATACGACTTCCGTGGAATCCCGAATATGATTTATGGCACGACTACTGGTTTGGTTCCAATGCTGGATCTAAAGTAATCCTTGATCAAATGTCGCTATTAGAAGATTTTTTAAATGAAAACAATACATGGGCTGTAATTCCAGCAACTGTAGCGTACCACCTTGTTAAGAATAAAGACATCACTCTTCACGAATTGCTTGATCCTCCGCCAGATAGAATAATCTACTATTTGATACCCAAGATTCAAAAAAATGGTTATATTGAATCATTCCTTTACGAGCTAAATTATGTTCTGCAAGATCTGGGGTTGTCCATTTAAACCCTGGCTTCCCTCCTGTCCCAACAGCTTTCCCCTCTGCAAAATCATAGGGCATGAATCCCCTCCTCTGCAGCCTGCAACAAACTCACCGGCGAGCAACCAGCCTGCTTCAGCGCCCGCCAACAACGGTACGAATGACAAAGCAACGATTGTCGCCAAACTACTTTTTTAAGTAGTACGATGCTCCCTTTTGATTCTCAAGCCAGGAGTACGTCGACGCGTTGCTGATCAATCCTATCTAGGATAATTTATACCCGTATAATTTCACTTCTAGTAACATTATAATTAATTAATTTGTATTACTATAATTCTTGAAGAACTTGTAAAATAAAAAAAAATTACTAACTACAGAAAGTCTAAAGATTAAAGGAGGACATGTCATGAAAATACATTCACTAAAACTAGTTTGTTTTTCACCAACGGGGACAACAAAAACGATTATTCAAGGTATTGCGCGCGGAATTAATCAAAGCACCGTGGAACTAATAGATATTACCAAACCAGATGCGAGAAAACAACAATTACAAACATCGGAAAATGAATTACTTGTTCTTGCAGTGCCAGTTTATATGGGAAGAGTTCCTGCACTTTTAATTGAATGGCTACATGCGATTAAAGCTCGTAATACACCTGCTGTATGTATCGTCGTTTATGGTAATCGTGTGTATGACGATGCACTACTTGAGCTTAAAGATATTTTGATAAAATGTGGATGTATGCCGATCGCCTGTGCTGCCTATATTGGAGAACACTCCTTTTCTAGTTCCAAAACGCCGATAGCCGAAGCCCGTCCTGATGCAAGTGACTTAAATCACGCAGAATTATTTGGACGTAAAATAAAGGAAAAACTACTATCTGTTTTATCAGTCGATCACATTTCTGATATAAATATACCTGGCAACTATCCCTATAGAGGAGATTCGAAGCTATGGAGTGTTGATTTCATAGCAATTAGTAATGAGTGTACGCAATGCGGAATTTGTGCTGAAGGGTGTCCTGTTGGTGCTATTGATTCAGAAAATCGTCATTTGATTGATCAGGAAAAATGCATCACGTGTTGTGCCTGCATCAAGAACTGTCCTCAAAACGCCAGAACTATGAAAACCGGTCTAGTCAAAGACGCTGCAATGCGATTAAATAAACTGTATAAAGAGCGAAAGGAGCCGGTATTCTTTTTTTAAAGACCTCCATCAATTTCCTTTGCACATCTCAACAAACTCCACTGGATGTTGAATGATTTTTGCAGTTTCTTCTACTGAAATTCCCTCAGCAAGATACCGCCTTGCAATGACAGCCATTGACTCTCCGATTTCAATAATATGAAAATCACGGTCATAAATTCGCACCACTCGAAAAAGAGGATATTTTATTTTCATTAAAAGCTGTAAACGCTGTTAATCTCAGCAAAACGGATACCTCACTTAAAAAGCTTAGCAGCTTGTCTGGTGAATCAAACACAGAATGGATTGAAGTAGATTTTTCTTCTTGGGCTAACGCACAGACGAAACTGAAATTCAATACAATTAAATCTGCAATATTAGGCAAGAGAGTCGTTTCTTTTTCCTATACCAGTGCAAAAGGATAGCAGACAGCACGTGAAGTAGAGCCTTAAAAACTTTGCTTCAAAAGTAGTGCATGGTATTTTCAAGGTGTGTTTTGATAGAAAGATGATATTGATGCGCAGAATTACAACGTTCAAATCTGGGGGGCGTTTTAGGGAGTCAGGGGAGAGTAAACTCCCACTCGTTTACAAGTATTTTGCAGTAATCGACTCTTTACAGTTTCTCAAGTTACCAGGTGTTCCTTCATAAAGAATCTGTCCACCCCTGCTGCCACCTTCAGGACCTACATCAATAATCCAATCGGCATTACGAATTACATCGAGGTTATGTTCTATGACAATAACTGTATTGCCCTTGTCAACAAGACGGCCAATAATGGTCAAAATGCCGGTTATATCGGACATATGCAAACCAGTTGTAGGCTCGTCCATGATATAGATATTACCCTTTTTGCTTAATTCCTTGGCAAGCTTTAAACGTTGACATTCTCCACCGGAAAGGGTGTCTAACGGCTGTCCCAGCGTCATATAATGCAGACCGACATCGACTATATACTTGAGCTTGTTTTTGATTTCTTTTTGAACAAAAAACTCAACCGCTTCTGCAATGGTCATATCAAGGACTTTAACTATGGTCTTACCATTGTACTTATACTCCAAAGCCTCAAGCTTATACCGTTTACCGCCGCATTCCTCACAGATGGTTTCAACAGAATCCATGAAAGAAAGATCTGTTTCTATATAACCTCGCCCTTTACAAGCCTCGCATGCACCCTCTGAATTAAAACTGAATAATCCAGCGCTTACTTTGTTTTCATCAGCAAACAATTTACGTATTTCATCCATGATGCCAGTAAAGGTCGCTGGATTTGAACGTAAATTTACACTGACTGCGGACTGGTCGATAATGATGGCATCTTTAAATTCCTTCGCAAAGACACCATTAACAAGCGTAGATTTGCCGGAGCCAGCAACTCCTGTAACAACAGTGAATATACCTTTAGGTATTCGTAAACTGACATTTTTCAAATTGTGTAGACTACTCTTTTTCGTTTCATAGAAATCTTTACTTGTCCTTGGCTTACTCTTAATCGGCAAGCTCCTTCCGATATATTCTCCTGTAAGTGTCTTGGATTTCAGAAGGTCGCTATAGCTGCCCTCAAACACGATCCTACCGCCGTTTGTGCCTGCTTGTGGCCCAACATCGACGATGTAATCGGCAACCTTTATGACATCAGGGTCATGCTCTACTACGATTAGCGTATTGCCTTTATCACGCAATTTTATAAGCAGTTCGTTAAGCCTGTGCACATCTCTGGGGTGTAATCCGATGCTTGGCTCATCGAAAATATACATGACATCCGTCAAGCTGCTGGTAAGGTGCTTGACCATTTTAACACGTTGTGATTCCCCACCGGATAATGTAGAAGTTTCTCTATCCAAGCTTACATAAGCTAGCCCAATCTGTATTAAATCATTCAACCGCTCAGTCAAATTTTTAATAATAGGCTTTACGCTATTATCATCAATTTTTTGCATCAATGCCAGTAGCGCATCCACCTGCATAGCAGAAAAATCTGCTATTGAACAGCCCATGATCTTCGACGATAAAACACTTTCGTTATATCGTTGCCCCCGCAATCATGGCACTGCTTTTCAGTGACGAATGGCTCAATTTTCTTCTTTGATGCCTCCGATTTTTCAAACTCGGTTTTGACATTCTGACCTATGAATCTCTCAACAAGACCTGCATAGGTGGTGTTCATTCCTTCAACGATGGCCGAATTAATTTTTACCGGTTTACAATATACAAGCTTGTCATATTCCTCTTTGGAATAATCCTTGATTTTCTTGTCACAATCAAAAAAGCCTGTTGAGGCATACATTTTCCACTGCCAATTACCAGGTTTATAGCCCGGCAACAAAATCGCCCCTTCGTTTAACGACTTTTCTTTATCCAAAGCTTTATCAAGATCAAGTGTTACTTTCCTTCCGATCCCCTCACAGGTCTTGCACATTCCATTTGGGTCATTAAACGAAAAATAATTGGAAGGGCCAATATGCGGCTGTCCGATTCGTGAAAACAATAGCCTGATTAGTGGATTGATATCCGTTATTGTTCCGAGTGTTGAACGTGAATTACCGCCTATCCTCTTTTGATCAACAGTGATTGCTAACGATAGGTTTTCAATCGCATCAACATCCGGATGACCATGCTTAGGTAAATAAATTTGAATAAATTTGCTAAAGGTTTCATTCAATTGCCGGCCAGCCTCCTGAGCAATCGTTTCAAATACAATCGATGACTTACCCGACCCTGAAACTCCAGTAAAAATTGTTATTTTCTTTTTCGGTATTTTCAAACTGATATTCTTTAAGTTATTCGCACGTGCACCTACTATTTCGATATTCTCATGTTCCATAATTTGGTCTCCTTATATAGAATTCCTTTCAGATTTGATAAGCTTAATTCAGTTGTTACCTCTTTATCATTCTTTTTTGCCTTTTACACTTAAAAATTTTCTGGTGGTTTATTTTCATATTCTTATTTGCTCATCAACAATCTCCTAAATGTTCTATTTTAGATCAAACTGTTCAGTCCATGCTTTGTACAATACTTGCGGTGGGAATATGCAGCTATAGCATTGCCTAATACCTGAGTCCACAGTCACGCCTCTAACCCTCCTAGTTGGTGGTTACCTTTTAACTTTACCATTTAATCTGGGAAACGGGCCCGATATGTACCATAATTCCTATCGTGTCAGCATTGAATTTCTACAGAAACACCAAATCCGGATCAACATTATATGACCATAACCTTATAGAAAACGTAGATACCTAAAAAAACATCAGGCATCTCAGTATTCTGAAATGCCTGATAAATCATATTTCGTTTTGGTGCGCCACCCAGGGATCGAACCAGGGACCTGCCGATTAAGAGTCGGATGCTCTACCAGCTGAGCTAGTGGCGCGTTAACAACAATCAATAGTATACTTCTAAAGCATAAAATAGTCAAGCCTTTTTAATACTTGTTATCTATTCTCTGGGTCGGCTGCTAAGTTAAGTATAGCTTGGGCGTACACTTTGGTCGTTAAGAGAAGGTTATCGATCGTGATGTATTCATCGGCACAATGAATCACTTCCGGTTCGCCGGGAAATACGGGTCCAAAGGCGACCCCTTGAGGAAGCGCTTTAGCATAAGTTCCTCCCCCAATAGCAAAGGCAAAGGGATCGAGTCCGGTAACGTCCGTATAAGCTTTGAGCAGAGACTGAACTAAGGTGCTGTCTTTTGGTACGTGATGTGCTTCCTGATGATTTAATACCTTAATACCATATTGCTCATTCTGAGCAATTTTTTCTATTGGAAGAAAAACATCGTCTCGCTTATACGTAACTGGATAACGAATATCAAGAACAAAGTTCACCTTGTCGGAACTTAATTCTAAAATGCCCAAGTTGAGCGAAAGTCTGCCAGAAGGTTCATCAATCAAAGCGATTCCAAAACCTTCCCCATAAAAACCTGTGCCAGGATATTTCAAAATGAAATCAAGGGCGCCTTGTTCTTCAGCGCTTAGAGGTAAAGTCCTAAGAAATTGCAGCGCATAAATTATAGCATTCTTACCTTTTTGGGGCAGACTTCCATGAGCCCCAACACCCTTAAAAGTCAGCGTAATTACCTGTTCATTATTTTGGTTTTTAAGCTCACCACTAACTCCATCTGGAAAAGAGAACGCCTTCAATTGCTTGGCAATGACCTGGTCAGCAATCCCTTTTAAAGTAACTTCACAAACATCAGGAACGACGTTGGCCCGCTCTCCACCTTGAACTCGCACAAGATGGGGAAAAGATGCTGCATAAGATTTACTTAATTCAAGATGAAGAATTCCTTTTTCGGCATGAATTACTGGAAACTCAGCATCCGGTGCAAATCCGATTTGTGGTACCTCTTCCTTTTGAAGATAATAATCCATATCGGCCCACCCGGACTCCTCATCAGTGCCTAAAATGAGGCGTACTCTCATATTTAATGGAATGTTAGCATCTTTAATTGCCTTCATAGCAAAGAGCGCAGTCAAAGATGGCCCTTTGTCATCTAGAGCACCACGACCTAGGATTTTCCCGTCTTGGATTGTTGCACTATAGGGCGGGACAGACCATCCATCCCCTTCGGGAACGACATCGAGATGGCCCAGAATTCCCAAAAGGTCCCCACTACCCATTTCAATATGACCAGCATACCCTGCAACATTTTTGACAGTAAAGCCAAATTTCTCTCCCAATGCTAAGGTCCACTCTAAGGCTTCTTGAATTCCTGGTCCGAATGGAGCACCCGGGGCGGCGTGTTCAACATCCTTGACACTTTTAATCTGGATACATGCTTGGATGGCAGAGACTATGTCTTCTTTCATTAAATCAATCTGTTGGTCGAGACGCATCTTTTATTCCTCCATAATTCAGTATTGTTACAACTTATCCTAGCATACCCAAATTAAACAAATGACGTTTGATTTACTGTACTAGGGAAGAAAACTTGACATTAATGGTTGTACCCTTGGTCACAACCTTTCCAGCTAGGGGCGATTGTTGATTAACTAAGCCGCTGCCGGTAAAGTTGAAATGCAGCTCTGATTTTGCCAGTATCTCTCCCGCCTGCCGTATGGTCATGCCTGTTAAATCCGGAACAACTACCTCTCCGCCTACAGGTGTACGCTCAGGGGTTACCGGTTTGGGCGATGGTCTGACAGCAGAATCGCTGGGAGAAATGGAGACGGTGCTCATAGTATTTTTATCCACTGGAAGACCATAATATTGCAGGGCTCCTTCTATAATCGCCTTAGTTGGAGGTCCTCCTAACGTTCCGCCTTGATGGCCTTCCTCTGATTTAGGCGTATCAATGGTAACCAGCACGGCAATTTTGGGATCTTCAGCAGGAGCAAACGCAGTGAAGGAGGCAATGAAATCCGTCGTTGAATATGATCCGGTTTTAGGGTCTACTTTCTGAGCCGTTCCCGTTTTACCAGCAACATTAATGCCTGGGATTTGAGCCAGATGTCCTGTACCTTCGGAAACGACGTGTTCAAGGACATTCGTCATTTGTGAAGCAGTCGCTTTAGAAATAACCTGGCGCACAGGTGTCGGCTTTTGCTGTCGAACGACTTGGCCATCAGGCGTTGTAATTTTATCAACTATGTATGGGCGATAAAGTGTCCCCCCATTGGCAACCGCAGAAATGGCAGTTAATAACTGGATCTGGGTAACTGAATTAACTTGGCCAAACGCCATCGTTGCCAGATCAGCCTCTCGAACTTGGTCTTGGGGAAGGATTAAGCCACTTTGTTCACCTGCAATATCAATACCTGTTTTAGAGCCAAAACCAAATGCTTTTAGATACGTATAGAAAGGACCAAGTCCTAACTTCAGACCTACTTGAGCTAATACGACATTCGAGGACAACTCCATCCCTTGGGTAAACGTAGGGTTACCGTGCGGCTTTTGGTCAGAGTCCCAGTTTGTAATGTAACGCGGGGCAACTCGTAGGTAGCCTGGATCTTCAAAAGTATCATCCGGATGGATAGCACCCTCCTCCAAAGCGGCTGATCCGGTAACTATCTTAAAGGTTGATCCTGGTTCATAGGACATTGCGATCGACAGATTGCGACGTTCTTCAGGCGTGGCTTTAGAGTAATTCGTGGGATCAAAACTGGGACGGGATCCCATACCCAAAACACGTCCTGTCTTTGGATCCATGGCTAGAATCGATACCGAATTAGCTTTAGTGGTTTTCTGGATATTATCCAGCTGTTGTTCAACAAAATATTGAATTGTTGAATCTAAGGTTAAGGTTATTGAGTTCCCAGGGCTTGAAGGATCGTTTTGATGGAGAGTATCAAGGATGGAACGTGCACGAGTATCTTGTTCCTGAGACTGAAAACCAGGTTTTCCGTATAATTCGTTATCATAATACGATTCAATTCCTTCTACTCCGTGACCGTCGAGATTCACGATCCCGAGTGCTGCGGCCGCAAAGTTGCCCATAGGGTAAATGCGTTTTTCTTCATCAGTCGTTCCGACTCCGGGAATTTTCAAGGCCATAATTTTATCCGCTTTATCGATATCCACTTGATGCGCTAAGCTTATCCACAATAAGTTTTTATCGAGTTTATCTTGGATAGTCTTTGTATCTATGCCTAAGATACTACCGAGCTCCTTGGCAACATCCTCTTTTGTGCTTTTGAATTGTTTTTTAGTGATCAGATCACCCAACGTTTTAGGGTCTGCATAAATTTGCTTAACTGGGATACTTTGCGCTAAGACATTGCCTTGAGCATCATAGATAGCGCCTCTTTCTGGTCGAAGGCTTTGATCGGTTGTTCGACGCTCAATCCCTTTTGCTTTAAGGTCAGAAGCTTGAACTACTTGAAGGGTAATGAGCCTTCCGCATACAAGAAGAATGACTAACGATAATCCAACATAGACCCATCGATCACGTGAAAAGTAATTTCCATTTATTTTACTTTTTTTCCTCAAAGCATCCCCTCATTTCTCCTTATCTATTATAGCATTTAACAGCGTTCTTCCTAACCCTTTTTTAAGACGAATTGAATAAGTGTTACTTGCACAATTTGCCCTAGTGAACCATAGACTATCACAAAAATATGGAAGGAGATTTAAGGATATGAATAGCCCTCAAGAGATTGCCACTCGAATTACCATGGCTTGGTTAAATGCTTTTGCAGTCGTCACTAAAGAGTTAGGTCACGTCGATCAACATATTCCAACTCCTCAAGAAGTAAGTGAGTTCTTTATAGAGATTCACCGCACAGCCCAACAAACGAATACTTAAACCTTAATATTATATTCTCCGATCCAATTTTGCTATAGAAGCTCAAAAATCCATTTTAGAGGGGCGTTAATTAGCTAGGCTGAAAAACTCAAAAGAGCTCACGTTTTCTTAACTATCGATGGCAATATTAAAAGCCACCTTGCTAAGAAACCGCAAGCTCTTGATTGTATTTTGTCCTTAGAGGGGGCCTAAATATGCTGCAAAAAAGAAGGTATTATTATGAAACTTTGGTAAACACTTTCGGTCAGTGGCACATTACCGTCTTATATCCTGAGTACTTTCTTTGGTTAAAAAAATGCTGGTCAGCGTTCCTGTAAGAAGTCCTCCCAGATGGGCATAGTTATCAATTCCTGGTTGGCTGATTCCGAATCCAAAATTCACTAAAATGACAACAACAAGATTCATACCCAAGCCGGATTTCCAAAGATAGGGCCGTTTAATACAGTAATACAGCAATGCTCCTAGCAGTCCAAAAATTGCTCCCGAGGCGCCTGCCGAAAGGGCTGGAGAAAATAAATAGCTAGCTATTGACCCTCCTAGTCCGCTGAACATATAAATCATTAAGAACTTAGGATGCCCAAAAAATTCTTCGGTTAAAGGACCTAAAGCCCGCAACGCATAGAGATTAAAGGCGAGGTGGATGATACCGATATGGATAAAGATGCTTGTTAGCAAACGCCAGACTTCACCCGCTTGAATCAGATCATTAACTTTAGCTCCAAAAGCAATCAGAACGCGTTGGTCGGTCAATCCTGAACTATTGCTTGGGAACAGACTTAATCCGGCCAATACCATCAACAGAAAAACGATAAGGTTTATACCCAAAAAAGCATACGTAACGAACGGGACAAAATGCTTACCCACTTTGGAATCACTTTCCAGAGAAGCAGGATTCCCGCTGGCGAGCTGCTTTAACCAACGGGGAATTCGCTGATTCTTGGTTGGTGGAAAAGGAAATAGGTTGCCCTGTTGTGTGTCCCAGTACCATAGCTGAATACCAGAGAACTGATGTTGTTTTAAACGCGCTGAATCCATTCCTTCCGGGCAAAACACAATCGCTTCCCACTGTGAAATATTAGTATAATCACGAATCCACGGCTTAAAATCTAGAGGAAGTTCACTGAAGTTGCCGAATAAAAGTCCACGTTTTAGCGAGTCGTGCGTAGCACAGACCCAATTTCCTTCTAAAGCCACAAGTGTCCAACCACTCTGCCTGAGATTATTAATAATTCGTTCGAGCATACATGGTATCACCTCAATTTTTTATATCTCCCCTAAAACCCCTCGCAATAAACTTGGAATGCCGTAATCGTTTTTCCCAGATCCATAACTAACATTAAGCAACGTCATCTCTGGAAAAGCTGATTGCTTGGCTAAGGCCCGGATGAGGGCAGCCCCTGTTGGGGTAATAAGTTCACCTGTAATTCCTGACTCCCGAAATTTATACCCTCGCAAAAGCATAAGTGTCGCCGGAGCGGGTAATGGCAATGTTCCGTGGGCACAATGGACAAAACCATACGACCATGGCAGCGTGGAGACCTGAATCGAGTCAATGTCGAGCTGGTCTAGGGCAATACAAGTCCCAACAATATCAACAAGAGAATCAACAGCCCCCACTTCATGAAAATGAACTTGGTCGGGAGTGGTTCCGTGAACATGGGCCTCTGCTTCTGCCAAGACGTTAAAAACTTGCATGGCATTTTTTTGAGCGCGCTCGGACAAAGCCCCACTTAGAATCATCTTTTGAATATCCGGAAGACGGCGATTGGAATGGTTGTGATTATGGTCATGACTATGTTTATGTCCATTTGCTTGATCATGCTGTTTGGGACAATGGGCATGATCATGTTTGTTTTCTGAAATGACCACATCAATGTCCGTTGCTTGAATTCCCTGAACCTTACGCGAACGTACTTCCAGTACAAACTCCGTTAAACCGATTGAGTGGAGTTGATTAATTATTATTTCCGGATCAGCACCTAAAGCAACCAATGATCCGAGAGCCATATCACCACTAATACCGGCAAACGTATCCCAATACAAAACTTTCAACTAAATGCTCCTCCTATTTATCTCTCGTTATACGACGAACTATCGCCGAGGCTAATGATGCTGCACCAAAGCCATTATCAATGTTTACTACTCCGATCCCAGATGCACAACTATTTAACATACTGAGTAATGCTGCAAGGCCTTGAAAATGAGCACCATAACCCACACTGGTAGGCACGGCGATAACCGGTTGTTCCACCAATCCGCCAACAACGCTGGCTAGAGCTCCTTCCATTCCCGCAACAACAATCAGCACTTCTGCACGATCCATTAGCTCGCGCTGACCGAGCAGACGATGTATACCGGCTACACCTACGTCAAATAATCGATCGACCTCATGCCCCATATAGCGAGCTGTCAACCAAGCTTCTTGAGCCACAGGTAAGTCGGCTGTTCCAGCCGTCATAACAAGAATCCTACCAGAAATGGTAGGTTCAGCTAAGGGACGAAGGAGCAAACAACGAGCCAAAGGATCATAATGGGCATTTGGAAAATGAGGCAAGATCTTTTCTGCATTATCCGGTTCTAACCGAGTTGCCAACACATTTTGGTCTTTAGCACTCAAGTGCGTTAAGATTGTAATGATATGCTCGGTTTGTTTTCCTTGGCAAAAAATCACTTCAGATTGTCCGGTACGCAGCGCACGGTGATGATCCAAACGAGCAAACCCTAAATCTTCATAGGGCAGATCTTTTAATTGGTGTAATGCCTCACTCGGAGAACATGAACCTTGCTGCACGGCTTCAAGCAGTGCTTTTATGGTCTCTTCATTCATAATGAAGCCTCCTGTTGTTGGATAGGGTTTAAACTTCCCGAACGCAGTCCACTTAAGTCTAACGTGACAAATCGAAAACCCAATGCTAGCAAGGAGATTGTGATTTCAGAACATACCTGAACGAATTGGCTGAAGTTGTCTTGTGGAATCTCGATTCGTGCAATATCGCCGTGAACTCTGACGCGGCATTCCAGGAGACCTTTCTGGTGCAGCACGGCTTCAGCCTGCGCAATCCGTTTCAAGAGCTCTGCCGTGATCGAATCTCCATAAGGAACTCTTGAGGCCAGACAAGCCATCGAAGGCTTATTCCAGGTCGGTAAATTACGCCGCTCCGATAATAGACGAATTTCGGCTTTAGTAAGGCCTACTTCTAGAAGTGGGCTTACAATACCCAACTCTTGAAGGGCTAGGCGCCCAGGACGATAGTCAGAGGCATCCGAAGCATTCGTACCCTCGATAACTGTAGAGTTGTCCGATTTATGGTTTAAATCCAAAAATGTCTCGAATAGTTTCTTCTTGCAAAAATAACAGCGATTAGGCGGATTCTCTCGGAACTCGTTAATGGCTAAGACATCTAAGTCAATCACTTCTAACGAGAGATTATAATCTTCCACTAAAGCCAGGGCTTCCTTTTCTTCCTGTGGAGAAATCATAAGTCCTCGCGCAAAGACAGCTTTACAATTTTGACCTAAAACTTGGTGAGCGACTGCCAAAAGATAGGTAGAATCTACGCCGCCCGAAAAGGCTACCAAGACTCTGTTGAGGGATTTTAGCCGCTTAATGAGTTGTGCTTCTTTTTCATATGCTGCTTCTTGTTGTATTTTATCCATCAGCTGATCCCTTCTTTCCTATCCATTTTACAGATTAGGTATATGACTGTCAAAAGAACTTTACTCACGATGATAATTGGAGGCTGAAATCGTTACAATTTACGAGTTGTCCCTATATAGGCCGTGTATAAGACAGTTTCGGGAATACAAAAAGCAAAGAGTATCAGCTCTCATAGGGCTCTCTACTCTTTGCCTCTTTGTAGTTTCTATTGTTATGCTAATCCTTTAACCGTTTTTCCAGGATACTCCAAACCCGCCTCTTGGGTACTTCCAGTCAATGTTGCCAAACGGACAACCGATCAGACATGTGCCGCATTCCAGGCACCCTTCGTATCCGACAGCTATACGTTTTTCTTCTTCGTCCCAATCATAAACATGGGCCGGGCAAAAACGCGTACAGGGTTTATCTTGACACTGTTTTAAGCATACATTAGAATCATTAATCTTGATGTGATTTAATTTATCGGTATTAAACCGTACCAAAAAAAGTTTATCATCTAATTTCATAGTAGCGCCCTCCATGCCCCATACATATCTTTCAACAAACCGGCTTTAGAGCGATTTTCGAAGACCATCTTAATAATTTCTTTTTGCCGTTCTTTCTTAGGTGTCCCATCCGCGGTCAGGTACATCTTGGCAGCTTTCGAGAATATTTTAGGGTATGCTTTTAAGAGGTGAGTATTCTCTTCAAAGAACTTACCCATATGACGATAATGGTGAAGGTCTTTAAGCACGAAGGAATCCCTCAGACGGGTTTCATAAACCGTCATGGCCTGGTCACTAACATCTCCGGCTTTGATCGATTGGGCTGCAACTTCGCCGGCAATTTTACCCGAAATCATGGCTAAGTTAGAACCTTCCCTGTTCAACGAATTCATGAGCATTGCTGTATCCCCAACAACAAGTACTCCTTGACGATGGAGTTTTGGTACTTGAGTATAACCACCTTCAGGTATTAAATGAGCCAAATACTCCTTGGTTTCTCCACCTTGAAGAAGACGTTTGACATAAGGCTTTGATTTCAAATTCTCAAGGAGATCATTAGGTGTCCAGTTATTGCGAATCATCGGTTCGAGGATTGCTCCAACTCCAATTGAAATTGAGTCTTTATTTGTATAGATAAAACCTACGCCCATCAACCCTGCAGTGGAATCACCATATAATTCAATCGTAGCCCCTTGGCCTTCTTCAAGGCAGAAACGATCTTCGATCTTTTCTTTAGGTAAGGCGATCACTTCTTTGACTGTAACTGCAACTGAGGCGGGCTTTAATGGTTTAGCCAATCCTGCCTTAACAGCTAAGAAGTTATTGACACCTTCCGCTAAGATCACAACTTTTGCTCCCAAATCACCCTCAGCACGTCCGGTGCGAACTCCAACAACATTGTTGCTTTGATAGAGGAGATCTTCAACTAAAGTTTCGGTAATGATCATAGCCCCAGCTTTTTCCGCTTGCTGAGCAAGCCAACGATCGAACTTAACACGTAAGATTGAATGAGCATTATAAGGATCGACTGCCCAAGCGGGATCGCGATAACCGGCCATAATAGTCTCATCACCACTTAACATGGCAATCCGTTGCTCAATGATTGGACGTTCCAAAGGAGCTTCTTTCCAGAATTCTGGAACAACCATGCCTGTAGCTTTTGTATAGAGAATACCGCCCATGACGTTCTTGGTTCCGGGATAATCACCGCGTTCAATGACGACTGTTTTCATCCCAGCATTGGCAGCACTGATCGCGGCAGACAGGCCAGCAGGACCGCCTCCGACGATGATCACATCAAAGTTTTCCATGTTTGCCCCTCCTTAATTTGCCACGCCGTGCTGAAGGCGTTTCTTAAACTCTGCGGTCATCGCAGGTACTATTTGGAAAAGATCTCCAACAATTCCGTAGTTCGCTACTTTCAAGATCGAAGCGTCAGGATCATTGTTAATGGCAATAATAAAGTCTGAGGTTTCCATTCCCACTAGATGCTGAATTGCTCCAGAAATTCCAATGGCAATATAGACTTTAGGACGAACCGTTACCCCGGATTGGCCTACTTGTTGATCATGGGTGAGCCAACCTGCCTCTACGGCACCTCGTGTCCCTGCCAGGGTCGCTCCTAAAACATCCGCTAATTCTTCCGCAAGGACCATATTTCTTTTCGCGGCAATACCTAGACCAACCGCCACGATAATTTCAGCTTTGTCCAAGAAGGCACTCTTGGCATCGGAAGGAATGAACTCAAGAACTTTTGTGCGGAAATCACTTTCCGTAGCACTGAATTCTTCACGAATTACTTCGCCTTCACGCCCTTCGACACGCTCTGGCATTGCCATAACTCTGGGACGGACAGTCGCCATTTGCGGACGGCTCTTACGGCACAGAATGGTCGCCATAATATTACCACCGAAGGCTGGGCGGGTTTGTTGTAAGAGTTTCGTCTCCGGATCTATGCCTAACACCGTACAGTCAGCAGTTAGACCCGTTTGCATCTTTGTAGCTACAGCTGGAAAAACATCTCTACCAATAGATGTGGCACCCATTAAGATAATTTCAGGCTGATATTTTCTGACGAGACTTGTTATTGCTTCCGCATAAGGTTCTGTGCGGTAGTCTTTAAGTACGGGGTGATCGATAACATAGACTTTTTCGGCACCATGAGCAAATGCTTCAGGGACCACAGTATCTACCTGATAGCCTGTGATTACTCCACAAAGTCCACACCCTATGGCATCAGCCAGTTTACGACCTTCACCCAGTAATTCCCAGGCTACCGGAGCGACCTTTCCGTTATTGTATTCAATAATTACCCAAACACCACTCCAGACATCCCCACCGGCGACGGGAGTCACTTGGGCGCGAATTGTCTTTTTCTCATTGCCTTGGGCGTAGTCCTCTACAGTATCTGGAAGAGGGTCCTGTATATTGAATTTGGAACCCGCCTCAGGATCACGTTTCCCATCGGATTTAGTTGGTTGATCCGGTAAAGAAAGTGCATCAGCTGGGCAAATCTTAACGCAATTGCCGCAATCAATACATTTAGCTGGATCGACAACAGCAAGCCCGTCAACTAAATCCAGAGCTTCTACCGGGCATTCCACAACGCAAGCACCGCAACCAATACACTTTGATTTTTCAATATTGAGAGCCATTAGTGTTTGCCTCCCTTCGCGAGGGGATGTACCATGATAATGTTTTGTTGGAAGATTTTTTGTACGACGGATTCAGCAGTTCCTTTAGGATCTTTCATTCCGTCAATTATTTCGCCTCCCGTACGACCGGGTGGTGCGAAAATCCTAGAGACACTGGTCGGTGATCCCTTTAAACCCATCTGGGTAACATCAAACGGCAGGGAATTGAAATTCCACATTTCTGGTTCATACGCGGCCGCTTTCATCATATTGGGGAGGGAGGCGTAACTTAAATCGTTAAGTTCTTTTTCCACCGTAATTAGAGCAGGTAATTGAGCTTGAACGATCTGACGACCACTCTCTGTCTTGCGTTCTACCGTGACAGTCGTGTCAGTTAACTCTCTAACTTTAATGGCATACGTTAATTGCGGAAATCCAAGGCGTTGGGCTATACCGGGACCCGTTTGAGCTGTATCTCCGTCAATCGCTTCTTTCCCGGCGAAGACTAGGTCAATGGGTTCAGTTTCATGTATCTTTTGAAGTGCAGATGAGAGAATATAAGCAGTTGCTAAGGAATCAGAGCCGCCAAAAGCACGGTCACTCAAAAGAATTGCGCGATCTGCTCCAAAAGACATCGCCTTTTTCAGCGCCTCTTTGGCTTGGGGAGGTCCCATACTTACGATGGTTACTTTTCCTCCAACTTTTTCTTTAAGACGTATTGCTTCTTCCAAGCCATGGGCATCGTATGGATTAATAATGGAGGGTACACCCTCCCGCATGAGGGTGTTCGTAACCGGATCGATTCGAACTTCTGAAGTGTCTGGAACTTGCTTTAGACAAACTACGAAGTGCACTGTAATACCCCCTCGTCTGTATTCTTTTCCACTTTTTAAAAATGGATTTGTTTGTACATTATAGTACAAAGTTTTCAGAATATCAAGTCTTCCCTTTCAATTTATTATATTCACAATTAATAAATTTTATAATTGACTGATAATTCAGTTCTTTTCGGAAAGATACTTTTCCACTTCAACCGCTGCTATAGCCCCATCTCCTACTGCCGTAGCTACTTGACGCAGTGGGGTGTTACGAATATCTCCAGCGGCATATACGCCTTCGATATTAGTTTGCAAATGATGATCTGTGAGAATATACCCACGATCGTCAGTTTCAATTTCGCCTTGGATGAATTGAGCGTTAGGATCTGTTCCAACATAGATGAAGACACCATCCGCCAGAATGTCTCGTGTTTCACTAGTTTTAACTTCTCGAATACGCACACCTTCTACTTGGCTCGAACCGAGGATTTCCTCAATTACTGCATTGAGTTCAAAACGTATCTTCGGGTTATCTTTAGCCCTGTTCACAGCGATCTGAGAAGCACGGAAGCCTTCTCGGCGGTGTATAATAGTAACTTCTTCTGCAAATTTAGTAAGGTATACGCCTTCTTCAATCGCGGCATCACCACCACCGACTACTATAACCTTTTTACCTCTAAAGAAAGCGCCATCACATGTTGCGCAATAAGACACACCTCGGCCTTTAAAAATCTCTTCACCAGGTACGCCCAATAACCGAGGTTTGGAACCAGCAGCAACAATAACAGCATGCGCTTCCAAGATTTGACTGTCTGTTTGAATTTTTTTAATAGGCATCATAAGCTCAAGTTTTTGAACTTCCTCAAAAATGAACTCTACACCGAATGCTAAGGCTTGCCTGTGAAATGAATTCATTAGTTCATAGCCATTGATCCCCTCTGGGAAGCCAGGATAGTTCTCGATATTCTCTGTTGAAGCGGCCTGGCCTCCGGGCATTGCTAATTCCACAACAGCAGCTTTAAGCCCCCCTCGAGCAGCATATATACCAGCTGTTAGACCAGCAGGACCTGCACCGATAATAATAACGTCATACATGACTTTCAACTCCTCTTGATAAATGTTTAGTATTTTATACCCCTTAAGGGTATTACGGAAATAGTATACCATATCTTTTTCAGATTTAAAAATCAATTGACCTAAATTAAGATTAATTCATGAAGGGATTTTATATTTGCTAAGAGAATATAATAATACTAGTTAAGGCTAACACATGCTTTAGTGTTAAATTTAATGTTCTAAATGTTAAAGGAGGAAAAACAGTTGCACCGTTTTGCCAAGTTTATAGTAGCCCTCATCATATTAGTCTCATTATTAACCGCGTCGAGTGGCCTATATGAGAATTGGTTGTGGTTTAAAGATCTCGGTTATTCTCAATTGTTTTGGACACCAATTCTTAGTAAAGCGCTTTTTCAAGCGGTTAACGGCACGATTCTTTTCATCTTTATTGCCGGAACTTTATTGTCTATTCGCCATGCTATCGTGACCTTTGTCAATGAGCGCTTGCGTCTACGTATGCGTTTAGTTCAGAACATGAACAGTAAGGTTTTAAGCCTGAGTCAACGTAGGGTGACCGTTTGGTTACTTATTATCTCAGTTGTCGTGAGTTTTGCAGTCAGCTTTGTTGCAGGATTCACAGGCTGGTTGGATGTCTTGTCATTTCTCCACGCCACGCCCTTCGGGCAAGTTGATCCGATTTTCGGCAAGGACCTGGCTTTTTACTTCTTTCAACTACCGTTCTTAAAGACCTTGTTCAATGCATTTTTTGCTCCTCTATTTTTACTTACTTTTTTCACAACAATCTTTTATGTCGTTACCGGTGTCTTACGATTTCATTCCGTTAAGCTTTGGCAAAAAGGAGCAGTCGAAATAACCGCCAGTGCGCGACGTCACCTGGCCTTGTTAGTTGGGATTCTCTTTGTGTTAAAAACTTTTGGTTATTACCTGGATATATTTCAATTACTCTATTCTATCCACGGTCATGTCGTTGGTGCTGGGTATGCCGATATGACTGCTACCCTTCCCGCACTCAAAATTCTAATTGTCATCAGTGGTTTGGGATTTATCTTGGCATGTATATCCATAGCGTTTAAAGATTCACGTTTGTTGACGATTCCGGTTGTTGGCATATTTGCCGTAGGAATCCTGATTTATGGGATTTTCCCATCTCTTCTTCAATCCTTCGTTGTTATTCCCAACGAGCTGACTAAAGAGCAACCTTATATAAAACATGAAATAGAATTAACGAGATTCGGATATGGTTTAGACCATATTTCAGAAATTAATTACCCGGGTGACACGCCAATAACAACGAGCGCTTTACAAGCTGATCAAGGGACACTCAACAACATCCGACTTAACGATACGCGACCCTTGCTTCAGACCTTTACGCAAAAGCAGGGCATTCGTCTCTATTACAAATATAATGACATTGACATTGACCGTTACATGGTCAATGGAGAATATAGGCAACTGATGATGGGACCACGTGAAATTTCAACCCCTGATTTAGACCCTAAAGCAAAAACATTTGTGAATCTCCGTTTTAAATATACCCACGGTTTCGGTGTCGCCGCCTCGTTCGCCAATGCAGTCACTTCAGAAGGACTTCCCTCTTTTGCTATTAAAGATGTTCCCCCTGTTAGTGAGTTCCCTGAATTTAAACTGACTAATCCACGCATTTATTACGGTGAGCTGACCAATGACTGGGTTGTTGCCAATACCTCTGTCAAGGAATTTGATTACCCACAAGGGGATACGAATGCTGAAATCTCCTATCAGGGTAAAACTGGGATCCAGCTAACCCCCTTTAATAAACTTATGCTTTCGCTTAGTCATGGAACCGTTCGCTTCTACCTAGCCAGCGAAGTGACATCCAACAGTAAAATGCTTATCTACCGCAATATAGAAGAACGAGTTAAAAAACTAGCTCCGTTTTTAACCTATGATACCGATCCTTATATGGTCATTGATAATGGCCGCTTAAAATGGATTATTGATGCCTATACCACATCAGATGCCCTTCCTTATTCCAATATGTATCCGAACGAGGAGTTTAACTACATCCGTAACTCTGTTAAAGTCATTGTTGATGCCAATGACGGAACAGTTGATTTTTACGCAGTTGATTCTAAAGACCCAATTTTGCAGACTTATGCGAAGATCTTCCCTGGTGTATTTAAAGATTTAACAAGTATGCCGTCCAGCTTAAAGAGCCACCTGCGTTATCCTGAAACTCTATTCAATGTGCAAAGCACGATGCTTAAAACCTTTCACATGACGAATGCCTCCGTTTTTTATAATAAGGAAGATGCTTGGGATATTGCGCAAGAACTCTTTCAAGCTCAACCCCAAAACGTAGCCCCCTATTACACAATTATGAAAATACCGGGCGAAGATAAACCTGAGTTCGTGCTTATGCTTCCCTTTACACCGGCCTCAAGCGCATCGAATTCGCGAAACAATATGGTTGCCTGGATGGCCGCACGAATGGACGGTGACCATTATGGTGAGCTCTTGCTTTATAAACTACCTAAGAGTATTGAAGTTGACGGCCCGTTGCAAATCGAGTCGCGCATCGATCAAGACCCCGATATATCGAAAGAACTTTCCTTATGGGATCAAAAAGGCTCAAGTGTGATACGCGGAAATCTTTTAGCTCTTCCGATCGGCGGAAACTTCCTCTACGTTGAACCAATCTATCTACAGTCGGATAAAGGCGGCAGTATCCCTGAAATGAAAAAAGTCGTGCTCGCCTATCAGGATCGTCTGGTAATGACCGATAATTTGGGTTCAGGCTTAACCCAACTCTTCGGAGAAGGGGCGCCTCAACCAACAACTCCCGGTCAAAGCACACCTCCCCCTGTTCCTACCCCTTCGCCTCAAGCCCAAACACCAACGGGTCCTACCCCGAGCATAACGTCAATCATTGACCAGATGAATCAGATCCGCTCTTTACTCGACAACCTGGAAACCCAACTCAAAGGATTACAAGGTACTTCCAGCTAGATTCCTTAAAATGATAACGACGTTTAAGAAAAGAGCCATCGAGGGCTCTTTTCTTTGCCTTTAAAATCAACAATTAGTTTATTAAACAATTTAGTAATACCAACTGAATAAGTATACGTAAAAAGGAACGCAAAAGCGTTCCTTTTTAGATATAACCTAAGAAGTTAATGATGGTTAATTATTAGTTTCTCTTACTCTAAGAATTGAGAGGCTGTAATTCTGCTTCAGTGAATGTTTCTTCTCGGGTTAGTTGAATAAGCTCTGCTCCGTCAACTGAGATGTAATTATCATCACCGTGCAAATTCACCTCTTTAAGCTGACCTGCCGTGACAATATAAGCGGTTAGATGATCATAGACAACTATTTGACCCTTCGACCCAATAACTGTTCGCTGAGTATTATCAAAAGGAATTGAACCAACCCATTCAGTATTCAGAACTGGGTTACTCTTCACTTCACTCAGGTCTGCCGTAGTTTTTATTTTTACGAGCACATCATTTTCTACTTCGCCGATATAGACCTTTCCATCTCTTATTCCTAAGATTCGATCGTTATCATTTTTAGAGATGGTTTGACGCTTTGTCCCATTCAAGGCAAGAACTTGTTGGGTACTCCCTACTTTACTGTCCAGATAAAGCGTTCCATAACGATCTGAGGCTGCCATATTATCGATCGTCTCTCCTGATTTGTTGAGGGTTCGTACATTTTTCATGACGTCTATTTCCATTAGTTGTTCTTTTGATCCGTTTTTAACGGTGAGATACATAAGATTGGTATAGGTTGAGACAACCCATTCTTCAATTTCTCCACCAGCTGGAAATTGGTCGATCGTCTGATTAAACCGATCATCTGGAGCGGTGTCTTCATCACTATCTGGAAGTTCCAGCGTGTACAGTTCTGTAAGTTGCGGATTTCCATACCGTATTTTAGTTCGAGGCTTCACGGGGACCTCTTTGGTTGTGTCCTTAGAAACTGTAGTTTTTTCATTAGGGTCTTCTGTTTTCGGAGTAGTAGACTGAGTAGTGGGTTGCTGGGTGGATTTGGGAGGATAGTCAGTAACGTAGGTTATTGGGTTTGGGTTTTTCTTGGCATAAAAATAGATTAAGGTATTTCGGTCAGGCAACCATTGGTACGTGAGAACGCCTAAGGCTTTATCATCGACTGAAGGTGACTCTTTCTCAAAAACATTTTTTTGCTTTTTAAGGTTAAAGACTTTAAGTGTGCCCTTTTCTGAGTAGGCTATATAATCCTTAGCATAGGAAATTTGGACATTCGTAAGGTCAGCACTCGGGATAGTGGCCTTAAGCTGAAGTGTGATCGGTTCACTGGTAACTGGAGCCATAACTTTCTGGACTTGGTTGTTCAAAAGAGAGTAAGCTCCAAATTGCAGGAGAAGTGAAACCAATGTCCAAACAAATATAATACGCAGTTTCTTCTTCATGCGCGATTTCTCCTTTTTGCTGAGTCCCTTAGGGGGTAACTACAAAGGCTGTGGGAATATAACGTTCACCGAAAATATCCCAAAGCTTATTGGCAACTTTGCCGTTATAGACGAGTTCTGATGAAGAACCACCATCGAGATTGACAGCATTTATAGCATGGTAATCATCAAAGACATTCATGAGATCTCTCAAGGTTGCCCCGATACTCCAAGTGGGTTGGCGTCCGTCGATGACCACAAAAATGACGGTTCCATCAGCCATTTGGCCAATGCCAGTTCGAGGAGCAATTCCCCAACCGCCGTCTCCAGAAATCATAGGTTTGCCATCAACAATAAGATTAGGACCAAAAGAAACTGCTTCACGTATATGGTTCTCTTCCAATTGACTGGCCGTCATATCTCCGAGGACTAATTTACCTTCATCATTAAACCCCACAATATTGACAGTCTGATCGTTCACATTGTTATGAACCAGTTTCCCATCGTGTACCGTTAAACCATCAGGAAAAGCTCCATTTCCTTTACCATTGGGGTCATAGAATCCGCCGGCATTAATTCCGGCAAAAGCGTTCATATCCTTGACAAGATCGCTGACCCGTTCTCCAGTAACTCCGATTTCCTTGGTAACCGCCAATTTTACACGTTTAGGGTCCTTGACCAGCATCACTTTTCCTTTAAAGCTAGGGCCTTGGATATCTTCAATCGTTATCCCCGAACTCGCATCGGCAATTACATTTGTGCGAGCAATAGCTTGGCTAATGTTAATATTCTGAGAATCATTGCTGTTCATAATCTTTGTTATTTCGTCTTGACTCAGAAAAGCTTGCACTACCTGCGGATGCCGTGATGTATAAACTGAGCCAACAGCCACAATTTTGAGTGCCTGAAATGGTCCCCAAAACAATACAAATGGAGCAAGTAGCGCCGCAAAAATAAGGTTATAGCCTAGAAAGGCTATAATCATCTTTATCCTAATAGAACTCTTTTTTCTCATTTAAACTCTTTCTCCTCCTTGTAGAGTATCCTTAGAGACAAAAAAACAAGAGCCGCAGATTTTAAGATGCGACTGCTAAGCTCTAACGACTCTAATCACGTCGTTTTTTTAACTCAAATGTTAATTTCCATATAGAATAAACAATCAAGGCAAAATAAAGATAGAAACTAATCTGAATGGAGCCCCAATTAGAAATTCCGAGTTTTACGCCTATAAGTTCACCGACTAAGCCGGCAAACATTCCAACAACTATGGTAGACCACATGTGAATTACTACATTGTGTTTCTTTCGTCGAGAGAAGTAATAAAGGTAAAGTACTACGGAAATAAGAAACACGCTTCTCGAAACCATTAGAAGTATTGTCATTTCATTTTCTTCCTCATTTACGGTTAAATTCAGCATCAACGCCGTTCTAAGTATAACAAAACAAATATGTTCTATCAAGGATTTGCCTATGGGTATTTATAGAATATAAATCCAATAATCTATTCTAGGTCATTCGAGAAAGGAAAAAGAGCCATTTTTTTAAAAAGCGGCTCTCCCTTAAACACTTAGTTATTCAATTTATTAACATATCCTAGGTGGGGTTAATTTCAATACGGTATGTTAAGTCAGCAATTTTATCAATCATGTTGGCAACACTACAGTATTTATCCATGGAAAGTTGAACTGCACGTTGAATTTTCTCCCGAGAAAGGGACTCCCCCCAAAACCTATAAACCACTTCAATATCTTTAAAGACACGTGGATGATCGCTGGCACGTTCTCCTTCTACAGTTGTCTCAAAGCGTTGAACCTTGACCTGCATCTTTTCTAGAATGGTGACGATGTCCATGCCACTGCAACCTGCAATTGCGATTAAAAGGAGTTCCATGGGACTAGTTCCACGCCCTGTTCCCCCAGCCGTGACGCTGGCATCAATATTGGTGACTACTTTTGAACTTCCTTCACCCTGAAAATGCATCCCCTTCAAGTGCTTCACGGATACTATCATTGTATGACTCCTTTCTGTCAGATCAATCCAGCTCAGGCAACCATAAGCCTTTGAGAACATCTTGGGCTACAGCTCGCATAGATTTACGCGTGGACATTGCTTGGTTGCGCAAAGCTGCGTAAGCAGCTTGTTCAGCAAATCCCCTCAGTTGAATAAGCGATAACATGGCTTGGAAAATAATCTTTCGCGTCTTAAGTTCTTCTTCCAAGCGCTGGATCTGCTGGGAACTTTCAGATTCTCGAGTATAGCGATGTTCTGCCAGCTGTATAGCCGCTGCCATTTCAAGCGCACGCCATGGATAGAGAATAACGTGATGGGCATCCGCATTAATCACCTCTGATAAAACATGTTGTTCTTCCTGAGTAAGAACAACAATGACCGGACAGAGATGCTGAACGATCAGATTTTGAAGAACCTCCGATGAATTAAGGCCACGTAGATTCCACCCCATAATAATTAAATCGGGCTCAAATCGGTGAGCAAAACGTAAAGCTTCCATCCCGTTATCTGTTGTGGCTAGGACCTGATAACTTACAAGTGGCAACATCACTTTGATTTCCTGATTTAATGAGGCATTCCCTGAAACTAATATAGCCCTCTTCATCCTAAATCACTCATTTCAAACTTCTTTAAATTACTTGGGCCCTGCAAGAAGAGTTCTATACCTGTACCCTTATCTTTTAACAAATAGAATCAAATCCTCGCGTTTAAGAGGATCTTTGTCAGTGATTACGGTTAATTCATTAAAAATTTGTCAACCTTATTTTGCTACAGCTCCAAAAACTTCTTCAGTAGAACAATAATCAGGATCTTCTTGTACTAAAGAACAGGCAGGTAGCGTTGTTTCCAATCTTAATGGAAAAATCAGAACCATTAAGGCCATCCCACCAATAGCAAGTGCCAGATATTGTAGAGATATCACAGCGAAAATGATAGCAGAAAGCTTGGCAGGTGTACCAATTGCATATTTAAATGGCTGGACAGTTCTCAAATTGTCATTTAGTAATTGGGGTGGGATCTTCTCAGCCCCGGTTGATTGATTGTTACTAGAACGGATCCAAACGGGTTTTCCCCAGGAATCAACAGAATCAATAAGCTGATGCCCCGTTTTATAGAATGGGTCTAAAGTAGATATGTATATAAAACCCTTGGTAGTATAAATGCGATCCTGTTCAACGTTTGTACCAGTTATAGCAGCCTTACTATAGGTCCGTTCAATTCTCAAGATGTCATCTCCGCTCACATTTACTGGCCCATAGTCAGTTATGATTGTATACAGATCACGATCAACTAATTCAATATTTGACACTTTAACATCTAAAAGACGAATGGCAACCATTGAAAGCAGGATAACAAATAGACTAATAAATATAATAACTCCCGCAATGCGTTCGCGATCTACCTGTATCTCTTTAATAATCACAGTTCGACACGTCCTTTACTTCTACCTTTTGTCCTTTGCTCTAGTTTAACACAATTCTCATTGTACTATAAAAAATTTAGCCAGACAAATAAACTTTATCTTATAAACG
>NZ_AGAF01000060.1 GCF_000224515.1 Desulfosporosinus sp. OT | reverse complement strand
GTCGCTTCGCTTATCAGGCCTACGTGTTCCTGCAATATATTGAATTTGCACAGTTTTGTAGGCCGGATAAGGCGTTCACGCCGCATCCGGCATAAACAAAGCGCACTATGTAAATCATTTGAGGCGGCGCAATTGCGCCGCCTCCCATCAGGCAGGAATTTTGTCAATCTTAGGAATGCGTGACCACACGCGGTGTGCTGCCATCAGCGTTAGCAGTTCATCCATAAACTACCGTCAGCGCTGTCAGCTTCCACAATCCCTT
>NZ_AGAF01000061.1 GCF_000224515.1 Desulfosporosinus sp. OT | reverse complement strand
CAAAGAGAGATTAAAAAATGGAACCTTCTTAAACGAGGAATACTTCGAACATTTGCTGGAAGAAATCAGAGAAATTCGGGCCAGTGAAAGAAGGTTCTATCAAAAAATCACGGATATTTACGCTACTGCTGTAGATTACAGCCCAAATACAAAGTTAACAAAGGATTTCTTTAAGACCGTTCAAAACAAACTGCATTATGCAATCCATGGAAGCACAGCAGCAGAAGTTATTTATAACAGAGCAGATAATACAAAGGAACATATGGGCCTAACTACTTGGAGAAATGCCCAAACGGTAAAATTATAAAAAGTGATGTTTCTGTCGCCAAAAACTATCTTACAGAAAAGGAGATTAAATCTCTAGATCGATTTGTCACAATGTATCTCGATTATGCAGAGAGTCAGGCGGAGAGAAATTGCAGATTCATTTGAGTTCTTGTTCTAAATTACTAAAGATATCCGTATTAAAAAAGTCCGACAGTGAGATTTCTAAAGTACTTACTATCGGAGCTTTTAAGAAATGGTAACACAGTTGGAGGGTCAACTTACAAGGCTGGTCAAAAGATGAGCTGGATTCCTGCGAGCATCTATGAGTTGAAAAGGATATTTAAGAGAGTGTTTTTTTTGCTGGGAGGGGCAAACCATGGCAATCGACGCATTTCTTTGTTTCAGAACCCATGGATTTTACGAACCTCCTATTGGATTCGGTTTTGTCCCATGGACATGTAATAGGAGAGGGGTATTCATATAAAGCGTAGGATATTCTAATTAATAGTTTCGATTATCTATACAACTGGGATATATTGCCTATAACTAGAATTATAAGAGTTAGTGACAATTACTTTGTAAGGTACCAAATTAGATAGTTATGGATGTGAAGCATATTAAAATACTGTTTATATGTAGCAGAAATAAATGGCGTAGTTTAACTGCTGAAAAGATATTTCATGGGTTCAATGGCTATGAGGTAAGGTCAGCTGGTACTGAAGAAAATGCTCGTATTAAGGTAACTAGTGGTCATATAGGTTGGGCTGATATAATTTTTGTGATGGAGAAAAAGCACAATAGAAGACTTAAAACTAAATTTGGTTCTCAGATTTATACTAAGAAGATTATCTGTCTTGATATCCCAGATGATTACCGATTTATGGATATAGAATTAATTGAAATTCTTAAATCTAGATTATCCGAATATATCGACGTGCCTGAGTAGGGTTAATAATAATATTCTGGTGTAATTAAGAGCTTGTAACCTCGGACTGTAGGAAAGAGTGTTTATCGTCGGCGGTACGGGAGTCGTGTCTGGTCAGATTGAAGAAAATCTTAAGTCAAGAAATATTCAGGTGATACGTCTTGCAGGTATAACCCAGTATGATACATCGGCTGCGGCCGCTAATTATCTCGGACCAAGTGAGCAAGTCTTTGTCGTCTCCGGAGAAAACGTCCCAGATGCGCCTTGTCCATCGCTTAGTATGCAGCCAGCCAAGGGAGTCCTATACTTCTGACAAGACGGTATGCTTTACCTGAACTCATTCTCGATTATGTTAGAAACAAATGGCGTGAACAGTATATCTTGCCAATTTGTTTTTGTGAAATATTGCCAGCCTGTAAGCTTCCGCCGTAAGTTTCGTTGTTAGTGGATTATGCAGACAGATTAAAGATATTGACTTTTTTAAACGCATGAACTATAATGGCAAAAATTAATACATTAAGCTATGAAGAAAAATTACCTGTTTTTATATGCGCAGAGAGAAGATGGTTGGTGAAAATCTTCGTGAAGAAAACAAGGAAGCCATTTCTGAGCTGTTTAGCTGAATGATATCTGTCCAGTAAGCTTTACCGGAGTTCCGGCCGTTATAACGGAGCGGCATTTTTTGCCGGCAGAGAGCAGAGTAACCTCTGAATTTAGGTGGTAACACGGATTTGCTAATTCGCCCTAAGCTGATTAAATCAGCTTAGGGCTTTTATTATAGGCTTTAGCCTGTTAAGCGTAGCGAATTCAAAACCACCTTTCCGTTAAAGCAGAGAGTTATTCAAGTTACTAAACTAACGAATAAAAAAGGAACCACCCGTTAGACAGATGGCGATAATTTTTGAAAGCGGTGATTTGTAATGAGAACATTTAATATGTCAAAGAAGCTGGATTATGTCTGTTATGATGTACGTGGGCCTGTGCTTGAGGAAGCTGAGCGCATGCGTAGTCAAGGCATCAATATTTTAAGTTTAAACATCGGCAATCCTGCCCCGTTCGGATTTGAGGCTCCTAGAGAGATAATTCACGAGATGACAGAAAATCTACACAATGCGGAAGGATATTCAGACTCAAAGGGTATTCTTTCAGCCCGTGAAGCAATCGTAAATTACTGCGAATTTAAAAAAATACCGCATGTTGGAGTAAACGATGTATATACCGGAAATGGTGTCAGCGAGCTAATCGTTATGGCAATGCAGGGACTTCTCAACAACGGAGATGAGATTCTCGTCCCCGCTCCCGATTATCCGCTATGGACGGGGGCTATCACATTGTCGGGCGGAAAAGCCGTCCATTACATCTGCGATGAGCAGTCCGAATGGTATCCGGATATACAAGATATAAGCAGAAAAATAACTGCAAAGACGAAAGGCATTGTTATTATAAATCCAAACAATCCGACCGGTGCATTATATCCAACCGAATTATTGGAACAGGTTGTAGAACTTGCACGGCAGCACAGTCTTATTATTTTCTCTGACGAAATATATGACCGTCTTGTGATGGATGGCTATCAGCACACATCCATTGCTTCATTGGCTCCCGATTTATTTGTTGTAACCCTGAACGGCCTTTCCAAATCCCATAAGATCGCCGGATTCCGCTGCGGATGGATGTGCTTAAGCGGAGATAAGTCACATGCGCGCGGCTATATTGACGGGTTAAACATGTTATCATCCATGCGGTTGTGTTCAAATGTACAATCGCAGTACGTTATTAAAACAGCCCTTTCTGACATCCATAAATGCGACGACACTCTTTTGCCCGGAGGACGGATATATGAGCAGCGCGAATATATCGTCAATACCTTAAACAATATTCCTGGTCTTCAGGTGTTTAAGCCTAAAGCTGCCTTCTATGTCTTCCCCCGGATTGATACCAAGCGGTTCAATATCACGGATGATGAAAAATTTATCCTGGACTTTCTTCATGAAAAACATATCCTCATGGTTCATGGGCGTGGATTCAACTGGCCATTGCCTGATCATTTCCGTATCGTATATTTGCCAAAAATCGAGGAATTAAAAATTGCCTGTGACCGTCTGGGCGATTTTCTGGAGGGGTATCGGCAGGCCTAGTTGGATAGGCTATGCTTGACCTTCAAATGCTGGAAGGAACTCAAGAGTTAGCAAAGACAATTGCAATAAATATCTAAGATTTCAAATACATTAAACAGACGAGAAGTTACTACAGTTATTTAGACTTTCGAAATCAAAAAAGGTTTCGAACTGACATCGTATCATATCATTATCATCTTCTGAATTGGTAATAATAGGTATTGTACTTCTTGAACAGCTTTTTAGATGGAGATAAAATATGGACAAAGAAAAAAGCAATCAGCAAAGCATCATCAAGCCGGGCAAGGAAGTTGACCATATCATGTAACGTTGAACTGAAAATATTTATAGATTGCCAAATCTAATTTAATGGATCATCTAATAACTTAGAATTAGCGATGACTTGCGAAAGATAATTAGAAATGTGACCCTGTACGAAAAGGGAGTCAATCAGACTATAGACTGATTGACTCCCTTTTTGTAAGATCTAAAATGCTTCGGCTTTTTGCTTTTATGATTAGGAGCTTTATTTGATATCTGGAAATTGCCATAGCTTGTTTTGCTGTTTCTATTCCAAATTCAGTCGTTTGCTTAAAATGAAATTGGTTGCTGCGAAGTAAGCGGCACATAAAAGTCCGGCAAAAAATATTCCATAACAGATTACTAATTGATAGCGAACAGAATCACTCGCAGCCATATTATGGATCGAAAAATTATAGAAATGAGCTATTCCAGGGATTAAACTTACCAACTTGAAAAATATCTGGGTAAGCGTATTAAGGGCAATAAATGCACCGAACGATGCCAGCATTTTATGCCGATTGAACAAATGTCCGAGGGCAATAGAAGCATAGACCAGCAATATTCCCGAAGCCAGGCTTATAAGAACTCCTAGGATAACCTCAAGGGTCAAAAGGTAAGCTGAAGGACCTAACTGGTCGATAACTCGATTATGAACAGTTGCCAATCCTTTGACGATTTCGCCAAGCATCCCTTTTTTATAAGTGATTACCAGAATGGAAATCAGGGCAACAGCTACACTGCCAATCATCCACAGCATAGACACCAGGAGCTTACTGACAATGTGTTTCCAGGGCTTTACTGGTAGGGTATGCATCAAATAGCCTTCATCGGAAAGTAGATTTTTATTAAAACGTTGAATCATCATCGTTAAGGTCATTACGAACATACCTGCCATAAGAACGATATAAATGACCATGCTAATAGTTGCGGGAGTATTCCATTTCTGGGGATCAATAGCAGAAATGAATTTGGTGATTCCAGCGAAGATCAGGATTGAAAGAAAAAAGGGTAGGAATATCCTTCCGGTAGCTTTTATCTCATATTTTAATAGCTTGCTTAACATTTGAACACCTCCCTGAATAAAGCATCCACTGATGTACTCTTTTCATCCCGGATATCATCGACAGAAGAGGTCAATACCACTTGGCCCTGATTGATGAAAATCACATAATCTAATATTTTCTCAATATCGGAAATGAGATGGGATGAGATAATCACTGTAGCATTTTCGTTGTAATTACCAAGAATCGTTTTAAGAATATAATCTCTTGCTGCAGGATCCACTCCGCCTATAGGTTCATCCAAGAGATAAAGCTCTGCTTCGCGGCTCATAACAAGAATCAGCTGTACCTTTTCCTTTGTTCCTTTGGACATGGTTTTTAGTCTGTCATTAGCGTTGATGTTGAGCCGTTTTAGCATTTCATAAGCTTTCTCAGGTTTAAAATCAGCATAGAAATCAGTAAAGAGTTCGATGATTTGGTGTACGCGCATCCAATCATTCAAATATGTCCTTTCCGGGAGATAGGACACGATTTTCTTGGTTTCAATACCTGGGGGCTGGCCTCCAATGAGAATATTTCCACTCGTAGGGGTCAAGAGCTCGTTGGCCAGCTTGATGAGGGTGCTTTTTCCGCTGCCGTTAGGTCCGAGGAGGCCCACGATTTGCCCGCGCTCAATTTTTAAATCAACCCCAGATAAAGCTATTTTGCTGCCGAACTTTTTTGTAAGGCTGTTACATTCTAAGATAGTGCTCATTCCTTCATCTCCTTGACCAAGTTGGTAATAATAGTTAAGATCTCCTTTTGTTCAAAGCCCATCAGCTGCATTTTTTCTAGAAACTCCAAGATTTGATCCTTAGCTAATTTGGTTTTTGCTAATTCCACCATACTTGCATCCTCCGTAATCGACCGACCGCTCGTTCGGTGCGTTATTATTAGGCCTTCTTCCTCCAATTTCGCTAGAGCTCTCTGCATGGTATTGGGATTAACCGCAGCTTCTTGAGCCATGTCCCGCACGGACGGGAGTCTCGACCCTAGGGGATAAGTTCCGGAAAATACCCTCTGTTTGATATGCTCGACGAGCTGGGTGTAAATGGGTCTGTCAGATTTTAATTCCCATAGCATTTTATCACCTCATGTATGACTGTATTAGGAGCTTAATACAATAATACAGCATTCAGGCAAATTGTCAATAGGCGGATCTAGAGGATTTATTTCAAAGATCAGAGTCGATGGCTTTTTGGGATATTCGCAAATTAAGATAACCCCGAGACTAATTTTGTAGTATACTAACCCATGCCTGTTAAATTAGGTAGGGGTTAGGCTGTGGTAAGGCAAATGCAAAATAGCATTGTTTTGCTTCTAGTTATCAATTTATCTGTTAGGAGAAAATAATGATTAAAATCACTGATTTAGTAGTAGCGCTTACGTATGATTTAAAAATGCTGGAGGACATGGTCGCCAAAAGGTTGCATATAGAGCATAGCCGTATAGAACGGATCAGCATTACAAAACGCACAGTAAATGCTCGCAACAAAGAGGACATCCATTTCGATATGACGGTGGTTGTCTGTATTTCAGGAGACGAAAACGAAGTCATTGCCATGAATAGGAACAAAAGTATCTCCCAAGAAACGGAGTTAATCTATACAGTGCCAACGATTAAAAAACTCAAAGAGCGTCCAGTGATTGTAGGCTGCGGCCCCGCAGGAATGTTTGCGGCCTTGATTCTGGCCCAAGCAGGGGCCAGACCGATTCTACTGGAGAGGGGACTCGATGTCGATAGCCGCAAAAGAAAGGTATTAAACTTTTGGCGGACCGGAATTCTTGATACCCAAACGAATGTGCAGTTCGGTGAGGGAGGCGCAGGTGCCTTTTCAGACGGCAAGTTGAAAATTGGGCAGAAGAATTGTCGCAAAATGAAGGTGCTCAACGAGTTTGTGCAGGCCGGTGCGCCGCCAGAAATTCTGTATTTAAGCAAGCCGCATATCGGTACCGATCGTTTGAATGACACGGTTAAGAGAATTAGGGAGCAAGTAATAAGTCTCGGCGGTGAGGTGCGCTTTAAGGCGACCGTAACAGAAATATTGATCAAGGATGGACAGGTGACAGGTGTACGCTTTGAAGAAAAGGGGAAAAATTCCGAAGTTTCTACAGACAATGTTGTCTTGGCCATCGGACATAGCGCACGGGATACGTTTGAAAGTTTGCTGAATAGCGGCGTTTATATAGAACAAAAGCCCTTTGCAGTGGGAGTGCGCATTGAACACGCCCAAGAGATGATCGACAAAATCCAGTACGGTGGTTTCGCCGGGCACCCTGAGCTTGGCGCAGCCGATTACAAAATGGTAGTGCATCTGCAAAACGGAAGAGGGGTATATACTTTTTGCATGTGCCCAGGAGGGACAGTTGTTGCAGCGACGTCAGAGGAAAACAGACTGACAACGAATGGAATGAGCGAATTCGCGCGAGACGGTAGAAATGCCAATACTGCGCTCTTGGTGACCATCGGGAAGAATGATCTAGACAACGATGATCCACTTGCCGGTTGTGCTTTTCAGCGCAGGATAGAGGCAGCAGCCTTTGCAGCGGGCGGCGGAGGATATAAAGCACCAGTACAAAGGTTGGAAGATTTTCTCCAAAAGCGCAAAACAACAGCTTTCGGAGATGTCCTGCCTACCTATCTGCCCGGAACTGAGTTCGCCGAGCTGGATTCTTTTTTACCGGAATATATCACTCATTCGCTACGACAAGCGATCTTAGAGATGGACCAGTGGATGCCCGGCTTTGCCTATCCAGATGCGCTGTTGACGGGGGCTGAAACCCGCAGTTCTTCCCCAGTGCGCATCACAAGAGGGGACAGCTTAGAGGCTATTGGCATCAAAGGTCTTTACCCCTGTGGGGAAGGAGCAGGATACGCGGGAGGTATCATATCGGCTGCGGTGGACGGAGTGCTTTGCGCAGAACAGATTCTGGGATGATCTGGTTCAGTTGCGTAGCGACCGGTTCCGTCGAGTAAATTCTTGGAATATTTTTTTACGTGTTGCCCAACAAACTCTGGAAAAAAATGAAGACTCGCCAAATATTAGGCGAGTCTTTTTGAATCATTAGGTTTATCTCTTTTAACCTAAACTCTCGATATGTTTTCGAGTTGTTGCAAATAGGCAACAGGTTCTTAATGTTTCTAAGAATTGCTATATAGAACTAGATAAGTATTTCCCGGTGAGCGCTCTCTTTTTTAAATGATGAGATTGATTAACTTGTTTGTCCTTGTCCTTGTCGTTGTTGCAGTTGAGCCTGCTGTTCTTGAATCGGTACTAATCCTTGTGTTTCATGTAATAAAGCCTGTCGTTTTAACTCGCTAAAACTATCTTCCATCTGCGAATATCTATCTTTAAGTTGTTCTGATTTACTGGTAGAACCTACTATTTCAATTTCTTTATTGATCAAGAAAGAACACCTCCCTTAAATTTTCAACTTATTACATATAAAGTCTTCCCTGAATTTCAGGAATAATGTTTGGAATTTTATAGTTGATTTCATAAAGAAATTTGGAAATCATATTGGTCGCTTGGTCATTTAGCTGGGGGTCTTTTTAAAAGATAGGGGGAATAAACTAAAATACTGGAAAGGAAGAACGGGGAGGGATTTGTTTGAACACACTGTTACTACCAGGAGATTTTGTCCGCGAATCACTGGAACTACACCTCTTTTTTGGGCGAATTATGAAAGAACATTCAATATTTCTAGAAGCTGGTTTTGTAGCAAAAGATGCCGCATTTGCGCAGCAAGCAGATATGTTTAAGTCGCAATTTGCCGAGGTCTTACACGAAGCTGTAATCCTCGCTAATGGGGTAGTTAGCGAGGAAACATTAACTTCGGGGGAATCGATAACAGATAAAACTCTACGGGCAGAACAAATTACCGAGGAACTTTCCGGTATTTCCATTGAATCAGTTATAACGACAGAAGAACTCAGACTAACTCCCAATGCAGGTGTAAATCTATCCCAACTGGAGGCCCAAGTCACTGCCATAAATCAGAAAGGTATTAGTTTAACGAATGCTTTGGTTCAATTTAAAACCAACATTCTTGAAGGAATGCTGCAATGTAAATTGTTCACTTTCAATTTTCCTTTATTAATAATACATATCCGAAGAGAAGCACTTTTCTACATACATCAATTAGAACGTTTGCAACGGCGCTTGGTAGTTGATTTTGTTCAGGAAGCTATCGAAGAAGAAAAGTTTTGGAATAGGCAAATGGCTGAGCACGCACAGTTTATTAGTCATTTATTAGACCCAACTGAATCCGATCTAATTGCTAAAGCAAATAATTTTGTGGGACAGTTTGATAGGCTTGAGCATATAGCCCAGGGAGGGGGGCAAGGCACAATAACGCTAGGGCAGTTAACAGGAGAAACTATCACAACAACCCGTGCCTTCAGGGATTTTAAAGCAGCCGGTACAGAAGGTTTATTAACCTGTAAAATAAAATCAATAATCATTCCACTGTTAGCAGATCATGTATTAAGAGAAGCTAATCATTACTTGAGAATATTAAACAGGTCAAAACAGGATTTGCGGTTATAGCACAAATAATCCCGTCAAATAAGAATTCATTCTGTAATTGCCTAAACTTAAGATTTGGACAACAACAAGAAACTGGTGCCTGAATAAACAAAGTAACTTGCAAGCCCCACAAGAAACAAGCCACACACGCCTAAAACAACGCGGTAAACTATCGGAGTAAAGAGCCTTTTTCCTCTAGCAACTGTAAAAGCGACGAACATAAACCAGATATAGTCCGATAAAACATGCCCTATGTAAAAGCTAATGGCTCCTAGGATACCCTGACCAGCAGCAACCATCAAAGCACCAGCACCTGCCGTTGCCCACCACAAAAACCAATAAGGGTTTGATGCAGTAACTGTAATTCCTGCCACCCAGGGACTGAGACCCTTTTCCGTTATCTTGCCCGAAAGATCAAGGGCAACAGCATGAAAAGACTCCTTCAAGATTCCATATGCCATCCAAAAGAGGAATAAACCTCCCACAATTCCAATTGTCCCTTTCACAGAAGGTAAAGTGATATAGGTTCCCAGACCAAAGAAAATTGCAATCACTAGGGCAAGCTCTAAAAGCGCATGGCCTGAGGCAATTTGTGGTCCAATCCTAGCACCGCGACGAAGACTCTCGTTAATTGTAACCGTTAGCAAAGGCCCTGGCATGATCGCTCCTGAAAATCCCATAACTAAGCTTGTCATAAAAATTACCCATAATCCCATCTATCTCCACCGTCCTACCATCTGTAATATTCATTATTTTCGACATCGCTAAGAAATAACCTTCTAGAGATGGGAGTTGTTTGACTTACTTCATAAGTTGTATCTATCAACTGTGTATTAATGCGACTGTAACTACAAAACATACATAAAACCCAGCAGCTAATACGAGTTTATTTGCGGAAAGCTGATATTTTTTTAATGTTAACCAAAGAAAAGCGATGGATACCATTGTAAAAAACCCTGCTAGTGCAAGATAGGAGTCAAAGATCCAAGGAGTAAATAGTATTCCAAGTGCACTAGGAACTGTGGCCTGGATCATCATTGATCCACTTATGTTTGCTAATGCTAACCTTTCTTTTCCTTGTCTCACCCATATTACCGCATTAAGTATTTCCGGAAGTTCAGTGGCTATTGGACTTAAGAATAATGCTATAATGTGTGGTGCAATTCCAATTGCAAGACTTAAATGATCTAAGTTCTTAACAAAAACCTGGGAACCAACCGCAATTAGAGCAAGTGATAAAAAGGTTTGCACCAAAACCCATCGGGTTTCTGGATTTTTAGTCTTAGGGCGAAATTTAAGAGGCTCGAGTATTTCATTATGGTTATCAGCAGTTTCTTTCATTTCGGTGAAAAAATATAATCCGTATGCAGCTAAGAATAAAAAGGCCATCAATGGTTTACCACGGAATACCACAAAACCTAAGGCAACTTTAAAGACAAAAATACCTAAAAACCAAAGCTGATCCCTACCAAGTTTACTATTGCTTAAATCAATATTTATCCCATGAACTCGTTTCTTTCTAAAAAATATAATACCTAGTCCAACAATAGCATATGCAAGAGTGCTCAAGACCAGTGGCCCTCCGAGTGCCGCCCCCACTCCAATGTCCTTTTGATTTGCATTAGTTCCAAAAACTACTGCAATAAAGGTAACGACACTTTCAGGGAGAGCAGTGCCAAATGCGGCCAAAATCGTTCCGACAGCATTTTTTGAGATATTGTATCTTAACCCCACCCATTCGATTCCATTTACGAATAATTCGCAGCTAAGATAGATTAATATTGCCGAAATAATTAGTGTTACAAAAGTTAGTGCCATTGTTCTCCTCCTTTCAAATCAAAAACGAGACTTTTGACGTACCTCAATACGTCAAAAGTCTCGTTACGCTTTTAAGCGAAATAATGCCAGGCTTTGGGCCAGTGTGTTGACACTATTTTGAAAACTACTCCCTCTTGCTTGTCTTAGCTTAGCAAACAATACATAGATAGTCAAGAATTTTTTCTTCCCCAGGAACACGGATTCTGGGGAAGCGTTCATAGTGCCCAAGGGGTACAGTAGCACCGATTTCCAACATTGCGCTACCCCTACAACTGTAGAAACAGCAACTAGAAAGTAAGGTTCAGACAAGCGACTTCATAACATTGAGCATAGCTGAAGGGCCTCAGTGGAACTATTTTACTCCTCCTGGCGGTCTGATAAAGAGATAATCCTCTCCGCTGTGTTGATGCCTAGAACTTCTAAACCCTCCGTATTAAGGTGCATGCTTGCGGTAGCATCGAAGAGAATGTTGGCCCGAGCAGGCCATTCTTCGTCAGCCAGCCACAGAATAAAGGCAAGTTGCAGCTTGGGGAAAACCGGTATGGCAAATGCCCGGTCACCCATAGCCAGTTTTTTACCGCCAAGCTTTTGGCAGGCAAGCTCAAACTCGGCTGGAGAGGAACCAAAACGTTTAGCTAAAGGCTCCATTGCTTCCAGCTTAAAGGCTGCATAGTGGTTGTTTCCCCAGGGTACTTCCCTAAAAGAGATCCATTTGCCACTGGGCTGCACCCCACAAACCTCAGTTAGGTATTGGAGAATAAGAATCCGGTCGGTTATTTCAACCCCATCCCCGTGTTCCTTTAATTCACAAGGGCTGATATCTCCTCCAGGGTACTGGACTTGGTATAACGCCCCCCCGTAGCGGATGACCAACCCTGACTCGCCCTGAGGTTCTGCTCCGGAAAGGTCTAGAATCTTAGACAAGCTGCGCTTGGCAAATTCACGTTTGGCATGTTCTAAAGCGTCACGGTATTTTTTCAGTTCTTCTTTAGCCATTTATATCCCTCCGTTTATTGAATTTTCTTTCATTTTGCTCTTGCATCTATTAAGAATAACTTTGAACTAGGCATCCTGCAAGGGAAAACTGCGAGGTAATAGAGCTTCTTTGTCTCTTTAGATTCAAATTTTAAATGGCAGAATCGCATGATATAATCAACAGGTACAACTTAACATGGCGGGTGGGCGTTTGAATAAAAAAGTGAAATTTATTCTGTGTAAGGCGCCGAATTGGAAATAAATAATATTATCAATTACCTTAGAGTTTAGACTTGCTAGCTGCTAAAAAATAAAATAAACGAGGAGGCTCCTAGTTGTGAACGTTACCCTGGACTGTATTCCTTGCTATATTAAGCAAACGCTCAATACTTTAGCACAAACAGAACTCCCAGAGGAGAAAATGAGAGAGATTATTCATCAGACTTTGCCCCTTTTTCCTGGATTAGACCCACAAGGGACTCCCGCAGAGAACTCAACTATTATTCTCAGAAAGGTCAATGAGCTGCTGGGTATCGAGGATCCATTTCATAGTGCTAAGAAGGAATCCAATGAATTGGCTCTCAAGCTCCTTCCCCAGTTAAAAGAAAGAATTGACCAAAGTGATGATCCACTCTTTATGGCTTTGAAAATCGCTGTGGCCGGGAATATTATCGATATGGGCATCCTGAAAGATTTTGATGTTGAGGGGAGTATTCAGGAGGCCATGGTGAAGGATTTTGCCCGGGATGATTACGCTTCTTTCGTCCAAAGACTAAAAGAAGCCCGAGAGATATTAATTCTCGGAGATAACAGTGGCGAAATTGCGTTTGATAGGCTATTAGCTGAGCAACTTTCCGAATCTGGGATCAAGATAACCTATGCAGTTAAAGATCAACCGATTTTGAATGATGCCACGATGGAAGATGCGGCTCATGTGGGTATGACAGGTATGACAGAGCAAATCCGGGTAATTTCTAACGGCAGCGGTTTTTTAGGAACAATTCTCAAAGACTGTTCCGAAGAATTTATGCAGGCCTTTAAAAAGGCTGACCTAGTGATCAGTAAAGGGCAGGCTAATTATGAATCTTTAGAAGCGTTTGGCAAAGAGGATAGAAGGTTGTATTTCTTGCTGCGAGCTAAGTGTGAGATTGTGGCGAAAAATTTGGGAGCTCATCTTGGTGAAATGGTTTTTTGCTGCAGTTAAGGAACTGACTATTTTACCGGCGATATTGAGTATTACAATTCAGTGGACTAGTTTGATTAAATAGCTGCATAAATTACATCTTATTATGAATAGACCAGAGTTTCAGGGAGGTTACCGTACGGTAACCTCCCTGTTTTTTGAGCTAATTCAGAAAGTATAACTTTTCGTTGCATACTTTCTGAAGCATAAGTGCAACTAGGGAAGTCACCTTCCCCAAGGCTTCTCCGCAAGTTAACACGTACGAAGACAGTGGCTTCGCACGGCAGCCAAGTTTTCTTTATAGAAAAATGAACAAATTGTGCAGGATATCGCGCAACAGTGTAGCGAGAAACTTTCAGCCAACATTCAGTCATGTTTCAGCTGAAATTCATTTTGATGTTGTAATTTTTAATATCTGAGATAGTCACATCTACATAAATAAGTGGACTTAGGCCATTGGGTTACTTTGTGAATAAATCACCTGGCAACGGAAGAAGGGAAGAAAGAGCATGAATAAGAAATGGGTGACTAGAGGGGTAGTGGGCTTTCTCATCCTCTTGGGGGCAGGTTATTGGGGCTATAAACATTTTACAACGAAACCTGCCGTGGCTTCGTTTAACTCATCTGAAGCAAAAATGGCAGACGTTAAAAAGGTCATCACGGCTACCGGAACGATTAACTATCCACACGCGATTACGTTGACATTCCCAACAAGTGGGAGCTCTTCGACAGCTGGGAAGATCGTGGAACTCAATGTTAAGGAAGGAGATACAGTTAAAGCGGGTCAAGTTCTTGCCAAGATAGATGAAACGAAGCTAAAGACGTCCGTTTTGCAAGCACAGGCCAATGTTACCTCCGCTGAGTCGAAAGTGCAAAATCTTGAAGAATCCTTCAATGACCAAACCCGTGCTCAGGCTCAGGCTACCTTGGCCAAGGTGCAGCAAAGTTTAACATCGGCTATGCAAAATGCCGATCCCAGTTATTTAGATAACCAAGTCACTTTGGCCGATCAGAATGTGAAACAGGCTAGTGATAATTTAGCCAAGGCCCAGCAGAGTGGAAATACGTCCTCTATCCAATCCGCTCAATCCGTTCTGAATCAGGCAATGGACTCTTTAACCTCTGCAAAGAATCTTAAAAATGGAGGAGCGTCTAAAGCCTTAGTTGCTGCACAGGCCGATGTTACATCCGCTCAATATGAAGTGGATCAACAAGCCCAGGGTCCTAAGGCAGCAGACATACAATCGGCTCAGGCGGACATTCAAATTGCGCAGGCGCAACTAGTCAGTGCCTATGCGGATTTGAATGATGCTGCAATTGTTGCCCCGGTGGATGCCATAGTTGTCAGTTGCCCACTTGAACTGGGTCAAGACTCTGACTCTAATTCAATCATTACGATCACTCCTACAGTAGATAAACTTGAAGTTGCTGCCTCGATAGATCAGGAGGATATCTCGCAATGCAAAGTAGGATAGAAAGTAGATATTACTCTGGACTCGTATCCGAATGAGCATATAAGTGGGACAGTTGATTCCGTTGCCTTACAAGGCACAACCACCGAGAACGTTACGACGTATGAGGTTAAGGCGACGGTCGATCAAGATAGCGATTTGATTCGCGCGGGTATGAATGCCAATGTGAATATCATAGTGGCTCAAGCAAATAATGTTTTAACAGTTCCTAGCGAAGCGGTTAAAACTAGTGGGACTCAAACCGGCGTTACAGTTCCCGGAAATTCAACTACGGATAATGCCGGAAATGCAATCACGAATGTTCGCTTTATTCCAGTGGAGACTGGTCTTGATGATGGGACGAATGTAGAAATCAAGAGTGGCTTAGAAGAAGGTCAAGAAGTCATCACGGGAACGAATTCAACTACCCCAACAACCAAATCTAGTTCTAGTTCGGGATTTAATTTGGTTGGTGGGGGTGGACCACCTGGTGATGGTGGCCCTCCACCGAATTGAAGTGAAGCTATCGGCTAATTACTTAAGTTCTTTGAGGGATTCTTTGGCATTATCAAAATCATAGCCGGGAGAAACGGTGGAGATCTCCTTCATTTTTGTTTCTGCAGGAACGTTTGCAGGGATCTTGAATGTTTCGTAAAATTCCTTAAGTTCGGTTTTACTGGATTCCGCTGCTTCCTTGATACTCATATAACCTTTAACTTCATCATATCCTATGGCTTCGCCGGCCTTGAGGGCATCTGGAGTTAGTCTATAGACTCCTGCGGCCTGAGCTGCAAATATTGAGCCAAAGAACACTATCAATACGATAATGATCACGCTAAGTGGTTGAATTATTCTTTGTCCTTCATAGCTATTCAGAGTGTTAGTCTGGGGGCAATTTAAGACACAGGTCTGACAATTAATGCACTCTGCAGAGGAAATCTTCAAACTGTGCTGAACATCAATATTCATGGGACAGTTCTTAGTGCATAATCCACAATTGACACACAGGCTTTCATTTCTAACTACTTTAAAGGGGCTAAGTTTTCCTATCATACCGTAAAGTGCCCCCATGGGACAAAGGTATTTACAAAAAAAACGGTCATAGATCAGTGAACCTAGAATGGTAATTCCTAGGATGATTAACCCTACTGCTGATTCCTGCCAAACACTTTCTAGTCCATTGGAAAGATGCCCGTAGGCTGACCACGGGTCGTATGGGGCCATCCAAAGTCCGGCAGTCTTCCACGCATAGACTACTGTGACAGCTAAGACCAGGTACTTTAGATATCTTAAGGGCTTATCAAGCGCAGCAGGCATTACCTTTCTCCGCTTAAAAATCTTCTGACCAAGCTTGGCAAAGAATTCTTGTATTGCGCCAAAGGGGCAAATTAACCCGCAAAAACTGCGTCTAAAGAGAATTGCTAGAACTAAAGTCAGGACAAAAAGCGTCATGGTTCCTGCGAAAATTTTGCCAATAAAGCTGCCCGTTGTAAACACTTGGTAAAGGCTTTCAAGTCCTCCAAAGGGACACAGTGCGTGGATCGAAGGCGCCTTTGCTCCTCCTAATACTTGATGGAGATAGGCAGCATAGGTAACAAGCACAACGCATAATGACAAGAGGGCCGATCTTAAATGCATTGTCATTCTGTGTTTCTTCACATAAACAACTCCTTTAGGTTTAGATTGAATTTTTAAGTTATGACTTTAACAACTTGCTAGCTTTATGTTATTAAAGAAATGTGGCAAAAGTTTGGCAAAAAAATAGTTTGTTTTGTAAGACTCAATTATCCTAGCATTAATGATAAAAAAAGGGCTAACCCCGTCGAGGTTAGCCCTTAAAGCAATAGAATGCTTGTGAAATTTGCTATTTAATTGTGGGTAGGGCAAAATAAGGTAAGTGAATTTTTCCTGGACAAATGGTGGTGAAGGTAGAGGATGATTGGAACATTAAAGATGTATGGAGTGTTTACTCGTAAATCCTTTCAAAGGGCAGCAGCTTATCGCTTTGATGCTTGGACAAGAATACTGGGAAATGTAATAACGCTCTTCTTGTGGGGGTTTATTTGGTATGCGCTTTATCGGGGCAAGGGTTCGGTAGGAAACGTCAGTTTCCATTCCATGCTGAGCTATATCTTAATAAGCCAAGCCCTACAGGGAATCCATGGTGCCGGGACTCCGTTGTGGGAGATTCAGGAGCGGGTACGGACCGGGGATATCGCCATAGAGTTGCTTAAGCCCTATGATTATCCTCTGCGTATGCTCTTCACCGATTTTGGGAGTATCTTCTTTTACTTCCTTACGGCCGTGTTGCCTCTCTATACCGCCATTTTTCTGATCATCAGCCCTATAATGCCTACAACCTTTTCCCAAGGGGTTTTGTTTATCCTTTCAGCAACACTGGGTTATTTTATCCGCTACTGTATCGAGTTGACGTTCGGTTTGTTTACCTTTTGGTTGGTCGAAACTGGTGGGGTAGAGGATATTTTCTATTTCTCAATTTCTTTATTTTCAGGCTCAGTTGTTCCTCTGTGGTTTTTTCCAAATTGGCTTGAACACGTGGCCCTGTACTTACCCTTTCAAGGAATTTACTTTGTGCCCAATTCCATTTTCGTAGGACAATTAAGTGGGCAAGCCCTGCTGATAGCGCTCTTTACCCAGGTGGTCTGGTTAGCTGTATGTTATGCTCTTCTTCGTTATGTCTGGGCTAGGGCGTCCATGAAAATTGTTATTCAGGGGGGTTAGTCATGCTTCAGTCCTGGTTAAGAGGAATGAGAATGTACTTTTATATGATTGGGGTCAGCATTCGAACCCAGCTCCAATATCGTTATGCCTTTGTCATGAATATTTTAGGCTGGGCCATGACCTATGCCGGAACGGCTATTACGATGTGGGTATTGCTTTATTCCTTTGGGGCCATCGAGGGCTGGAGTTTTTGGGAACTTCTTTTTCTGTTCGCCCTTTCAGTGTTATCATGGGGAGTTTGCGTTGTTTTTTTCTTTCATTTTCGGACCTTGGATCAATTCATTGTTCAAGGGACTTTTGACCGATTTTTGGTTCGACCCATCCATCCATTTTTTCATTTTATGGCCATGAAATTTGACGTAGGTGCGTTTGGTCAATTTCTCTTTAGTATTGTGGCGATGGTGATAGCATACAAGAAGCTGAATCTTCATTGGAACGTTTGGCTGTGGCTTGTTTTCTTAGGGGCAGTGATTGGAGGAACTCTCATTCAAGGAGGCCTTTTGATTGCAATATCAGCGATGGCCTTTTGGACCACCCGCTCGGAACGAGTTTATTGGGTCGTCATGTGGCCAGCCAAAAGCCTGATGAACTATCCACTCTCCATCTATCCGCGGGCCGTGCAGGTACTGGTGACCTTTGTTATGCCCTTTGCTTTTGTCAACTACCTACCGGCCCTTCTGCTGTTGGGGAAAACGAGTGGCATCTATCCGCCCTACTGGGGTTTCTTCAGTATCTTGGTGGGAGTTATTTTCTTTTGGCTCTGTTTTCAACTTTGGATGTTAGGCTTAAATCGCTATAATAGTGCAGGTTCCTAAGCATAGGAGTTAGAGTTAGGGAGGATATCAGATTTCATGAGTTTAATTGAGGTTAACCATCTCTCGAAAGAATTTCAAATTGCTAAACGCCAGGAGGGAATTAAGGGAGCGCTGCGGAGTCTATTTCACAGAGAATATACAACGAAACGGGCTGTGCAGGATATTTCCTTTGCGGTAAATGCAGGAGAGATTGTCGGGTACATTGGCCCAAACGGAGCAGGTAAGTCCACGACGATCAAGATGTTGACCGGGATTCTTGTGCCGACGTCCGGCGATATCCGAGTCAATGGTCTAATACCCTTTAAAGAACGCCAAAAAAATGCGCGGCAAATCGGGGTGGTCTTTGGGCAGCGGACACAACTTTGGTGGGATTTACCGACGATTGAATCCTTTGAACTCTTACGGCAGGTATTTCAAATTCCCAATGAACTGTACCTGAAAAATATGGCCCGATTTTCCGATATTTTAGGTCTTGAGGAATTCCTGCAAACACCTGTCCGACAATTGTCCCTGGGTCAACGAATGCGGGCTGACATTGCCGCTTCCTTACTTCATGATCCGGTGATTATATTTCTCGATGAGCCGACGATTGGTTTAGATGTGGTGGCCAAGGAACGAATGCGGTGTTTTATCCGGGAAATTAACCAGGAGAGAGGGGTTACTGTCATCCTCACAACTCATGACATGTCCGATATCGAGAAGCTCTGTGAGCGGATGATTTTAATTGATCACGGACAAGTGATGTATGATGGAGAGTTAGCGAAGATTAAAGAGAGGTTTGGTAAGGAGCGGGTTTTAATCATTGATCTCGAAGAGGAGGCAGTCGGTTTTTCGATCAAGGGGGCAGAAGTGATTAAACAAGAAGGAAATCGCATATGGCTGCAGTTTAAGCGTGATGAGCTGAGTGCTTCCCACTTGATTAGCCGGGTCTCTGAGAACTACGAAATCAAGGATTTATCCATCCAAGACCCGGAGATCGAGGTAATGATCCGCAATATTTACGAAAGTGGACTTAAATGAAGTAACTATCAACAACTTCCTGGACTAATGGATCTGTTTCTTATTAATCAACATCCTGAGCATTATATACCGCGTGGCTGTCAGTCATCTTATAAATACGGTACCAATGCATCGTTTACTATTAAAGCGCCGTAGTGTTGTAATTGAGAAAGAGATAGTAGAGAGTTATCGGATAAAACCACTCCGGCCTTTCCCGGATAATATCTTAGGAATTTATAGAGAATTTCTGGAGACTCGGACTTGATCATGACAGGTTTTTTGATTAACAATCCGAATTCACTAGCGAAGCTCCATACATCAAACGATACATCGATATTACCAAAATCTAATAATAGGTAATCAACATCTTCGGACTTGGATTCTCTCACCAAGGTAGAAAGATTACCGTTTATTAATATAGTAACGGCTTCTGGAGAAAGTTTTTTAACCGAATATTTCTTGTCTGGGGAAAGAACAAGATGATTATAGGCCGAAGCAATCGTTGGCATAAATTTCAACTCTAATTCTGGAGTTTCTAACTCAGCGAGTTCCTTCTTAATCGCACTAATAAATTCTGGGGTAGTTCCACAACATCCACCAATAAGTCGTACTCCATTTTCTATAAATTCTTTGGTGTAAGAACTAAACTGTTCGGGTTTTTGGTGATAGATTACCTTTCCATCATCATCCAGTACAGGCATCCCGGCATTTGCTTTTACGCAAAGAGGAATGGACGCTACAGAATACATTTTTTTAATGGGTTCAATTAAACTATCGGGACCACCTGAACAATTAGCGCCTACGATAGCAACACCTAGAGATTGACAGACTATAGCACATACTTCGGCTGAATTACCAAACAGCGTTCGACTGTTGGCATTAAAGGTTACCGAAGCAATAATAGGAAGCTTTGTAGTTTCTTTAGCAGCCAATATAGCTGCCCTTAATTCATTCAAATCTGAAAATGTTTCAAAATTAACAAGATCCGCACCTGCATCTTCGATGGCCTTTAAGGGTTCTGTATAAATACTATAGGCTTTATCAAAACTCAAATTGCCCGAAGGCTCTAATAACTCACCAGTCGGACCCACTGAAGCAGCAACGTAAGTACTATCGCCGGTAATTTCTTTGGCTAGTTTTACACCTGCAAAGTTTAGTTGATACGTTTTATCCCCTAAACTATGCTTTCCTAGGGTAACTCGATTACCTGGAAACGTATTTGTTTGAATCACATCTGAACCGGCAACTTTGTATTGGTTATATAGGTTTTTAACCTCCTCTGGATTGGATAAATTCCAAGATTCTGATGCTTCTGCTCCGGTTAGACCTCTCCTTTGGAGCATTACCCCTTTAGAACCATCATATAATAGAACCCTTTCTTGAATGAAACTTAGAAAACTCTTCACGATTTTGCCTCCTTGAAATATAGTGGTCAATAACCTCAATTCTAAGCTAAAGTTACCCCTTTTCGCAAACTTTTCGTTTTCAACAGTATTCAGGCGAATACGAGTTTATTTTAGCTCCGCCATCAGCGGGGCAAAATAATGTGTAGTATAACCTAGCACCCACAAACCTTGCTGTTCATGAGGTCCTGTCAAGGATGAACACAATATTTCCAACGAGCTTTCTAATCCTTTTCTGTCTGGGTAATCTAAGTTCGGAAAAGAAAGTATTCAGCCTATTGTGCCATTCCTTCTCGCTTTCAGTGAAATGGATATCCGAGTCTATGGTATTGCCAGAGGGTATCATCTTCAGAAGAAGGGCAAGTTCCATATCTCCAAGCGATTGGAAGATATCGGTGAATTCATCGTCAAAGATACAATAACTTCCGAGAATATCAATAAAATCACTTATACTGTGAATTTCTTTCTGAATGATTGCAATTTTATCCGAGACATATCTACATTCTTTAATTTCATTAGCGATGCTTCGAAATAGTTCGTCATCCATTTTGTTGCCTTCTTCAAAAAGGACTGATTGCAGTGGATACTCTTTGAAGCTAATAAAGATTGATTCCAATCTGTTATTCTCGAGAGCATTTTTTAGTCTTACAGATAAATCAGGGATAATTCCTATCATGTGGTTTTTTAATGACCGATCCGATAGTTCAAGATCTATACATAATTGCCTTAATGTCGTATGCAAACGATTATTTAATTCGGTGTGTGAAAGATTTAGTAATTTTTGTTGCAGATATTCTCTTTCTTTCGGTTCTATATTAAGAAGAGTGATAGTTTTGCCTAACAATACACACCCGAGTGCGTTCGTAAGCACAAGTCCAAAAATATTAATTAGCAGGTCTTTATGGTGGTCATTGAAACCCTGTAATAAGCGACTAATTGCCGGCATCGGGAAAAGATCCAAGAATTTATTCTCTAAACAGAGTGTTTCAAGATAATTTGAGATATATTCAATACCAATCAAATCCATCTTATCATTACATAAAGGGTAATCGATTGATGCTGGGGTATCGTGGGCTGCAAAATTTACATCATAATCAGTGAAAAAAGGCGGTATGGCGTTCTGAATCGTATCATTGTAAGCTTGGTTATCTGTGATAAAGCCATCCGTTTGAATATCGATTAGCAATTGTTTAGCACTAGCTAGTTGTACTGTGATTAACTTTTTGCCATGTTGGTAGAGTTCTAATAATGGTTTTTGTTTAAGGGCTGCCAAGCCTAGCTCAGCCTCTGGAAAAGTTTTGAGGTAGCTACCAATAACATAAAGAATCGATTGCATAATGCTTTGGGCGGTTTCTACTTTAACGGAACTGCTTTCGCCACCAGTATACCGCTGTACTTGTTTAGCTAAGAGTTGAAGGCTTTGCACTTGAATGGTTTCATATTCAGTAACGCTTAATAAGTTAAGCCGATAGGATTCCTGTAAAATTGATTGAAAGTAATCCGATTCATTAAGATTTTGTCTTTTAATTATCGATTGTTGTTTCTCTAGCTTATTCATCAAAACCCTCCTCATCAAAAGACTCTTCGGTAGCTTTGTAGATATCTTCATAATCACTAATTCCGTATCGTACATTGCGTGCTAAGACTTCAAATTCGCGATTTTGCAGTAGTTCAACGGAACCTTGGCAACGCTGATCAAAATACTTCTTTATTAACGAAATCAATTCATCGTCACTAATTTCGTCAAGTGTCTCATTTTTAAAGTAGTAGAAAGTCTCTATCAAATCGTTTAATGTTGCGACATAGTTGTGTTTAGTCAGGAAGGGGGAGTTAGAGAAACTTAATATAAGTTTACTAATAATACCACCGTTGAATTCAATGCGTCCGTAGTTGCTTAGGGCTTCTGAGCGGGTTATCACGAGTTCTAGTGCATCTGCTTGAGAAAGAATTAATCCATAATGAGAAGTTTTTTCATTGCAATCGACAATTTCCGCAATAGCTAGTTGGTTTGTCACAGATGAAGGAATTAGGGTAAACATGCTCTGCATTTTATTAATACCTCCAATATTTTTGCTCTAAGCTCTTGACAAGAAGGTAGCTTATGTGGTATGATAAAAGTGAAACACTATAGTTTTTAATATAATATATACAAATTTTAGTTTACCATTGATATTTTTGTAAGTCAATGGTTTGTGGGATGCTAAGGCGGAAAATTGGAAACTTTCAAGTGATTTACAACAGGTGCTTTCTTAAATTTATAAGAAAGCACCTGTTTCTATGAACCAATCAATACTTCCCAGCGTGGGGCTTGAGTTTGAGAAACCTTGACATGATCAGTAATGGAATAACTACTCATCGGGTATAACTAAATAAAGTTCTTAATGACAGGAGTTTATTCTTGTGCAGCTAGCAATTAAGGCGACGGGAGAAGGGGCCAAGATGCTTTCGTTTCTCTTGTCCAAGAATCCTCAAAATCTCTATGATCGAATGGAAAAGGGGCATCGCATTCGCTTAACCTATACGGTCTTCAGTGACAGCGAAGTTGAAGCGGTAATTTTTGTTACGCCTGATCCCGTCGAACTGGTTAAGAATAGTCCGGATACCTATGAAATAACTCAATATATTAACGACAGGGAATTCGTGGTCAGCAGTATTTTTTGTTCGTATATTCGCTCGGCCTTGGGTACTGCGCTGAATGGTCGACCCAAAGACGAGTATCTAGACTGGGCTAAGCATGCCTTTCTGCTGACCATAGGCTTTGGGCCAGTGGCTACTGATTTACCTGATGTGGCAATTAAGCAACTTTTTGAACCGCTAGGTTATCGAATCGAAATTGAGCGAGGTCAAGCGGCTTATAACTTCCAGCTCAAAGAGAGAAGCTCAGCTCGTTTTATCAATTTGCAAGGAACGCTCACTGTTCAAAATGCACTTAAACATCTTTTTGTCTTAATTCCGGTCCTTGATAATTATCGGCATTACTTTATCGATGAGCGTGAAATAGAAAAGTTGGAGCGATATGGGGAAGGGTGGTTAGCTGATCATCCCCTTAAAGATCTCATTATTAAACGGACGTTGCGGTTTAGAGAATTAATTGATCAGGTGGGAGAGAATTTTGATCAAGCAGATACAAATGCTGATACGAATAATGAAGCTTTGACGCCAGAACTCGAATTAAAATCACAACCTGTCGTCAGATTAAATGAGCTACGCTATCAAAGGGTCGTTAAGATTGTTGAAAATTTACCCGCTAGAGAAAGCATTGTTGACTTCGGAGCAGGGGAAGGTAAGTTGTCTGCACGGCTTGGGTTTATACCGGGTGTCCAAGAGATTTTGGCCGTGGAACCCACGGAGAAGGAGCAGCTTCGCGCCCTCAAACGATTCTCAGAAGCGAGTCGCAAGGATGACTTTATTTCACCGATCCTAATTTGGGGTTCATTATTTTACTATGATGAGCAATTGCGGGCTAAAGATGTCATGATTCTCAACGAAGTGATTGAGCATATTGATGAAAGTCGGTTACCGAGAGTCATGGACACGATCTTGGGTAGCTACAAACCTCAGGTTTTGCTGATTACAACACCGAATGTGGAATATAATACTGTTTATCAAATGGATGATCAGGCGGTTCGTCATAAGGACCATCGGTTCGAGTGGACTCGGTCTGAATTTTCGGAGTGGACTCATACTTTGGCAAGAAACTATTCTTATGACGTTCAATTAGACGGTATTGGCGAAGAAGTCGAAGGGTATGGACACCCTTCTCAAATAGCTATCTTCACAAGACAAGGTGGGATAGAGAATGAGTAAAGAAATCAGATTTCCCCATGCAGGTATTGTCTTACTGATTGGACCGTCAAACAGTGGCAAAACGACCTTACTTAAGCGGCTGATTGATCAGGATATTTTAATACGGTCAGAAGTCGTCAGTTCGGACCAATTTAGAGTCTTAGTCGCTGACACGGAATTTATAGAACTTAATAAACGTTCTAAAGATGAACAAGAAGTGCTTTATGCTGAGTATCAATTGATTTCCCAGAAAACGTTTGAGGCGATGGATTATCTCCTAGAATCTCGTTGTGGTTTAGGCAGACTTACCGTAGTGGATGCGACTCATCTTTGGCCAGAAGATCGGAAGAAGTACATTGACTTAGCTCGTCGCAAACACGTTGAGATTATAGCTATTGCCTTTGATATTAAAGATCAATTATTATTCGAGAGAGATGAGCAAAGGGAGCAGCCTAGAGGACGTCAGCGAATCAAACAGCAAATTAGATCCTTTAAGAATAATCTTCGTTCTCTAAAGACGGAAGGGTTTTCAAGATCTTATGTTTTAAATGAAGTGGAAGCAGAAGATACGATTTTTAGGCGCTCAACCAACCCCTTGCTCAGAGAGGTTGGGGGCGGTCTTGATTTTATAGGGGATATCCATGGTTGTTATAACGAATTTCTTGCCTTGCTTGAGAAACTAGGGTATCGGTCGGATGCAGAGGGTTTATACACCCATCCCGAGGGCCGCAAACTAGTATCAGTAGGGGATGTGCTCTCTAGAGGTCCCAATAATATTGAATGCCTAAAATTCTTTATCAGCCATGTAGAAAAAGACTTAGCTTTCATGGTTGATAGCAACCATGGATGGAAGATTGCTCGCTGGTTGTCCGGACGAAAAGTCGAGTTAGCCCATGGAGATGAGCTAATTGCCGCTGAGTTTGATCTTTATGAAAGAGAATACGGTAAAGAAGCCACAGATGAGTTGAAAGAAAACGTTAAGAGTCTTCTTCTGAGTGCCCCTTCAAACTTAGTGTTTACCCGTAACGGCGTCAGAGTGGTTGTTGCAACCCATGCTGGAATACGAGATCACTATATCGGAAAGGAATCCAAGCGAATCAGTGACTTTTGTCGGTATGGTGATACAGAGGGCTTCGAAGAAAGCGGAAAACCAGTCCGCAAAGACTGGTTTGTCAATCATCGATCTGGAGAAACCATTGTTTGGGGACATGACCCGAGGCCCCAGCCAATGGTTATCAATAACACGATCAATATTGACCAAGGCGTCGTTTTCGGCGGTAGGTTAACTGCCTATCGTTATCCTGAAAAGACGTTTGTGGCAGTTGCAGCGCAGAAAGACTATGCCGAAGATCCGGAGAGCTTTTTGCAGAAGTGGAAAAAGGAACGGTTCAATCCACCAAATATCCAGAGCGTTCTCAAGGGTTATTCCGTTATGACTGAAGACTATGGGGAAATAAAAATTCATGCTGACTATGTGAAATCCGCGATTGAAGACATCTCTCACTATACGATCCCAATCGAGGAATTGCTCTATATACCTCCCACCATGAGTCCCTCACCTGAGCCCTCCTCGCTGGATAATTATTTTGAGCATCCGAACGAGGCCTTCAAGTATTATAAAAATCAGGGGATATCCACTATGGTTGTGGAGAAAAAACATATGGGCAGCAGGGGTATTCTACTTCTATTTAAGGATCAGGATACTGCGGTCGGATATGTCGGAAGACCCATGTTGGGAAGCATTTATACAAGGACGGGTCGAGCATTTTTTGACCAAGAATTGTCCCGGAAGATTATCAGGCAACTGAACACGGACTTAAATCAAGGTCAATACTTTACGAAAAACAACACGGATTTCGTGCTGTTAGATGCGGAAATTTTGCCCTGGAATTTGAAGGCCAAAGAACTTATTAGTTCTCAGTACGCCCATGTTTCTGAAGTCTCACTTCTGGATCGCCAGAAGCTTTTAGAAAAACTCGAGTTGGCTAAGGTGAATGGCTGGGATGTTGACTCCTGGATAGAGGAATATAAGGGTAAGGTTGAGAATACTCAAGTCTTTCGTGAGGTGTTTCAAAACTATTGCTGGGATACCCGAGGGGTCGAAGGAATAAAGATCGCTCCTTTTCATGTCTTGGCTCACCAGGGACGAACTTATTTTGACCGATCGCATCTTTGGCATATGGAGCAGAATAGGGAACTCGCTAAGCTGTCTGAGCTATTGATTGAGACTGAGTACAAAGTCGTGACTAACGAAAAGACTGAGGCAGAAGCGACTCTCTGGTGGGAGGAAATGACGGAAAAGGGACATGAAGGCTTTGTCGTTAAGCCGGAAACGTTTATTGCCAGGAATGAAAAAGGCTGGTTGGTGCAACCTGCAATCAAAGTTCGAGGGCGCAAGTATCTGCATATTATTTACGGAATGGATTACTTACAGCCTGAGAATCTGGTTCGCCTAAAGCAACGCAGTGTTAAACGAAAACAACGTCATGCGCTCATGGAATTTGCCTTAGGAGTGGAAGGGGTTAAACGCTTTGTCAGTCAGGAGCCACTTAGCCGTATTCATGAATGTGTGTTAGCGACGTTGGCTTTCGAAGCAGAACCGGTTGATCCAAGATTGTGAGATATGATCTTGGCAAGTATACAAGATTCATTTAATCTTTGGACCAGTTTTAGGGGTAATGACTTTCAGCGATGAGGAAGAAGCAATACGCATGGTCAATGATACGGAATATGGATTGCATGCCTCTATATGGTCAAATGATGTCAATGAGGTCCATCGATTATCCAAAGCAATTCAAGCGGGCACAGTTTCAGTGAACTGTTGTTCTGAACAGGATATGGGTACCCCATTTGGGGGGGTTAAACAATCGGGTTCTATGGGTAGGGACAAGTCCCTCTGGGCGAACCGTCAATATACTGAAATGAAGACGATTTGGATGAAAATAAGGTAATTATAAAATACTTCCGTGTTCTTAGTGTATGATCCAGAAGAAATGCCGTCCATCACTGTATTAGAGGTGGACGGCATTTCAAGCCCCTTTCATATTTTACTCAAAGATGTCAAGATTAGTTTGGAGCCTAGTGCTCAGAAGATCCAGGTAAAATTCCCAGTGAAAGTGGATTTTTAGATTGCAAATTCCCGTTTGAGCTTTCCCAGGAAAGATGGGCAAACTGATTATCAAGGACATTGTAAACGAGAACAGAGAAACGATAATCTGGTATACAGCTGAAGGCAAAGCGCCGTATCATCAGGGTAAAGCGTTATACATTAAAGATACTGCCAGGGAAAATGTGGCCGCCCAAAATTATGATATTCGAAGAGACGTGGCACAGGAGATCAAGCAATGTTGGATGAGTTTAGAATTATAAATCCGCAAAAAGCAGGAATTATTAAATTTATGTCGAAAGATTAACTATTCCAATAATAAAAACGATAACTTTTATGTTACAGGTGCCCTTAACGGGAGAATAGGGAATCAGGTACTTATCCTGAGCGGACCCACCACTGTGAAGAGAGAGTCTTGTACACTGGCCACTGGCTTTCGCTGGGAAGGCGTACAGAGATGATGACCTTTGAGCCAGAAGACCTGCCTGTAATGTTGATTAGTTTGCCTTGGGCAGACTGTAGTGGGCGACGGTAAAGTTCACAGTCTTTGTGACTGTGGGCTTTTTTATCGCCTTTTTTCTTTATACGAAGCTGGAGGAGGTAAACATCGTGGAACAGGATTTGAGAACATTTATTGAACGAGTTAAACAGCAAAATCCCTTAGAGGTTGTCCATGTTCAGGAGGAAATTGATCCTAAGTATGAAATAAGTACGTTAATTATGGAATTGGAGAAAGCGCGTCGCTATCCATTGACGATTTTTGAAAAGGTTAAGGGCCATGATATTTCTGTGGTAACCAATGTCTTGGCCCCTCGTGAGCGTTTGGCCTTAGCGATGAACGTAGCTCCCAACGATCTGGCCGCTGAGTTTTCCAAGCGTATTAATCAGCGGATCGAACCAGTGGAGGTAGCTGATGCTCCGTTTCAAGAGAATGTCTTTGTAGGCTCTGAGGTTGATCTGTATAAATTGCCGATCTTAACTCACTTTCCGATTGATGCAGGGCCTTACATTACCGCAGGTTTGGTCATTGCTCGAGATCCAGAGACAGGAGTAGAAACTGCAGGTTATCACCGGATGCAATTGAAAGGGAAGGACAAACTAGGCATCAGCCTCCATTCCCGCCAACGTTTATGGGAGTACTTTCGCCGCTCAGAAGAACTAGGTAAGTCACTAGAAGCGAGCATCGTTCTCGGTATCCATCCTAATATTTCCATGGGCTCCATGGCTTTGATACCCTACAATCAAGGAAAGTTTGCAGCCATGGGGGGATTGTTCGGTGCTCCTATGGAAGTCGCTCACTGTAAAACAGTGGATTTGATGGTTCCAGCTTATGCTGAGGTAGTGATTGAAGGGGAAATTGTCGCAGGAGCTCGGGAATCCGAAGGCCCATTTGCCGAATTTACCAATTATGCCTGTTATCGTAGTACGGAAAATGTTTTCAAAGTTAAAGCGATTCAGTATCGTACAAAACCATTGTTTCAGGATATTACGCCTGGCATGAGTTCGGAGCACATTACGATTGTCGCCGTGCAACGAGAAGGGGATGTGTTGAATGCCCTGAACCGAACCCTACCTAACGTTAAGAACGTCCATGCTCCCATTTCAGCTTGCGGGCTATTTCATTGTTACATTTCCATGAAGAAAATTGCTGAAGGTCAGGCCCAGCAAGCGATTTTTACAGCTTTTTCAGTGGACCATAATCTGAAGATGGTAGTTGTAGTCGACGAAGACGTGGATGTCTTTGATGAGCGCCAGGTTCTTTGGGCCATGGCGACCCGACTGCAGGCAGATAGGGGAGTGACCATCGTGCCTCAACATATGGGAATGGGTTGTACGCTAGATCCGTCCAGTGATGAATTAAGTCGAACGGCAAAAATGGGTATCGATGCAACGAAACCCCTCCAAGGGTTTGCACCCGTGGTAGAAATGTCGACCGAAGTACAACAGCAGATTCGGCGATTCATGGGGTCCTTTGGCTTATAATCGCAGTTCGAGGTTCGAATATCGAATATCGAACTTCAAAAGATTACATTTGGTCCCCGTCCTGGGGACTTCTTATTTTTCAAAGGAGGATAAACATGTTCGAAATAGCCGTTGATGTCGGGGGAACATTCGCAGACTTTGTGGTTCGAGAGCAGCAAGGGCGCACTTATACTGCCAAAGTCCCATCAAGTTTGGATGATCCTCTGCAACCGATGCTACGTGGTTTATCAGAACTAGCCCATAGATTCGGTCTCTCGCTTCCAGACTTTCTTGGGCAAACGGAGAAATTTATACATGGGACTACCGTAGGGATCAATGCTCTTTTGCAGGGTCAAGGCGTGAAAACTGCCTTAATTACGACGGAGGGCTTTCGTGATGCCTTAGAATTACGTCGTTCCCGTTTGGCTGAACAATGGAATTTCCGTCAGGCCTTACCACCCGTTCTAGTCCCTCGATTTCTGCGCCTTGGACTGCAAGAACGCATGGATTATAGGGGTGTGTCGATTAAGGCTGTGGATAGTGTGCAAGTGAAAGAAATTGCTGCTTTCTTACAACGAGAAGAGGTAGAAGCCGTTGCTGTTTGCTTGCTCTTTGCGTGTCGCAACTCGGAACACGAAATAGAGTTTAAAGAGCGTTTGCAGGCCCTTTTGCCCGATCTCTTTATCACCCTTTCCTCGGAACTTTCTTCCCAACTAGGGGAATACGAGCGGACCACAACAACAGTCTTAAATGCGCGTTTGAGTCCGGTGTTAAGTCATTATTTGCAGGACTTGAGGACTCATCTGCGCGATCAAGGACTCAGGGTGCCCATTTCGATTGCCCAAAATAATGGTGGTTTGACTGATTTAGAGCAAGCAAGCCGGCGCGCTGTGCACAGCCTTTTTTCAGGTCCTGCAGGAGGAGTTAAAGGGGGATGGGCACTGGCCCGTGAGCAGGGACTGTCCGAATTGGTTGTAGCCGATATGGGGGGAACCAGCTTCGATGTTTCTTTAATCAGACAAGGGGAAATGGAAATGACTCCCCAGGCAGAGATTGCTGGATACCCAGTTCAACTACCGATGTTAGATATCCATACTGTCGGGGCTGGCGGAGGAAGTATTGCTTGGTTGGACAAGGGAGGAATGTTGCGGGTTGGACCGCAATCCGCGGGTGCCAAGCCTGGGCCGATTTGCTATGGCTTGGGTGGGCAAGAACCAACGATAACGGATGCAGCGTTAATCATGGGTTTATTAGATAGTTCGGATTTTTTGGGCGGCCGTATGCCGTTGGATGCGCAACTGGCTTACCAGGCTATTGAAACGAAAATAGCTCGTCCTTTAGGATTATCTGTCCACGAAGCGGCCTATGCTATTTATCAGGTGGCTCTTTCCTTGATGATTGATGCCGTCTACTTAATGACTGTAAAAAAAGGGTATGACCCTCGTTCTTTCGCGTTGGCAGCTGTTGGGGGGGCCCTGCCTTTGTTTGCCACAGCTTTAGCAGCAGGGGCAGGTATCCAGCGGGTTGAAGTTCCGGAACTAGCTCCGGTTTTTTGTGCCCAAGGATTGCATCATGCTCGTTTTCAGTTTGAGGTTCTTCGCAGTGTCTTTGAAGAGCTGGGAAAAGTACCCAATCCACAATGGTATGATCTTTTTGCTGAGATGCAACATCAGGTCGACCAAGAGTTGACCCGCCTCGGAGTTAAGAGCGAGCAGCGCAGATATGTTTGGTCTGCTGATTTAAAGTACCCTGATCAACATCATGAACTTAATATCACTCTGTCTGGTGACCTCAAAGACCTTGCCGTTTGGCAACAGTTAAAGAAGGAGTTTCATCAAACGCATCAGAAACTTTATGGGTATAGTCAGCCGGAGAAGCCTTTAGAACTTGTTAACTTGCGCTTGTTAGCCCTAGAGAAGGAAGAACTCTCCTCAGAGTGGAAGGCACAAGGAGCGATGTTCAAAGATCCTAGTATGAACGATGATGCTGCTAAGAATTCCATACCTCGAATTAAGCAACGCTCAATCTACTGGCGTGGGAGTTTGCAAACGATGAAAGTTTACCCTTGGCAAGGCTTAGAGGTCGGAGGGTGCATCGAAGGGCCCGCTTTAATTCAGAAGGAGTATACGACAATTTTAGTGGAAGAACACTGCCAGGCTAAAATAGATCCGGCAGGAAATCTATCTATTATAATAGGAAAGGATGGGCGTAAAAATGAATGCCAAAATGGATGAGATTATCGAGCGTGCAGTGATTGCCAACCGTCTTGATACAATCACCAAAGAAATGGGCTATGCATTAGAACGGTCATCCAGGTCCCCAATTTTTGCTGAGGCCTGTGATTTTGCCTGTGGAATATGTAATGGGGTTGGAGATCTAGTCTCTCAAATCAATGGAATCCCTATTTTAGCAGCAGCTGGTACGTTTAGCGTCCAAGAAGTTATCAGGAAATACGCTGGACAGATCGAAGAGGGTGATGTCTTTATCCTTAACGATCCTTATCAAGGGGGAAATCATCTTCCGGATATCGGAATTATTACACCGTTAGTTATGGAGGGAGAGGTACTCTTCTATTGTGTTAGCCGAGCACATCATGGAGATATAGGAGGTTCCGTGGCGGGTAGTTATAATGCCAAAGCTACGGAGATTTTTCAGGAGGGCTTGCGCATCCCCCCCACCAAGCTTGTGAGCAGAGGGCGGGTGATTAACGAGGTCATGGATCTGATCCTGCAAAATGTCAGAAATCCGCAAATGCTGCAAAATGATTTGTGGGCCCAGATGGGGGCGAACAACATCGGTCTTGCTCGTCTAAGAGAGTTAGTAGGGCATTACTCAGTTGCTAGGATCAAGGGAACGGTTGCTTATCTCCTCGATCATGCCGAAAGCCTCACTCGTTCAGCGATTAAACGTTTGCCGGATGGAGCTTATACTGCTGAAGAATGGGTTGATGATGATGGCTTTCAAGAGAAGCCGATCAGGATTAGAGTGACAGTGACCATTAACGGAGAGGAAATGACACTTGATTTTCAAGGTACCGATCCTCAAGTCCAAGGTTTTGTCAATTCTGCCTTAGTCACTAGTACGACCGCAGCTTGGATTGGGGCCCTTTGGGCGTTAGGCTCCGATATTCCCCGCAATAGCGGGGCGTTTCGAGCGATCAAAGTTTGTTTGCCTGAGGGGAGTTTGCTGAACCCTCGGGACCCGTCTCCGGTCACCTTAAGTACACTTACCCCAGCCAGTGAAATCATCAGCGCGATCTTTCAAGCCCTAGATCCAATCGCGGGGGGATGTTTGCCTGCTGGTTTTGGGCGTTACTGTGGGCCATCCTTTTATGGCATTGATCCCCGTAATCAGGGTTTTTACGTGGGTTTTGCTTTTTGCGCCTTAGGTTCAGGCGGGGGGATATCCGGGCGAGATGGTTATCCCTATATGGCTCCATTGTCCAATTATGGAGGTGTTCGTGCCCCTAATATTGAAGCGAATGAAATTCAATACCCGCATTTGACCTTGTGCCATGAGATGGAAATGGACACTGCTGGGTCTGGAATGTGGCGTGGCGGACCGGGTGTTCGTTATAGCCTTAAGTTTTACGGTGAGCCGACGAATATTGTTATGTTTGGTGATGGCATGAAAATTCCCCCCTTTGGTACTTCGTCCGGTCAACCTGGAAGTCTAAACTTTGCCGAATTATCCTTGCCAGATGGACAAACGTTGACTCTGGCGAGCAAAGAAAATGCACGTATCTTGCCAGAGGGGACGGTACTCACTGTGATTTCCTCAGGCGGTGGTGGTTGGGGAGACCCTAGACAGCGTGAACCAGAGAGAGTGGAGCAAGATGTTTTGAATGGTCTCATTTCTCCGGTTAAGGCCAGGCAAGATTATGGGGTTGTCTTAACGAAGGAAGGGATTGACTGGGCAGCAACCAGCGAATTGCGCCTACCCAATATAGGGGGAATTGACAGCTAATTGACTTTCATTTAGAGGTAGGTGACATGGTGAGCATCGAAGGCTGACTTTTCCAAAAGTGTATTTTTTAGAAAAGAGGTTAATGAATAAATGAATTTCTTAATTGAAACGTTACTGTTGACAAAATAAATAAATTATTCTATCATATGGTCAAGTGAATAGTTTATTTATAGGTGCCCGCAAGGGATAATAGGGAACCAGGTAGTAATCCTGGACGGACCCACCACTGTAATTAGACGTTAAGAATGTACATTGGCCACTGGGATAACTGGGAAGGCGTACATTTTAGTCTATAAGTCAGGAGACCTGCCTACTAAATATTGCAATTAGGACAATGGTAAAGTTCTAGCTTTTTATTAAGCTAGAACTTTTTTATTTTTTAATGCTTTAGGAGTTGCTATGGAAACGATTGCAAAAATTAACATTGAAAGACTTGTATTCCCACATGAAGAAAAACCTGTGCTCAAAAACATTTGTTTTGAGATAAATCAAGGAGATTTCATCGTCATTACCGGGGGTGTAGCCTCTGGTAAATCAGTTTTATTACACTCCATCACAGGGGCAATCCCTCACTACCATAAAGCCGAATTAACAGGCCAGGTCACAATCCTGGGAAACGATCTCCAGGACATGCACCTCAATAAAATGTCCGACTATGTGGGATATATGATGCAAGAACCTCAGAATCAAATTATCAGTCTAGATGTTTACGAGGAGGTGGCCTTCGGTCTCGGAAACTTGGAAATCCCCCTTCAGCAAATTGATCAGACGGTCAAAAATACTTTGGAATTTGTGGGTCTAGCAGGCTATGAAAACAGACAGACTGCTTCGCTTTCAGGTGGAGAGGCCCAAAGAGTTGTTTTAGCCAGTGTATTGGCCCTCAATGCCCCAATTTTGATTCTTGATCAACCGACTGCTGAACTGGATCCCCAGGGTCGAGATGAGCTGTATAGACGATTAGCTTTGTTAAATAAAACTAAGAATTTGACGATTGTTTTGGTCATGGACCGAATCGAAGAAGTCCTTAATTATGCCAACAGAGTCTTCTATATACAGGACGGTGAGATTGTCAGACAGTATGCTCCTGAGGAATATTACAAGGATCAGATCGAACAACGCAGAGAAAGGCTAAAAAACAACATTTTTTTCCATACGGGGAACGTTGTACCCAAGGAAATCGTTGCAGAAATGATCAATGTTACCTACCAGTACAAGAACAATCTACAGGGTTGTGCAGACATTAATTTAGAAATTTATAAGGGCGATTTTTTATCGGTCGTTGGTTTAAATGGCTCTGGAAAATCGACCTTGGCCAAACTGCTTATCGGGCTGATGAAGCCTTCTAAGGGTGAAATTAAAGTGTTTAATCAGCCCCTAACTAAGGAAAATCTCCCAGAGATCCGTGTGCACACAGGCTTCCTGTTTCAAAATCCCGACTATCAAATCTTTGCCAGCACGCTGGAAGAAGAGGTTGGATTTTCACTAAAGCTAAGGGGTGAACAAAATGAAGTCATAGATCAGAAGATTGATGAATGCCTTAGATTTGTGGGGCTGCAGAACTATAAAAAAATGCATCCCCAGCGCTTAAGCCGCGGCCAACGCCAGCTTTTGGCACTAGCCTCCATCTTGGTCAATGATCCGAACTTCATCATTGCCGATGAACCGACATCGGGCCTCGACGAAAACCAAGGATATATGATCATGGATAAGCTATTTGCTTTAGCGAAAAATGGCAAGACAATCCTGGTTATTACTCACGATCTGACCATGGCTAGAAACTATTCAAACAGGTTGGTTGCCATGCATAACCACCGGATTCAGCTTGATATTTCGATCAAAGATCTCGATAAGCACCTCGCGACTCTTAATGCTATTGGCCTAGATTTCCACAATATAATTTCATTCAGGGAGCATTCCTGTAAGTAACACGTGAAAAGTTCTTTTGGTGAGTTAGCAATCCTATAAAAAAAGAGGAAAACCAAGAAAATCAAGTTAATACAGGGAGGTTTAAGATATAAGATGGGACTTTCTAAGCTTGATCCCCGGACGAAACTTGTCTGGTATGCTCTGATGATTTATTTTTCGCTGAGTTGTCAAACTACCGTTCAACTGGGTAGTGTTTTACTAGTATGTATTATGGCGTCTTTTATTTTAACTCGTTCATTGAAGCAATATAAGAGCATGATTATGATTCTAGTGCTTTTGGGGCTTCAGATACTGATCGTTCAACTGATCTTTTGTCGCGAAGGAGTTTTAATCTATCAATGGGGAATTCTTAAAATCTACAGTGAAGCCATACCCCTAGCGATCACTGGCATCCTGAAAGCTTCCCTTATTTTTTTTGCAAGCATGCAATTCTTCACCTCAGCCTCGCCCCAAGAATTTACCCTAATGCTCATGAAGTTTAAGGTTCCCTACCGCTATGCCATGCTGGCAGGACTGAGCGTTCGTTTCTTCCCTCTGATGAAAGCCGAATACATATCCATAATGGACAGTCAACGTACCCGGGGACTAAAAATGGAAAGCGTCTGGGACAATCTCAAAAGTATCATCCCAACTTTCCTGCCTTTTTTATATCGCGCCGTCCGTCGCTCAACAGAAACAGCTCTGGCTATGGAGTTGAGGGGATATGGACGAAGCAGAACCCGAACTTTTTCTTCTGCTTTAGCTATTAAGCAATACGATATTGCTTTAATCACAGCGATGTTATTGGTAATGATCATCAGCCTTACAAGCAAGGTATTACCATTAATATAATTATCATAAATTTAGGAGGAGAGTTAAAAATGAAAGAGAAGTTAGTCAGAACAGATACTAAAGCACTTGTTGGCGCAGTTATTATTGGAATCGTATTTGTGATTATGGAGCAGGTAACTGGACGTATTGATGCTGTTTTGGACCCGACCCTCTTACTGCTCAATGGTACATGCTGGGCATTTTTTACAGGTCTCATAGTTTTAATGTACAAACAACCGGCGGGTATTATAGCTGGTTTAGTTGAAGCTATTGTAGCTATGGCTACAGCTTACTCACCACTGGCCTTTTTCTTCTTATTTGCTAATACCATTGGATCGATTGTCTACTCACTAATTGCCATGAAATTTTCCATGGAAAAATTAAGCCACCATATACTGGCGCAGATCGGTTGTACTGTTACTGGCAATCTATGCGTAATGGCGGGATTAATTTATGTCATTCATCTTGATTGGAAGATCGCACTTTTAAGTTCATGCATAACTGCCCTAGTAGGAACAATTGTGGCAGGTATTCTGACGAAGAGTGTTTACGGGTCCTTACGAAAATCGGCATTGCTCTAGAAAAACTATTTTGGTGGTGATCGGTTTTGGAGACTATAAAGGGAGAGCTTTAATGGCTCTCCCTTTATAGTCTCATTCTATTGTGATAGGAATCACAGTCACAAAGGAATCAGTGGTTTATACTTGAAGTTAAGAAAATCAGAGGAAGTGTTAAGTTTGGGCTATAAGTATACTGCCGCAGCATTTAATCAACTTCTTGAGAATCTAAGGAAAAAACATCGAGTTTATGCTCCAATCTTATTAAAAGGTAAGGGAAAGTTTTCGGATGCCGATTTGGTTGGTTATGACGAAATAGCGAGAGTTGAAGAGGTTGTATTTAATCAGAAATCGTATTTTTCCCCCAAGGAAACCTTTTATCCGATTACCCAGACACTATTTTATTTTGCCGGAGATGAGTTTAAGGAATCCGTCGTCGATGAAAAGGGTATCATTGTTTTCCTTCGCGCTTGTGATATTCAAGCTGTAGAACGTCTGGATAAGATTATGTTAGAAAACGGTCTCTCACCGGACTATTATTATGAGCGGTTGAGAAAGCACCTTAAATTTATTGTTATGGATTGTCAAGAAAGCTTTGACAGTTGTTTTTGTGTCAGCATGGGGACGAATACCACTAAGAATTATAGTGCTTCAGTGCGTTATGAAAATGGTCTCTACCTTAGTGATGTCAAGATAGATATTGACGGATTGTTTGCTCTCTATGGTGAGCAATTTGAGGTATCTCCCCAGTTTGTTGAGACCAATAAGCAAATGGTTCAGGTTCCGCAAAATCTAAACCTAGAGTCAGTTGCCATAAATCCTATCTGGGAGGAGTATGGTGCTCGCTGTATTGCTTGTGGACGATGTACGGTAGTTTGTCCAAGCTGTAGTTGTTATACGATGCAGGATATTTTCTATGAAGATAATCCTAAATGTGGAGAGAGACGGCGTGTGTGGGCTAGTTGTCATATTGATGGATTTACAGATATGGCAGGTGGGCATAGTTTTCGCCGCACCAACGGGGAACGCATGCGCTTTAAGGTCATGCACAAAATTAACGACTTTAAACAAAGATTTGGAGTTCATATGTGTGTAGGATGTGGACGTTGTGATAATGCCTGTCCGGAATATATCTCCTTGGCTCACTGCATCGATCGATTGGGCAAAGAGGAGGTAGGCAACTGTGGTTAACAATAATTATTTGCCATTTAAGGCAAAGATCTTAGACAAGTACCAACAAACTGAACTGGATTGGACATATCGTTTAGAATGCCAGATAAAGCCAATCTTTGGTCAGTTTATGGAAGTTTCTCTCCCGGGAGTTGGGGAGTGCCCGATTTCGATCAGTGATTTTGGTGAGGGTTATATTGAAATGACGATTCGCACAGTTGGCCAAGTGACTGAGGGTATTGAAAAACTGAACCCGGAAGATTATCTATATCTGCGTGGTCCCTACGGGATTGGGTTCCCGATTGAGTCATTTTATAATAAACACTTAATTATCGCAACCGGTGGAACTGGATTAGCTCCGGTCAAGAGTATCATTAATTACTTCTATGCTCATCCAGAACTTCTGAAACAATGTGATATCTTAACCGGGTTTAAAACTCCCAGTGATGTCTTATTTACAAGCGATTTAGATAAATGGTCGCAACTCTTTAGGGTTGAAGTCACGGTGGATAAACTGGACGAGTTTGGGAATCTCGAAGTTATACCTAATTCCTGCTCGCGTAAAACAGGCCTAATTACTAGCCTGATCCCAGAAGTTCAGCTCCCCTCACTTGAGGATGTGCGAGTTGTCATCGTTGGGCCACCTATAATGATGAGATATACCGCTCAAGAATTTCTGTGTAGAGGCTTGAAGCAAGAGAATATCTGGGTTTCCTTCGAACGTAAGATGTCCTGTGGGCTCGGCAAATGTGGGCACTGCAAGATCGACGAGACCTATGTTTGTTTGGAAGGACCTGTGTTTAATTTTACTAAAGCGCAAACTCTCTTGGATTAAAGTAGGAGGGATTATTTTGACGATTAATACGAAAAGGGTTATGAAAAATGCCTGGCGTATCACCAGAGACAGGAATCTTACGTGCTTGCGTATTAGGGTGCCTGGCGGGTATTTACCCGTGAAGTTACTTCCGCTTATCCAGGAGATTGCTGAACGCTTTGGTAATGGCGCAGTGCATATTACTACTCGGCAAGGGTTTGAAATTCCCGGAATCGCCTTCGAACATATGACCGAAATTAATGCTTTGCTGACACCGCTAATTGAAGAGCTTGAAGTTAAGATTGGAGTAACTATTGATCAACCTGATCAAGGATATCCCTCAGCTGGGACACGTAATGTTGTAGCCTGTATTGGCAACAAGGTTTGCACCAATGCTGTGTTTGATACGACGGCTTTAGCGAAAGATATTGAGAAAATAATCTATCCTAATAATCCGCACGTTAAGATTGCTGTCACTGGCTGCCCAAATGACTGTGTAAAGGTTCATATGCATGATATAGGAATTTTAGGGCAGGTTGAACCGCTTTATGATGCTCAACGTTGTATAGGCTGCCAGGCCTGTATTAATAATTGTCACAAGGTTTCCACAGGAGCTCTTACCCTGGTTAATTATAAAGTAAAACGAGATGCCTCACGTTGTATTGGCTGTGGTGAGTGTGTACTAAAATGCCCGACAGCTGCTTGGACTCGGGGAGGAAAATATTATCGAGTGGTGATTATGGGGAGAACTGGGAAAAAGAATCCTCGCGTAGCTGCCACTTTCTTGGAATGGGCAGAACGCGAAGTGGTCTTGAAACTTTGTGCTAACCTTTATGTCTATATTGATAAGCACATTGATCGCTCTCTTCCCAAAGAACATGTGGGGTACATCGTGGATCGAACGGGCTATCCTATTTTTAAAGAGGAGATGCTGAAGAATGTGGATTTAGGTTCTAAAGCACAACTTGCCAGTATTTTGAATTTTGCGGGGCCGATGTACGATAACCATGTAAGTTTTCTTAATACCTAATTCTTCAAAGTAAATGTGGTTTCTATCGCGTTGGTAAGCAGTTCTTTCCAAGAATCAAATTTGGTAGTTTTTGCAACATGAGCATCAATGTCTTCATCTGGGATAGCCTCGTAATCTTCCTCGGAATTTATTACAAATCCGCCAGCAGATAGAAGTTCTTCGATAGAGTCAAACTGAGTGTTCAGTTGCATAAATTCCGATGTAAAAAGATCGGTAAACGACAAGGAACCTTCTACGCCATTAGTTGTCGTCTGTTGTTGATCCGAATCAACTTCAAAATTGTTGAATCCCTCGATCAAGATTATCACCTCTCCCTGCGAGTTGTTATTTTAGTATTATCCATTTCTACATGCTTTAACAGAATTCTATTAATCGAGCTCAGATCGTTGGTCACGAATAAGAACCAGACTTAATGATTGTTTTTGAATCTGACTAAAAACGTTGTTCCTGTTGAGCAGGTAATTGTTTCTATTCTACCTTTATGTCGGTCAACAATTTTATAACACACCGCTAGACCCAAACCTGTACCCTTATCTTTAGTAGTAAAAAAGGGAACCCAAATTCTGTCTAATATTTCAGGACTAATGCCCGTTCCTTGATCTTTAAAAGACAATATAATTTCATTTTCCTCGCTAAATGTCTGTATGGTTAGTTTTCCGCCAGCAGGCATGGCCTCAAGGCCATTAAGAGCCAGATTTAGAATGAGTTGCCTAATTTCATGCTCATTTAATAACAGATTTGGGATATCTCCTTTAAGGAATTCTATCTCTTTATCAGTGGAGAGAGCATCGGCTTCGATTAAGGGACTCATTAAATCTATAATTGAGTTAATGTTTGTTGAACTAACCGAAGCCGTTTTAGTACCTGCTAAGGATAGAAACTCTGTAATAATGGAGTTAGCCCTATTAATCTCGTCAATCATTATTCTGTAATACTCGTTATTTTTAGGTTCCCGACCTTGAAGTAATTGGAGGAACCCTTTTATAGTAGTTAAAGGATTTCTTATTTCATGACTAATACTCGCTGATATTTCCCCGATAATATTAAGCGCTTCTAATTTAAATAATTCTTTTTCTATTAATTTTTTCTCGGTAATATCAATGAAGAAAACTGACAATCCGCTTTCTGATGGATATGCTTTAACTTCGTACCATTTACCTGTTCTGCAACCATGATGTTCAAAATGTACAGGTTCCTTATTTTGCAAAGATTTATGGAGTTCTTCATATATTATTGTATTGGTCGAATCTGGATAAACAGTCCAAATAGATTTATTCATTAATTCTTCTTTTGACCGCATGAAGATTCTTCCAGCTTGATCATTTAAGTATATAAACCGAAAATTTTCATCGAGTGCAAAGAAAGCATCGATTATCCTTTCTAAAATTAAACTGCTGCTTAGTGTTGAGATTGGAAGAGACTCCTTTTCAGTTATCTGTTTTTTCAAGGTATTTCCTCCCTTGTCTCGAATAAGTATAATTTTCTACATTTATTAGCAAAAATCCTTTATTTTGTCATTCTTCCGTGCTATGGTAATATGACATATTACGATGGCGTTTAGGAGTCGTTATGATCTGCATCGCTCACATCATAACCTTAAATAGCCCCTCATTCAAAGGAATGAGGGGCTATTTAAGGTTATCTACATTAACTTACATTAACTTCAGGACGAACATAATCGACATTCCCAGACATAAGGTGGCAATAATATTCCGGCTCTTATAGGCCACAAAAGCTGCTGCTATGCCCGCAATCAGGTAGTGATTGTTTAAACTAAGATCCAAATATCCCTTGGGTAAAAGTAAGGACGGTATGATTAAGGCTGTCAATATGGAAACCGGGACATATTTTAACCATCTGTTTAACCAGGTTGGTACCCCCGTAAACCGGAATAAAGCTAGAGTACCAAATCTGGTGAAATAAGTAACTAAAGTCATCCCGATAATGATGTAAAAAACCTCACTACGCATGGTCACTTTCCCCCTCTAATAAGCCTCCTATTAAACTGGCTGTAAGACAGGCGATAATAATATACCACTTACCAGGTAAATACAGCGCAGCAAATACCGAAATCACTGCAGCCATACCGAATACAATTAGACTGACGCGGTCTGCCAGCAGA
>NZ_AGAF01000062.1 GCF_000224515.1 Desulfosporosinus sp. OT | reverse complement strand
GCCGCTGAAAAGGTGTTCATCAGGGAAGCCATCTCCTCTGGTAAAGTAATTATTGGTCTATGTCTCGGGGCCCAATTGATCGCCGATGTGATCGGCGGCAAGGTGACTCAAAATCCGGCTAAGGAAATTGGCTGGTTTCCAATTTGCTTGACTGAGGAAGCAAGGTTATCTCCATTGTTTTCTTTTTTCCCGCAACGGCCTGTCGTGTTCCAGTGGCATGGGGATACCTTTGGAGTTCTGCCAGAAGATGCACAATCCATAGCCAAAAGCGATGCCTGCCAGCATCAGGCTTTTATTTATCGAAAAAGGGTCTTTGGGTTTCAATATCATATGGAAAATACTTTGTCGATCATCAAGGGTCTTGTAAAAAATTGTGCGGAAGAAATGGTTCCTGACGTTTATGTGCAAACGTCGGAAGAACTGCTTGCTCACCCTGAATATATTGAACAAAACAATCAGTGGATGGATATGTTTCTTACGCAACTCGAGGAAATGGATAGAAAGGGTGAACTTGAATGAACCAAGTTAGCTATACTCAGAGAAACTGCACGGATCAGAAGAAAATAGAAACGTTTCTCGAGCAGGCAAGAACTGGTGTGCTCGGAATGGCAAGTGGTATTTTCCCGTATACAGTGCCAGTCAACTATGTCTGGCACAATGGTTCTGTTTACTTCCACGGCATGGGTTCTGGTAAAAAAGAAAAGATCCTTTCTCAAAATCCACTCGTTTGTTTCACGATCTATAAAGAACAGGGTACCGTGACCGACCCAGTGCCCTGCCACGCTGATACCGCATATCTGAGTGTTATGATTTTCGGAAAGGCTGAAAAAGTGACTGATCCTGAAGAGGCTACAGTGGCTCTTCAGAAAGTAGTTGATAAATTTATGCCCAACTATTACTGTCGCCCTTTGTCTTGCACTGTATTTGAGAAGTATCGCTCTGCAATGGATGGGAATGCGGTGTTGGTTTATCGAATAACGCCGCAAGAAATGACAGCCAAAGAAAACTTGGTAGAATCCGGAGAACTATTGCCTTTGGAAATGGATTACAAAAAGGAACAGATCTAAACAAAGAGAAAACTTATAACCGTGCAATATTGTATGGCGTTTACTGCTCTATATAGGGGGAATCTTACTAAAATTGACTAATATACAATAATATGGTAATATCTGTTTTGGTAAGATATAGATGGAGGTAATACACATGCAATTATCAACGAGAAATCAGCTCAAAGGGAAAATCAAGGAAATAAAGAAAGGTCCGGTATCGACTGAAGTAATCTTAGATGTTAGTGCCCAGGCAGTGGTAGTAGCCTCAATTACTACTGGGTCAGCGGATACAATGGATCTTAAAGTTGGAGATGATGTCAGCGCTCTTATTAAAGCAAGTTCAGTTATGATAATGAAATAGCGAAAATTGAATAAGCAGAATAATCAATTAAGAGTAA
>NZ_AGAF01000063.1 GCF_000224515.1 Desulfosporosinus sp. OT | reverse complement strand
GTAATAAGAAATAAGCCTTGACAACTTTAGGAGGAAATAATGCTAACTATTAAAAATGATTCTGATACCGTAATAATAGTTTTACATGAAATATATGGGATTAACCAATATATAAAAATAACCTGCGACCATTTTAGTATGAACGGCTATGATGTTGTTTGTCCTGATTTAATAAATACTAGCCAACCTTTTAGCTATAATCAAGAAAAAGTAGCGTATCTGCACTTTATGGAGAATATTGGGTTCGAATCGGCATATCAGAAAGTCAAGAAATTTATATTACAAACTAGGACACAGTATAAATCTGTTTTTTTAGTAGGTTTCAGTATAGGTGCCACAATTGCATGGTTATGCAGTAACGAAAATAATATTTGTGATGGTGTTATTGGATATTATGGTTCACGAATAAGAGATTATATTGGTGTTACCCCTAAGTGTCCTGTGTTGCTCCTTTTCTCTCATGAAGAGAAGTCATTAAATGTAAAAGAACTAATCAATTCATTACAAGAAAAGAATATTGGTATTCATGTATTAAGTGGAAAGCATGGGTTTAGTGACCCATTTAATAAGAATTATTGTGAACAGTCATGTAAAGACGCGGAAAGATTAGCGTATACTTTTTTAGAAAAAGTAAGAAAAAATATTAAATGGAGTTGATACGCATTTTTCTTATTAGCTGTACTACGTAAAGTCCATATACAAATCGGTTTTGATAACTGAATTCAATTTATAGGGTGGGGATATTTACGAGTCAATCTTCGTTAAATTGGGATGCCTCAGCAAAGAGAAGGTTGGCGTAGAGTAGTATTTGTCGGTCCCGACGGAGAATTGATAGAATTTAGAGGTTACTTGCAGACCGACGCTGATTACTGTTTGCATATAATGTGATTATGGACTCTGTGATTTGAGGTGGAAGAATGAAGAGATGGGCCGTTGGAACAATTTTCTCGTTTATCATGATTCTCGTTTCGTTAGCATCTATGATTCAATTTTCTAACGGATGGACAATAGGGGATTATATTTTTAAGTTTCTAAATCAACCACCCTGGTCGAACGGTTTATCAGGGACACATTATAGTGTAATAGCTTTTCTGCTATTATTGCTTGGAGGAGCCATCTGTTTAAAGTTTTCGTTAGAATCAGCATCTGCTAAATTAGCTAATAGACTGAATATTATTACACTAATTTTGGTATTATGTTGGTTGCCAATTACATATGCAGGTAAACAATTAGTTATGAGATTTTCTACAGGGATTAACTCTATTGAATATGATAAAGGAATTAGCTCATGTAATTTCAAGGGCGGTGATGATGGTAGAATAATAATTTCTGCCGAGATAAATTTAACTAACCATGGCAAGAGACCTGTAACATTCCATATGGAGATAAAATCGCCTAGTACCAATGATGACTTAAAACGTTTCTTCGGGAATGGTTTGGTTTTAAAAGATAAGGATAACACAATGGAAACATTTGAGTTGAACCCAGGGGAGGCTCGTACATTTGAGATAGAAGCATATGCTGATAATTCAAGTGATTTACATATGTCAGGAAGCATGAGTACTCCCACATTGGTACTTTTTAATGAACAGGATGAAAAGACATTTGCTAGATAACTTGTGGTGAAAAGGGTAAGCTTTTAGCGGAGCGATGAATGAGGGCGTGAACGCACTATATAAAGTTGTTAATAATCAACTATATGTTGAGACAGAGCCTTGATCTGATTAGATCAATTAAAGCCGCATTCGTAGAATGTGTAGTACATTAACTTTTCAACTTTGAAATTCCGAGGTGAAATAATGCCAGAGATGGTTAAGATTAAGATGATAGGGTTTAATGAGGTAGAAGAAATATTGAGTACATTGACGGGCGATTTCGGAATGAGCACAGAATGCCTATCGAATTTGTTGGGAGTAAAAAATGATGGACATAAGTTTGAAATACCAACAGGCCATGAATATCATTCTTTTATGTTCTTACTGCTAATGTTAGACAATATTGTAAATGAAGAACCAGATTTTAAATTCAAAGCATTTTTAGAAGTGCTTATTGAAGTGCATAAGCTAAGTGCTAATACTATTGCTAAATTTGCTAAAATCAAAGAGCAGGATGTTTTAGATTTTATTAATGGCACTAACACAGTACCAATTGAGATAAAGTATAGACTTGCATCTGTCATTATGACATTAAGATTTATATTCAAAGCAGTTGAGCCAAAAATATAATTTCAGGGAGAGATACTGCACAGTATTCTTAAACCTATCAGTTCAAATTCCGACAACACTCCTGTGTTGGACGGCATATAGCATTATTAGTAAAAGTAGTAATTGTAAAAATTGTGCTTTTTAGAAAGGTCAATTGGTAAGAACTGTAGAATAGGATAATGAATGAAAGCTAAATCCAAATGATGGAGGCATCAAAATGAAAAAGTTCTTTTGGGTACTTGCATTATTGTTATCTTTAAGCTTTATGGGTTGTAGTTTAAAGACTAATGTCCAAGTTGACTTTGAAAAATCAAGTAGCACAAGTAGTGGGACGGTGAGCAATCCAGTAAAAAGAAATTTGGAATATTCATTAGACATAACTTATAGTAAATCTATGATGAAATTTCTGATAATTAATAACACATCTAAAGATATTGAACTAATATTTCCCAATACCCATACATTTGATTTCATATTGACAAAGGACGGAAATGTAGTATTTGACGATTATAAAGATAATCCAAATTCTGCTAAAAATAATTGGGAAACTCATCAACTACTAAAAGCTAATGGAGATAAAAATTATGTTGGGCAAGGCTATGACATTTGGTATGAAAGTCTACCGAAGAAGATTAGTGATGGAAGTTATAACTTCGAGTTTTATTCTACATCAGAAAAGCTAAAAGATGTTCCTTACTTAAAAGGGCAATTAGAGATAAAAAATGGAAATGTTAATGTCAATAGTATCCGACTTAATTAAATCTTTCCATCTCTAAATAGGCTTCTAACCATTTCTAACACTTCCATTCCAGCAGATGCCGACATCCGGCGTATTTAGGTAATAAAAACCTTTTGAGCGACCTTTGAAAGGCGAAGTGTATAGTAATAATGCTTACGTATAGTGTAGGTTTGAATAACATTGATTGGAACCAACTATTCCATCGATATGATTTTGGTGGGTTAGTTGCAGGGTACGGAAAAGAAAAAGATTACGATAAAATACGTACTGCTTTTGAACATAGCTATAAAGTAGTCACCGCTTGGAATAATGACAATCTGGTTGGTGCGGCCAGATTGTTATCTGATGGAATTTGTTATGGGATGATTTTTAACGTTGGAGTTTTGCCAGAATATCAGAGGCTAGGGATAGGCAGGGGTTTAATTACAGAATTACAAAAGGAAAACCAGCATCTTTGTATCCATTTAACATCGACATTTGGGAATGAAGAGTTCTACAAGAAATTAGGTTTTAGAAACATAGAACTGCTTTTGCCAAGTATCCATACCAATCAGATTATTTAATTGGATAAAGCTGACTGCGATTATTCTTAAATCCATCAGTACAAATGCGACCCCATCCCAGAGTTGGATGAAAGGCATTGTAGATAATGTAAGCAAGAATTTTAGAAGGGTGATATTATGCCTTGTGTTGCTCAATTCGGTATTATAGACGAATTTGAAAAGAATAAAGATTACTCTGACTATGAGCCTGAGAAATATCATTTGGTTGCTATTGATGATGATGATTTTATAGATGATTGGTGGAATAATCTAACAAAAATCAATACTTATTTCCATAGCTACAACAGACCAGCATCTGCACTCGCAAGATATGGTGTTACACTTATCCCTCCTGAATCATTGGAGCCATTTTGTAACATTGTATCAACTGATAATCGTTTTAAATCATCAAAAGAATTGATTGATTTACTAACATTGCGACGAAAGGCAATCTCAGAAAACAAATATGTCATTCATTATGGTATATGAGGTTAGGTAATAACATAATTCTTATACTGGTTACCATCAATAGGATAATCTGAACCGAAAGCATAAAAGTGCCCAATTGCTAGAGGAGGCAATAAATGACTTCAGTAAAAAATGCCGTCCCACCTTGTGTTGGACGGTATTCAAAGGATTACTGGCAAACCAAGTTCATACATGAATATGATTAAACTTGATTTAGGTCAAACAAGCTAAAACTAAAAGCAAATTATAGAGACCTAATAATTTGTCACTTATTTTATGTTGCATTTATAATTACCTCCTATCCATAATTTGAATTGGTTTAATTTTCAAGCAACTCAGCATTATATTTTTGTTCATTATTGCGTTAATACAATATCCATAAATTACCACTTTCTATTCCTGCGTTAATAAATAATATTGAAGAAACAAATATTATAATTTACCTTCTGAATTATTCTATGCAACCTTCACATAAATAGCCTATTTCCACCAAGCAAGCAATCGTTACTTATAAAATACTTTTTGACGACCCAAACTCCTGATGACTTGTTTGAAATAGGTTGTTTAATAAATTATTCGCTATCAATAATAAATTTCCCTTTATTTTACTTATTCCTGTTTGATGATGGACACTTTATAGACTTATGTCCGTTGAATCTACTTCAGCTAATTCTTAAACTGTACTTTTCGTCTTGTTTCTTTCACCACCGATAAACGGAGGTTTTACCGTGATATTAAAACATCAAGTGATGGAGATGCTTTTAAACGCTTGCCCCTCTTTCAAAGAACCCTGGAAAGAGTATTTTGATTATAGCTACCAGCCTGGGGAAGAACAGCTTCTTTATGTTGACCTTGGCGAATTTGCGGTGCATCTAGTTAATCTTTATAAAGGAAAAAGTTTAGCAGAATTTCCTGATGTGTTTGAAGTAATTGAAAGACTTCATATTGATGGGGATGATTTCGTTAAAGAAGCTGCTACTATTGGATTATTAGAGGGTATTCAGAATGTAGCAGGAAATATTGATTTAAACCCAGAGATTTTTCATGAATATCTTAAACCTGAGTCCAAAAAGTGGTGGGATAGATTGATTGATTTTTGGAGTGGTCGAAGTCCTTCGGTGTAGAATATTCGAATTACTTTCAACAGTTAATTCGCAAAATTCTTATTTGTTACCTAATGTAGGAGTATCCTAATAGAGAGGAGATTATTGCAATGAAGTATTTTACTAAAAAGTGGTACGAAACCTGTCAAAAAACTGGTTTACATTTGTCTCTGGAGGAAGCTGAAAAAATTTCTTTTGGAAATTAAAGTAGTATCAGATACTAACCCTTGCTTCAGATTATTCTTATCTCATGCCTCATTGATAGAATGTGAAAGTGAGAGAAACATGAAGAAGATTTATGTACTTATATTAGCAAGTATAATTGGTATTTTTACTATAGTTTTAACAATCGTTTTTAATAACAATTACACATTTGTAAAAAGCACTGATTTAGAAAACGAGAGTCTAGCAGGTATTAATATTATGCAACCTGTAGACAAAACATACTTAGAAAAAGAATTTGGAAAGTTATCAGAAGAAATTACTAGTGATAAAGGAGAGAGGAGCTTATTATTTTATAATGAACCGTATTATGTAGATGTTCAAGTAGATAAAAACAATCATGTAGTAGGAATAAGAGTTAATTACTCAGATAAAACAAGCAATACAAAATTTAATACAAATAGAAATATAGGGTCAAGCTCATCGTTTTCCGATATACAAAAAGCTTACGGTGGAAATTATTCCAAAAAGACTTGGCGAAATTTTATGGGTAGTGGGGATGGTTACGCTATGTTATATATAGATAAGGTACACCATGTTACTATTGAATTCGCATTTAGTGAGATTAATCCTGACAATGATAATAGAAATGATTTATTTTTATCAAGTATCAGCTTAAATTAGTCGTGACCTTAATTACGCATTGGTACTATAAAAGCACAGGTAAACAATCCGATGACCGGGTTGGATGCCTGTGCTTATTTACTTATAATAAGGGGAAAATGGCCTGGCGTAGTTCGCATTGGATTTTGCATCCGTAGAATAATCAG
>NZ_AGAF01000064.1 GCF_000224515.1 Desulfosporosinus sp. OT | reverse complement strand
TTCCGTTCGCCAACAGAACAGGGCACGCAAAGGGCTATGAGTGCCCAGTGGACGGTGACTGGAGCAGGAAGTGTGCTTCTCGGACAGAGTGGTGTGGGACCGCGGATTACTTCTGCAACGATTGGTAGGGTCGTCGATTACGCCGAAAAAGATGTCAATAATATGGGTTCAGCCATGGCTCCAGCGGTTGCAGACACAATTCTTAACCACCTCACTGATTTACAGCGTAAACCAGCTGATTACGATTTGATAGCTTCTGGAGATTTGGGAGCGGTTGGATTAGCACTGGCAGGGGAAGTCCTTAAAAAAAGCGGCCTAGATATGGGAGCCGGATTTACTGATTGTGGAGTTATGATTTTTGATGCCAATCAGGATGTTCATGCAGGAGGTAGTGGATGTGGCTGTTCAGCGGTAGTTTTTGCTGGAGATATCATGCAAAGGATTAAAGGCGGAGGGTTAAAGCGAGTCATGTTAGTGGGCAGTGGAGCCTTACATAGCCCAACGTCCGCCCTGCAAGGAGAATCTATTCCTGGTATTGGGCATGCTGTAGTTATTGAGGCATGAAAGGAGTGATACGTATGTTTGATATGATAATTCCAGCTTTTATTGTTGGTGGGGCGATTTGTGTAATCGGACAACTTTTGATGGATTTAACCAAACCGGCCTTCACCCCAGCCCATGTTCTTGTCGCGTTTGTTACTGGCGGAGCGATTCTTGGGGCGTTAGGGCTGTATGAGCCTTTGGTAAAAATAGGAGGGGCTGGGGCCACGATTCCCTTATCCGGTTTTGGATATTCCCTTGCCAAGGGAGCCATGGAGGCAGTTGGAGAACGAGGGCTTATAGGGGCTTTATCCGGGGGAATTGAAGCAACCGCCGTAGGAATTGCAGCAGCAGTGTTTTTTGGATATCTAATGTCTGTTACGTTTAGCCCCAAAGGATAAAGTCGTTTTTTATGCACGCGTTATAGGGTTAGGCCGACGGGGGAGGAGCGTTTTCTGCACGCGTCTGCACGTTACGCCGCTGCCGAGCTAAACAGTTCGCGAGCGCGCCAAACCTCTGGGTTGGATGAATGTCCGCCGCTCCTTGCCATCCTGTAAGAGGGCTAATACGTGCGAAGACAGTGTCTTCGGGCGATGCTCTACCTCAAACATCGTGTTTGAGTCATGGACAAGTCCCGCTGGCGCGCTGCGAAGACGCGAACCGTCGGCGCTCGTCTGGACCGCGGCTCCACTAAAGCATCCGCTTAGCAGAAAACGCTCCTTTGGGGTAGGGATGTGGAGAGTGAATGTAGTCGCTTTTACTGAAAGGCACTCCTCGGGGCTAGGACATGTAATCGCTCTGCAGAAGACCTCCTGGGGTTTGGTCATAGTCTTCGAAACTTGAACCTTGACTAAGTAGGATTAGTCACTGCAAAATTGGGATTCTAAGGGGGTGTATGAATTGGGTGATAATTCAAGTGAGAAAAATGTTCCGGTGAGTAAGAACTATCAAGAAAATGTTGATTACCTAAACCGGGAACTAGGGGTTCCTGATTGTTTCGACATTGTTCTGCGGGAGATGTCCATTGGTGGTAAGAGAATCGCAATTTACTCAGTCAATGGAATGGTTGACACGCATGTAGCCAGTTATATTTTAGATGCTTTAATTGATTTGGAACGTTCTGACTTAATTGTTAATGCCTTGGATAGATTAGTGAAAGGGCGCATTGTCAATTTACAGGTTTCTGAAGTCCAAACGATGGACAAGGTGTTCTATTTTGTTTTGTCAGGCCCAATGGCAATCTTTGTCGAGGGACAAGAAAAGGCCATCATTGTTGACGCTAGGACGTATCCTTCTCGTCAGCCCCAGGAACCAGATATTGAGCGCGTAACCCGAGGATCTCGTGACGGATTCACAGAGACCCTAGTAATGAACACAGCTTTAATTCGCCGGCGCTTACGTGACCCAAAACTGCGTATGAAATTAGTTCAAGTTGGAGGACGCTCCAAAACAGATGTGTGCATTACTTACATCGAAGATATTACCAATCCAGATATGGTCAATAAAATTCACAAGGATCTTCAAGGAATTAAAATCGATGGGATTCCCATGGCCGAAAAAAGTGTTGAGGAATTTATCCTGGGAAGTAAATTCTGGAATCCTTATCCGCGTGTGCGCTATACTGAACGTCCCGATGTTGCTGCTATTCATCTGCTGGAGGGACATGTCATTATCATTGTCGATACTTCTCCCTCGGTTATGATTGCGCCGGTTACGTTTTGGAGCCATGTTCAGCATGCGGAAGAATATCGACAAGAACCGATTGTAGGTGCCTATTTACGTTGGATACGGTTTGCTGGTATCTTTGCTGCTCTCTTTCTGCTTCCGCTATGGCTAGGCGCGGCCTTAAATCCTCAATTACTGCCGGATTGGCTTCAGTTTATCGGCGTTACCAAACCAGCGAAAATTTCCTTACTTGTGCAGGTACTGGTGGCTGAGTTTGGTGTAGACCTTTTGCGAATGGGGACCATTCATACCCCAGGTCCCTTGGGAACAGCTTTGGGTTTGATTGCCGCCTTTATGCTTGGGGATATCGCAGTTAAAGTTGGGCTATTTTCTCCTGAGGTGGTTATGTATGTAGCTATTGCTGCTGTGGGAACCTTTGCGACTCCCAGCTATGAATTAGGCTTGGCCAATCGACTTGCGCGGTTATTTATTATTATTATGACAGGCCTGTTTAACTTCATAGGCTTCGGGATTGGTGCGGTTCTCGTGCTCTTTCTCTTATGGCGGACAAAATCGTTTGGCGTGCCTTATCTATGGCCCCTCATACCCTTAAATATTAAAGCCCTAGGGTCAATTATGATGCGCTCTCCAGTTCCTATTAATAATCAGCGCCCTAGTTTTCTAAAAGCACAAGATCAAGACCGTCAGCCGAAGGGCGGCGGCAAATAGAATTGGAAGGATGCCAGTAGAGTGAAAATAGGGTTTCCGCGGGCACTTTTTTATTTTGATTATTTCCCTTTCTGGGCTGGGTTTTTTCATCGCCTGAATATTGAGGTAGTGACCTCCCCAGCCACACATCGCCAAATCATGGAACAAGGTTTAAAGAAAGCAAGTGACGAAACGTGTCTACCACTGAAGCTGCTTGCAGGGCATATCCAGGCGTTAAAAGATGTCGATGCTATTTTCCTGCCACGTATGGTTAGTGTTGAGCCAGATACTTACACCTGCCCAAAATTCTTGGGCATTCCCGAGAGCCTATTTCCTGCAGTTCCCTCAGGAATCCCTGTCCTTACTGTAGTTTTAAATTGGCGAAAAGGTAAACGCCAGGTCCTAAAAGACCTGCAGGTATTTGGCCGTCAACTTGGCAAGAACAAGGCGGAGATTCGTAAGGCCTTTACCCTTGGTCAAGAATGGCAAAAGCGGTATCAAGATTCAATGGGGGCAGGGTGGGATTTTGAGGAGAGCATTCGGGAGATTGAGCGTGCCCAAAAGGGCTTAAAGGATTCTGCAAGTCCGCCTGAATGTGGGCGGGGGCAGGGCGCTAGGACTTCAACATCTGCGGTCTCATTAAAGGAGCAGAACACTGATCGCCTGAGAATTGCTTTAGTTGGACATTCTTACCTAACGCAAGAATCTTATGCGAACTTGAATCTGCTTGGTCGCCTCCGGGAGAAAACGGAAGTACAATTGGTTCAACACGTTAGTCAAGAAGACGTAGAAAGTCATTTGCTGGGGCTAAGAAAAAAGTTGTTTTGGAATCACGCTAAACAAATCTTTGGTTCAGGAAATAAGTTTGTCAGAGATCACGAAATTGACGGGATTATCTATCTATCCTGTTTTGGATGTGGGACAGACTCCATGGTTCAAGAACTTCTGGCTTGGAAAGCTAGGGAACAACATAAACCTTATATGGTGGTTACTCTAGACGAACACAGCGGTGAGGCTGGCCTTGTCACTCGGCTTGAAGCCTTTCTGGATATGGTCGAAAGGAGGAGGGTCCATGAAGGTTACGTTTCCACATATGGGGAACGCCTGGATCGTGATTCAAACACTCTTTGAATCACTCAATGTTGAGGTGGTGGTCCCACCAACTAACAGTAAACGAACCTTAAATCTGGGTACAAGGTTATCACCAGAATCCGCCTGTTTGCCTTTGAAATTAAATCTTGGTAATTATATCGAAGCGGCTGACGAAGGGGCAGATACAATTGTGATCACAGGAGGGATTGGTCCTTGTCGATTTGGTTATTATGGAGAAATGGAACGGCAGATCCTGCAGAGTGCAGGGTATAATTACGATGTAGTTACTCTTGAGCCGCCCAATGGAAGCTTACTTGGACTGGCTAAACGGATCCGTTATTTAGCTGGAACGAACAACTCATGGGCCCAAATCATAAAAGCTTTGAGATTTGCCTATCTAAAAAGTGTCGCTTTGGATCAAGTCGAAGATTTGATCCATGCTGCTCGACCAAGACTCCCCAATTCGATGGAAACAGAAAAGATTTATGAAGATGCTAAAAAACTCCTGGCGCAAACAATGACGGTTAAAGGAGTTCAGGAGACCGTTCGTTGGGTAAAAGAAAGTATTCGTGAAAGCCAAGAGAAGGTAGATACTCCTTCTGAAGGGTTTAACAAACCACTCCGGATAGGGATTATTGGTGAGATCTACACGATTCTTGATCCCTATACTTCATTGGGTCTAGAAGAAGAGCTTGGACGTTTAGGGGTGGAAGTAGATCGTTCTATCTATCTTTCAGGGTGGGTAGGTAATCATGTATTCCAAGGTCTGGCCCCAGGATACCGGTCCATTAAATCCTATCCAGGCCATGCCAAACCATTTTTACCTCATTTTGTAGGAGGACATGGTCAGGAAACAGTTGGAGCTGCCGTGAAATTTGCACGGGAGGGCTTTGATGGGATTATTCAGATTTTCCCTCTATCTTGCATGCCTGAGATTGTGGCAGCCAGTGTTTTACCGAGAGTTCAAGAGGCGTATAAGGTGCCGATTATGACTCTTATCGTTGATGAACATACCGGGCAAGCAGGGATGCAAACCCGTTTGGAAGCGTTTGTGGATCTATTGGAAAGACCACGCCTGCAAAGAGGAATTGGACAAACAAGAGGGGAAGTGTTCGGTGTTGGGGGAAGATAAATACTTTCTGGGCGTCGACGTTGGGTCAGTCAGTACAAATATAGTCTTGCTACGGTCGGATAATACGGTGGAAGAGGCCCTGTACTTAAGAACACAAGGGCGTCCCATGCAAACAATTCAAGAAGGAATTAAATTATTAAGAACTAAAATGAGGGATTCGGCCGAAATTGTTGGGGTCGGAACCACAGGAAGCGCACGGCAGCTTGCTGCCACCTTATTAGGGGCCGATGTTGTAAAAAATGAGATTACAGCTCATGCTGTGGCTGCTTCGCGGGTTAACCCCCAGGTGCAAACTATCCTGGAAATCGGAGGTCAAGACTCAAAAATCATCATTATCAGAGATGGAGTCGTTTCTGATTTTGCCATGAATACGGTTTGTGCAGCTGGAACTGGGTCATTTTTGGATCAGCAGGCAGCGCGGTTGAGTATTCCTATCGAGGAGTTCGGTTCGTTAGCTCTTCAAGCAAAACATCCTGTACAGATTGCTGGGCGCTGCTCTGTTTTTGCAGAATCGGATATGATTCACAAACAGCAGCTCGGGCATCCGCTTCCTGATATTTTAGCAGGGCTATGTCAGGCGATGGTGCGAAACTATCTAAATAACGTAGGCAAAAATAAAGACATTCGGGGTCCGATTTTTTTCCAAGGGGGTGTGGCTGCAAACCCCGGTATATGTAAAGCCTTTGAAAATGAGTTGGGCCAATCAATAATCGTACCTGAACATTATGATGTGATGGGCGCCTTAGGGGCAGCGTACTTAGCGCAAGAAAAAGCGGGGAGACGACCAGAAACAAGGACTGGATTTCGTGGTTTACACTTGGGCGAGACCCAATTCCAAGCTAAAAGTTTTGAATGTTCAGGGTGTGCGAATCGCTGTGAAGTTGTAGAAATCATGCAAGAAGGGATAAGTTTAGCCAGGTGGGGAGATCGCTGTGGAAAGTGGTCGACTACAGCAGGGGCTCGAACTGATGCGGGTCTAACCGAAAGTGAGGAAGAGAAACAGAGGGCTTAAACAGATCTTTATGGTAAATCGAGAGTCCAAAGTTCTTTCAGCCTTCGGCAACATTGAAGAAAGATCTCTAACGAGGTCTTTCTCTATATGCAACAAAATATATTTTGACCTTTATTAAGAAGTCTGATATACTTAAATTAATTTAATAATGCCTCATCTCTTTAGAGGTGTGGTAGAGGCGCGAATGACAAAAGTACCATGGAGGAAGTTGCGTAAACTTATGAGCCCGTGGAAAAGGGGATTTCGCCGAAGTCCAAAAATTGCGTAGTTTTTGGAACTGGGTCTGTGGTTAAGAACTGCAGGACTGTCACGTGATGTTTTAGACACGACATCGCGTGGAGAACTACTCCCAACAGGAGAAGAGGGTCATTGTTCTGTGCGCATGTACGGTAACGGAGGATTTCCTTCTGTTACCGTTTTTATTTTTTGTCCAAAAACTAACTTATAGACAAAAGGGGAGGAAGAGGAATGAGGCTGCACGGTACTCAACTAGTAAATGAGCAAGGACATTTAGAGATTGGTGGATGTGACACCGTAGAATTAGTTCAACAATTTGGAACGCCGCTATACATCATGGATGAAGCCCATATTCGGGACATTTGCCGACAGTACCACAGTTCCTTTATCGAAGGTCTGACAAATGCGGAGGTTATTTACGCTTCTAAAGCGTTTTCTACGCTGGCTATGTACAGGATTCTTGATGAAGAGGATTTAGGCATAGACATTGTATCTGGGGGAGAACTCTATACAGCCCTTCAGGCGAATTTTCCTGCTGCGCGAATTTATTTCCATGGCAATAATAAATCCCGTGAAGAGTTATCTATGGCAATTAAAGCTGGTGTTGGGCGAATTGTTGTCGACAATTTTTATGAAATGAGCATGTTAAATGATCTCGCTCAAGCAATGAATCAAAGGGTAGATGTTCTCCTCAGGGTGACACCCGGGATTGAAGCACATACGCATGAGTACATTCAAACGGGTCAGATCGATTCAAAATTTGGTTTCACATTAACTGATGGCACCGCAGATCAAGCCTTCGATTTAGCTTTATCCTTTTCGCACCTCGTTGTCAAAGGGATTCACGCTCATATCGGATCACAAATCTTTGAATTAGATTCCTTTCGGCATGAAGTTCAGATCATGATCGATTATATGGCAGATATCCATGAGCGCACAGGTTACCTTCTGCACGAGTTGAATCTCGGTGGAGGATTTGGAATTTATTACGCGTCCGGAGACGAACCTGCTCGGATTTCAGATTATGCTAAAACTGTGCAGGATGCTTTAGAGGATGCCTGTCAGAATCAGAAGTTTCCACGCCCGAAGATTATTATTGAGCCTGGTCGTTCAATTGTTGGAACAGCAGGAACCACGCTGTATACAGTTGGTTCTATTAAAGAAATTCCGGGTGTACGAAAATATGTTGCTGTCGATGGAGGGATGGCAGACAATCCACGGACAGCACTTTATCAAGCGCGCTACGAGGCATTGCTGGCTAATCGCGCTAAAGAAGATGCGGAAGAGGTTGTTTCCATTACTGGCAAGTGTTGTGAGTCTGGAGATATGTTGATTTGGGATATTGATTTGCCCAAAGTCAAATCTGGAGATTTGCTGGCGGTATCTTGTACAGGTGCTTATAACTATTCTATGTCATCGAATTATAATCGACTGACACGGCCCGGGGTGGTCCTTGTGGAGGGCGGTCATGCCGATGTGATTGTAAAACGTGAAACTCATGCAGACTTGTTGCGGAATGATATTCTGCCTGCTCGGTTAAAATATTTGCAAATGGCAAGTCGGTAAAATGTCTAAAAGGGTCCGTGAGCGTTGTTTGACGTTCACGGACCCTCTTTTGTTTCTTTATACTTGCGATAAGTTACATTCGGACCGCGGACCTTGATATTGCCGTTTTTTGTGGGCGAACAATCATAAGATCAAGTGCAACCAATATAAGAGTTGCAATTAGAATGAGGGCTAACCCATTAGAGGCAACTATCGGCGCATAAGTGGCGTTAGGAAGAGAATAGGCGTAAGGCAGTGGCGAAGGAATTGTAGGTCCAGGTAAAGATGAATAATAAGGATAAGATTGGGGATGGAATTGAGGACGAATGGGCATTGGGGCTCCAACCGTGTATTGAGATTGGTTATTATAGGGTGAAGGACGGTTGACATATAAACCATTTGCTGATGAAGCGGTAGTTGGAAGAGTAGTATAATAAGTGGGAGTGGAAAGCGTAGTATTTTGATGGAAAAGTAGAGGACTTCGTAGTACTGGGGCATATACACGGGGCCCATGGTTCAATGTCGGTCTCCCCTTTCTTGTACTGTCAGAAAGTATAAACTTGCGTTATATACTGCAAGAAGGGCTAATACGTGCGAAGACAGTGCTGCAAGAAGGTTTAACCCGTGCGAAGACAGTGTCTTCGTCGTCTAAGCATAAGGGCAACTAGGCAGCCGCCTTCGCCAGAGGCTTGTCGCCAGCCAAGTTTTCTTTAAAAATCACCCGCCTTAACAAGCAAAGATTGCTTAATTCATATCGAAGAGAATGTTTGCTATTTGAATACAGCCTCAAACTTGTTGTTATTGGGGATCGGAAGAAGAGGAAGGATATTCCTTGGCATTGAACCTGTGTTTACGAAAGAGCCCAACAAATTCAGTTTCTGGTGCCCAAGCTTCATTTTCGTGAAGAGTCTCAGGAGGCTCCGAGTGGGACAATTTTTGGGTACGGAAGAATCTACTCATAAGATTGACTGATGTCAGTGCGGGTTGAAAATTTTTTGGAGTATCCTCTTGATAATCGTTGGAAAGGGTTATATCTTGTTCTGGGTTAATGTCGATTTCTTCAGTTGTATTATTTCTTGAAAGTATTTTTTTCAGAAAATCCATACAAGTTCCTCCTTTATACTGGTAGTATATGTAAAATATAACTGTAGTGCTACCAGTGGATCAAAAACATGGGAAAGAATGGAAAACGGTGATTTAGATTCATAAAAGTCCTATCTTTATGAGGGTGTTTTTACTAAATATTTCAATTTTGAAATTCGAATATTTCATTCAAAATTGTTTGATGCTATAGAAAAGAAGTTTTGAATGGAGTGGACTCGGATGCAGGGAAATAAATATGACGGCAGGACGATTTCCCGGATCTTTAAGGCTTATAAAAAAATTATGCAGTTCTCTTTTCTACTGTGTGTCGGCTTAGTTTTGGGTGCTATTCTTGCGAGTCCTGTTACGGGAGATAAAAAACCCATGCTGCTTGCAAATGAGCAGGAGGAGGGAGAATCAAGTAAAATTACAGAGGAGGCTCATGTAGAGACAAGCGGAAAAAATGATCCAATAGCAGATAATGTTAAGGATTCTTCTAAAGAGCCCACCCCCGAGGCCACGCCACCTACACCTATCCCTACGCCTAACCCTGTCCCTGTCCCTACGCCAATACTTCCCCCCGCACCTAACTCAACCTTTGAGAAATATCGTTTTACGGTGCTTTTAGTCGGAGTGGATCGACGACCAGATGAAACATCGCTTAGCAACACGGACACGCTATTGGTAGCCAGTGTAAATACTGAAAACGGTAAAATAGCACTTATTTCGATTCCTCGAGATACTCAAGTGATTATTCCCGGTTATGGAAAAAACAAAATTAATGCAGCTGCACGAGTCGGCAAAGGACTTAATACGACTATAGCTTTAGTCGAAGGTTTGATTGACCAGCCTATTGACGGCTACGTTCTTACGAATTTTACAGGGTTTAAATCGATTATTGATACCCTGGGAGGAATAACTGTCAACGTCGAAAAAGATATGCATTATGTAACGGGGGATGTGTCAGATGGCGTGATTAACCTTTCAAAGGGAACACAACGTTTAAATGGAACACAGGCCTTGCAATATGCAAGGTTTCGTCATGATGCCTTAGCTGACATATCGCGGACAGTACGGCAACAGACAGTCCTGAAAGCCATGGGAAAGGAATTCATGAAAGTCAAAACTATTACTAAATTGCCTTGGCTTATCCCTCAAATACAAAAATCTGTAGAAACTAATCTTTCGTTAGCTCAATTATGGTCGCTGGCGAATATCTTTCTACGGTTTGAAAAGCCTGAGATCTCATCTCAAACCCTACCAGGCAATTTTCTTATTGAAAACGATATCAGTTACTGGAAAGTTAACCCTCGGAGGTCTCGCGATGTGACCAAACGTCTTTTGGAAGAGGGAAAGACGAGTTCAGTGTTCTTTAACGCCGATGTTAATTCAACGATAGCGAAGTAAGAAAAAACTCTGTGTTACAGACAAGGGCGTGTCTCATCGGAATCTCTCTAAGAGGTCAAGTGTAAAGTGTGTAAGGTCAGGTAGAACCAGGTCGGCATCATAAAGTGTTTGGCGTGTTGCGGCGGCAGTATTGGGGACTCCGATGCACCATAGACCGGCAGCTTTTGCTGATTGTACACCAACATCCGCATCTTCAAAAACTACCCCTTCGAGCGGGGAGATTTTTAAACGTTCGGCGGTCAGGCGGTACGGTTCAGGGTTTGGTTTACCATGTCGCACGTCTTCTCCACATACCGTTATATCAAAGGAATCCAAAAGGCCTAATCGTTCTAATACCATCTCAACCCTTGGACGGGACCCTGAAGAGGTTAAGGCTAAGCCAAAGCCGTGAGCTTGTAATGAATTGATTGTTTCAAAGACACCAGGCATCGGTTGGAGTATCTCGTCAATCATCATGTCCGCAAATAGAGCTTGTTTGCGTAAAATCATCTCGGATAAAGGCGCAGGGAGTTCTAGTTCTTGTTTAATCCGTTCTAAAATATCATTTTCTCGAAGCCCGGAGGATTTAAATCGGAGGCCCTCAGAAAGGCTATCAAAAGAATGACCATAATCACTGCAGATTTGACGTTCTGCGGCTTTATGAATTTTCTCGAGATCAATAATGAGTTCATCGAGATCAAAAATAGCGGCTCGAATCATTTGTTGCAATTCCCCTTTCGATACGAAAGTTATTAACCTTGAAGTTATTAGTAAAGTGTAACGTTGATTAGACCAAAACACGAGGAATCGTGCTCCTGATATGTTATAGTATATAGATTGAAAATTTTACAATAAATATCCCAAACGAAGGGAAACGTTATTTAATGGAAGAATACTTTATTGGTCTAAACGGTTTAGAAACTATCAGGGGACAAGAGACGCAATCTAGAGGAGTGGAGGCAGGTTTTAAGTTCTTTGTACTGGGACTTGAAAAATGGAATGAGATTCCCCCCTTGTTGCCGGATCATATCCAACTGGCGGAATGGATTGAAGGCTTGCGCGCGCGCGAAGCAGATGAATCAAAAGGGAAATCTAAAGAAGCCTCTTTAATTTTCCGTCCGCATATTGATCGATTGAGCCCTAACATTCATTATATTTGTTTTCGAGATATTGATGAACAACGGAAAGAGCGTCCGATTCGTTTCTTTCTCACTTCGGAGGTCTTTATTTTGCTGGGATGGAACGGGTTTTCGCCAGAACGTCTGGATGAATGGGCCCAACGAGGTATTCTGACGATTCCCTTGGAGTTGGCATGCACTTTAGGCTTAAGGTTATTACGTCATCATCAAAAAAACCTAGAAATTATCGAAGACCAAATGGACCTAATAGAAGAGGAAATTCTGATTGCTCCTCGTTCTTGGCAACTTAACCGGATTATCACCTTGCACCGTCGTGTACTGGGGTTAAAACGATCCTTGAAGGCTCATCAAGGTGTGTTTGCTCAGTTAAAAAACATTACAAAAGTAAAGTATGGAGATCTCCATGAAGAATTAATGCTTGAGATGAAGCGCGCTATCGATAATATTTACCAAACTCATGAAATGATTGAGAGTTTGAGAGAGGCGTATCAAGCGGCGACTGATAACCATGCCAATGATATTATGAAGCTGCTGACGCTTTTAGCTACCATTCTGTTGCCGATTAATCTGTTGACTAGTTTCTTTGGGATGAATTTTGAAGTTATGCCGTTAATTCATACTACTTATGGCATTGTCATTTTTTACACCTTATCAGCGCTCATTGTAATGGTAGTCATGGCTTATTTTATAAAGAAAAAGTGGTTGAAATAACAGTGATTTTCGCTTGCCATTTAAATCAAACAGTTATATACTATATAAGATTGTTAGAAGGCAGATTTTTGGAGGGTGGACATTGGATAAGCTACTTGAAAAGTTGAAAGAATACTTACACATGGAAACTGAAATTCCTTTCGAGGAGTTTTCGGAGTATTACCGCAATCTAATTGCAGAACTTAACCAAACGTTCAGTGACCTGGATAAAGAAAACCGCGTAAAAGCTCTTTACATTTGTTCCATTGTACAGTCCAATGCAGATGCTAGAGCAAAAGAGAGTAAAGTTAATGCTAAAACGTTTAAAAAAATAAGTGCAAAATGTGCTTTCTGGTCCGATGCAATCAAGTTTAATTTAGGTAAAGACGGGATGTCTGCCGAAGAGATTGAACATGCAACGGAAGAAATTAACGACAGTATCTAGTCAAAGAGATTCTCCTTAAAAATAGGACATCAAGCCTTTTCAGGTTTGGTGTTTTTTTATTTTCTAGTTCGAGTTTCTGGATATAAGTCTTAATTCTAAGATCGATTTAAGGGTCACTACTGAGGACAGCTAACTAGGTGGGTTGTATAAATTTTTTTATAGTTACCTGAAACATTTAACCCCACTTAACCGTAATAGGAATGTAGACAAAAACTAAGCAATAGTTATAGGAGGAACAAACATGACAGAAAGATTATACCGTTCGGCACGCGAGAAGATGCTCGGAGGGGTTTGTGGAGGACTTGCCGACTATTTCAGTGTCGATGTCACTCTGGTGCGACTAATTGTGCTAGTAGCTACGTTTGCCGGGGGCGTGGGCTTCTTAGCATATTTGGCTGCTTGGGCGATTATTCCAGTGAATCCTGTTGACCAGCATGGGCGTACAGAGCAGCATAATCGTGAGACTGGGGATGCTGTAAGGGAAATAGAGTCCGATATAGTTTTAACAACAAAGGGTTTGGACAGACATGAAAATCATGAGAAACGTACGAAATTTGCTGGCGGAATTTTAGTCACTTTAGGGGTTTTCTTTCTATTAGAACGTGTGCTCCCGTACTGGTTTGATATGAGCAAAATGTGGCCTCTACTTCTTATCATAATAGGCCTTGCTATTATTTGGCGGGGGGGAAGAAAATGAGACGAGCTTTTGATTCGATTAGCCGAGGGCTACTGCTAATCACAATTGGAGTTATCTTCTTCCTGCTTAATTATGGTATCTTATCCTGGAGTTTTTGGTTTCATGTTGTTGAGTTATGGCCGTTAGTCCTTATCTTGGCGGGAATTGGGTTGTTGTTTAGTCGAAGGATTCCTTTCAGCGCTGTTTTGCTCGTGTTTATTCTGAGCATGGCCGGATACTCCTTTGCCGTGGGAGATAAGCCTGTACCTTGGCGAGTGAATATACCTTTTATGAATGGTACGACAGTTACTAAGTCCTTGAACGTACCATTGCCGGCTCAAGTAAAAAAAGCTCAAGTCAACCTTAAGTTGGGGGGATCGCAGGTTCAAGTGCAGGCCTTAGATCCCGGGAACAGTGAACATGTACTCATGAATGGGAATTATCAAGGGAAGAGCGAGAATTCCGACCCGGAGCCTAACGGGTCGGAACTAAGTAGTCAACAATTAGGAGACACCTTAGCTGTCACACTTTCTACTGCCTCATTTGGAGGAAACACCGATAAGAGCAATCGGAGCGGTTTAGCGCTTAACTTATCGACCAAGGTACACTACGACTTAGATATTACGGCTGGGGCGATCAATGGAACGATTGATTTAAGACGACTTCCGGTGGAGGATCTTAAAATCAGTACTGGGGCAAGTAATTTCGAACTCCAATTTGGGGATACCGAGATTGCAACTCAAGGAAAGATTGACAGTGGTGCTTCAAAACTGACGTTAGTTGTTCCTGAAAATGTCGGGCTGAGAATTCGCTTAAATGGAGTGGCGACTAATACTAATTTTATGGGTTCAGGTTTATTGTTAGAGGATAAAAATTGGGTCAGTCCGAACTACCCTGAAGCGAAAACGAAAATCGATTTAGAGATTTCTACGGCTGCAGGAACAATTCAATTAGATCGTCCCAAGATTAATATTCAATAAGACAAAAAAGTCAAATCAATAGGAAGTTTAGCGGATAAAGAAAACTTGGCTGGCGCCCGACAACGACGAAGACACTGTCTTCGCACGGGTAAAACCTTCTTGCAGCACTGTCTTCGCACGTATTAACCCTTCTTGCAGTATTTAACGTAAGTTTATACTTTCTGATAGTAGAGCAAATGCTCTCCAGCATTTTTATTGTCGTTCAACAAGCCGAGCTACCCTTTGAAGTTGCTGTAAATAGGTCTTAGATGTTATAATTTAAAAAATAAATCCTTTAGGCATATGAAAGAAAATAACAAGTCAAAGATGCCTTGGATATTTTGCGTCAGACAAGGAGGTATGTTTACCTCATAGCAGGGCTATTAGGTGAACATGCCGATGCAGTATGACACGAAATAGACTGGCATACTGACTGGTTATTTTCTTGAATATGCCTTAATAAGGAATTTGAGGATGTAGGTATGGATATAATTTTGGCTCATCGCCAAATCGATTTTGACGCATTAGCGTCGATGGTGGCCGCCCAAAAACTTTATCCGAACAGCGTGTTGGTGATGGATGGTAAACCGAATCTTTATGTTCAAGATTTTTTGGCCCTATATAAGGATCAACTAAGGTTTCGCAAAGCTCAGGATATTAACGTGCAAGATGTTTCAAGAGTTATCTTAGTTGACACCCATGAACTGCATCGAGCCGGAACTCTGGGCGAAAAGGTCGCTCGAATTCCTCAGGTTGAGGTGGAGATTTATGATCATCATCCCTATGCTGGCAAGGTCGAACCGGGAATGGTTATTGAACCGGTTGGAGCATGTGCAACTCTCCTCGTTGAAAAGTTAGCAGGGTTTGGGTTACCCTTAAGTAGTTTTGAAGCGACGTTGATTGCCATCGGAATTTATGACGATACGGGGAGTTTATTGTTTGATAGTACCACAGTCCGTGATGTTCGAGCTGTGGCTTATTTGTTAGAACAAGGTGCGAATTTAGGGGTTATTGCTGAATATTTACGACGGCCGCTGGCTGAGGAACAAAAAGAGCTATTACAACAATTGCTTGTCCAAGGACAAACGGAATTTTTTGATGGGTTACCAGTGTATCTCTCGTATGCTGAGACTAAGGATTATGTTGGTGGTCTCGCTTTATTGGCTCACAGAGTTGGGGAATTCGAAGGTGCTGATACGCTATTTTTGTTGGTCAAGATGGAGAACCGGGTATATCTCGTAGGCCGTTCGAAAGGACGAGGGTTAGCGGTCAATGGGTTGGTACAGTTATTTGGTGGGGCAGGTCATCCGAGAGCGGCTTCTGCCACCATCAAGGACGCCGAACTGCCTGTTATCCTGAAACAGCTGCGTTCAGCTATTCAGGGCCGTGCTAAACGACCTCACCTGGCTCGGGATATGATGAGTTTTCCAGTTAAGACAGTCTCGCCCGATACGAAGTTAGGCGAGGTAGAACAAATTCTATTGCGTTATGGGCACACAGGAGTTCCTGTCACTGTGGATGAGCGTTTAGTGGGAATTATTTCGCGGCGAGATGTCGATAAGGCGATTAAACATGGTCTGCAACACGCGCCAGTGAAGGGTTTTATGACCACAAGGGTGACTACGGTGGATGTAGAGGCACCTTTAGATGAAGTTCAGCGTCTGATGGTTTTGCACGATATTGGGCGCCTTCCGGTGATTGAAGAGGGTAATCTTGTTGGCATTGTCTCACGGTCCGATGTTTTGCGTCTCGTTCATGGCAGCGCAGTTCCTATTGAAACGCAACTTGCTCGAGAACGCAGTGTCGCAATGCGTCAAGATATTCTGGATTTGATGGAACGCTTACCGAAAGAGGTACAGAATCTCGTTGAAGCGGTACGAGATACCGCGGAGGAAGAAGAGTGTGCCGTTTATATAGTAGGGGGGTTTGTCAGAGATTTACTCCTGAGTTTCCCTACTCAGGATTTAGACTTTGTCATTGAAGGAAACGGTGGTCAATTTGCCCGGGCCTTGATGCAGCATATTCCCAATGGAAAGATCACCCAACACGAAAAGTTTGGAACAGCCCAGATTGTTTTCCCTGATGGGAGCCATCTAGACATAGCTAGTACGCGGTGGGAATATTATTCCTTTCCTGGAGCCCTTCCTCAAGTCGAGGAATCTTGTCTGCGGGAGGACTTGTTTCGGCGTGATTTTACGATTAATTCCATGGCAATTTGCTTGAACACGGACCGTTTTGGAGAACTTGTGGATTATTATGGTGGTAAACGGGATTTACAGCAAGGTTTAATTCGTTTTCTACATAATATTAGCTTCATTGATGATCCTACGCGTATGTTAAGGGCAATACGTTTTGCCGAACGTTATCATTTTAATTTAGCCAAAGAAACCTTTGAAGCCTTATATACTGCGATAGACACAGGCGTCCTTTCGACACTCAGCAATGAACGTTTTACAGAAGAAATCCTGCTCATTTTTAACGAAAAAAATTATCTCGATATGGGTCAGACTTTAATTAGGAGCGGTTTGTTCAAAGCGTGGTTTGGGAAGGATTATGATTGGAACTTTGACATAGAAGATGTTCAAAACAGCGCCAATTGGCCTTTACACGTGCGTTGGTTAATTGCTGTTTCTAAAATGGACACGGCAAGTATTATGAATGTGCTTGACCGTGTATGCTTTAGTCGACCACTTAGAGATGTAACCATGACCTTTGTACATCTGCGTGAGTCCTTAGCGAAGCCATTGACTTTAAATGAGATGGATCAACTGCTTAACAAAATCCCAAAGGAAGTCTTGTTGGTTTTAGCTCGAGATGAACGTTTTAAGCAAATGATTACGGAATATCTGGAGGCCTGTCAAAAGATTAATATGTCCATAGATGGAAAAACTTTGATTAAGATGGGTATTAAACAGGGGCCAGTAATCGGAGAAATCCTTGATCAAGTGCGCCAGGCTTGGCTTCAAGGCCGGATTCACACTTTGGAAGAAGAGCAGGCAATAGTAAGCCAGTGGGTTAGTTCCCGCCGTTAGAAGGAGGAAAGCCTTTGTTTGGTTTTAATTTACCGACCATTATCGCCAATATTCCGGCCTTGATGATTGGATTTGCCTTTCATGAGTTTGCGCATGCTTGGGTGGCAGATCGTTTGGGAGACCCAACCCCGCGCAGTCAAGGGCGCTTAACCTTAAACCCTCTTGTGCATCTAGATCTTTTCGGAACGCTGATGGCCCTCTTATATCAATTCGGATGGGCTAAGCCCGTAATGACCAACCCGCGCTATTATAAAGGAAATATGAGGCGTGGGCATATGCAAGTTGCTTTGGCTGGTCCAATCATGAATTTAATTACCGCCTTTGTAGCGTTTGTCTTATGGTATTTGACGATGCATTGGATCCACGGTTCTGCATGGAGTGGTATAATCAGACTGATTTTCCAATCAATTGTGCTGATGAATCTGGGTTTAGGGGTCTTTAATCTTTTGCCGATTCCTCCGCTTGACGGGTTTGCCGTTCTTAGAGGGATATTACCAGTACGCTTTGATCCGCAACTACATTTACTTGAGCAGTATGGAATGATTATATTAGTGATTCTTCTTTTTACCGATATTCTTGGTAGTGTACTTTTTCCAACAATCAACGGGATCGCCTACACTTATCAGACAATCATAACCCTAGTATTAAGCCCTTTTCTCGGTCCGATGTGGCTGAGTTGATGATCATTATGATAAACGAAAACTGCGATAACAAAAAGGAGTGTTAGTTATGAAAGGTAGAATATTAAGCGGAATGCGGCCGACTGGGGCGTTGCATATCGGGCACCTAAGCGTAATTCAGAACTGGGTTGCCTTACAGGAGGATTATAATTGCTATTTTTCCGTCGTGGATTTGCACGCCTTAACCACAGGGTATGAAGATCGATTAGACTTCCCTCGTCTACGGCGAGAGATTGCCCTAGATTGGCTCAGTGTGGGAATTGATCCTGAGAAAAGCGCTGTTTTTGTACAATCAGAGGTCAAAGAACACTCGGAACTACATTTGCTATTTTCTATGTTTACGCCTCTATCCTGGTTGGAACGCGTTCCTACCTACAAAGATCAGATTCAACAATTAACCCAGCAAGGGAAAGACCTAGGCACCTATGGCTTCTTAGGTTATCCTCTTTTAATGGCAGCTGATATTTTAGTTTATAAAGCAAGCGTGGTACCAGTTGGAGAAGACCAGATGCCACATGTTGAACTTTGTCGAGAAGTGGCTCGCCGTTTTAATCATCTTTACGGAACGGTTTTTCCTGAACCCAAAGATCTTGTGGGTAAGGTGCCTCTCTTACCAGGAGTCGATGGGCGTAAAATGAGTAAAAGTTATCATAATGCCATTTCTCTAACGGCTTCGCCTGAGGAGATCAAGACGCGGGTCCAACAAATGATTACTGACCCGGCTCGGCTCCGAAAAGATGATCCAGGGCACCCTGAGGTCTGTATTGTAGATAAGTTTCATCAGATCTACACTCCCGAAGTTGCCGAAGTGGAAGAAAATTGCCGCGCAGGGAAAGTTGGTTGTGTCGCTTGTAAACGCCACTTGGCGGAGAATTTAGAGAAGTTATTAAGTCCATTTAGGGAACGGCGTGCTTATTGGGAGGAGCCTGGCCGCGTGGAGAAAGTCCTCGAAGAAGGCGCAGCTCGTGCTCGATTAACAGCCTCTGAGACAATGAAAGAAGTTCGCTGCGTCATGGGGCTGTAAATGGAGAATGGGAAGACCAGTCCGCAGATAGAACTTCCTGCCTATCATGGTCCACTTGACTTACTATTGACCCTTATTCAACAAGAAAAAGTGGATATTTATGATATTCCAATTGCGCGGATTGCAGACCAGTTTGTGGAAGCCGTCAGACAGATGGAGTCTTTGGACATGGAAGTCACAACGGAATTTCTTGTTCTTGCGGCCCAACTGCTCTACATGAAGTCAAAGGATCTTTTGCCTAAACCTGCGAAAAATGAAGAAGAACAGGTGGAGGGAGAAGACCTGCGGCAGGAACTAGTAGAGCGCTTACTGGCTTACAGGGCCTACAAACAGGCAGCTCAAGTTTTAGAGGAATTGGAAACTTCATCTGGAAGGTCCTATTACCGAGAAGTCGACGTAGAAGCTTTACTAGCAGATGCCCAATCAGAGGATCCACTCAAAGGAATATCTTTTGAAAACCTTTGGCAAGCGTTTCGTAGGGTGATTGAACGTGCTGAAAAAGGAGAAGAAATCCGGCTTGTTAAGCCTGATGAGATCGCGATTGATGTAATGGTTGCAGATATTTTGCGGCGTGTCATTCTTCATCCGAAAGGGATGAGGTTTTCTCAGCTAATGCGTCTGGGATCGCGCATGGAAATGGTTGTCTCTTTTCTGGCATTGCTTGAACTATTGAAGTCTGGCAAACTTCGAGCTGAACAACCGGCGATGCTGAGCGATATTATGTTATTTCCAACGAAGAAGGCCTGGGAATTTACGGAAGAGGAGTAGGTGAGATGCTGTTTCGGGAGCCAGAGACGGCTGCATTAGAAGCACTTTTATTTGTAGCCAAAAATCCGCTGACGCTTGAACTACTCGGTGAGATTCTTGAGTTGAATTTGTTAGAAATTGAAGAACTGCTTAGTACACTTCGGGCTCGATATGCTGCGGATTCCTGTGGTTTGACACTTCTTGAAATCAATGGCGGATATAAATTGGGCACCAAGCCAGAGGTTGCTCGTTATATCGAGATGCTCTATAAGCAGCCGGCGCAGGCCCTTTCCAATGCAGCTCTTGAAGTGCTGTCGATCATCGCTTACAAACAGCCGGTGACGCGCGGAGAGATAGATTTTATTAGAGGAGTCCAATCCGATCGGGCCCTGGCAACGCTAATCGAAAAAGGATTAGTGAAGGATGTTGGTCGGAAGGAGGGGCCGGGGCGCCCCATCCTTTACGCAACGACCGAACAATTTCTTCTTCATTTCGGCTTACGTTCCTTAGACGATATGCCTAACCTTGAAGTGGAGTCACTTGATGATGATGCGGTAACATAATGGGGATTGATCCATATTATGGAATAAGAAAGTGAAATAACCTCCGATCTGATATGACATCTCAGTTTGGTCGGCCCAATCTTCTAGGCCGCTTGAGCGGCCCAAATTATGGAGAAAAGGGGTTATTTTATGGGCTTCGGCTTTGGAGCACCTTGTGTCCCTCGAATCGTTGCGCTTTTTGACACCTATCCAATCGGTGCAACGCTCCGGATAGGTATGGATTCCGGTTTCTGGATCGGATGCTTCGGAGGACTTCAAGATGGCGTCGCACTTTTAACCAATGCAAAGCTTTTTTCAAATGTGGGTACTCCGATCGATGGTCATCGCCCCGTTGTGCGAATTCCGATACGCGCAATCACTTTCGTCAGTCAATAATTTAGGTAATTAATGGGGAAGGGCAGCTATATTAGTTGTCCTTCTTCATAGTTCTCTTATTTAAGAAAGCGATATAGGTATGTTCAAAAATATGGAATATTGTATAGAATATTTCCAATTGGGGTATCTTATCTATTTAGACACAGTCAATATGACGAGATGTGGAGTACGGAGGGGTTTTGGGTGCGGGTTTTAGCATTCTTGCTCGCAGTGGCTATTCTGCTAGTACTTAGCTTAGCATTAAAAGCTGAAGTGAATTTTCGATACCGACGTATCGAAGAGGAAGATCATATTGATATCGATTTGTCTGCCTTCCACGGGCTATGGCATACTCAATATCAGATTCCAACCCTTCAACTAGAATGGGAGAAAGGGCCGCAGCTGGAAATTGAACAAGTTGCCAAAGGTAAAGGGGGTAAACGACAAGCCACGACAACAGCGCGTTTTCGCTATATACGAAGAGGGTGGTTATCTCGCCTTTGGTTACATGTTCCTCGTCTGTTACGGCGTTTAAATCGAGTGAAGAGTCAATTTTACAGAGGAATCCATTGCAGGTCCATTAACTGGCGCATAGAAATTGGCTATAAGGATGCATCCCAGACAGCGATCGCAGCGGGAGCTTTTTGGACTATGTTTGGTTTTGCACTTTCGCGCCTATATCAACAGGTGACGGTCGAAGTCCCATGTCCAGCTCTGGTTGTCGTGCCGCAATTTAAAAAAGAGGGTTTTTTGTGTGATATTCAATGCATATTCCACTTGAGAATCGGTCATATTATTTTTGTAGGAATAAATCTACTGCGAACGTTTAAGCGGGGTATAAGGGGGTAGCTGTATGGGGAATCATCCTATTGAATCCTTGATGAAAACAGCCATGGAGAGCATCCAACAAATTGTGGATGTGAACACGATTGTTGGAGATCCGGTAGAAAGTCCAGATGGATCCGTGATTATTCCAATATCACGGGTTTCTTGTGGTTTCGCAGCAGGTGGTAGTGAATTTGCACCACCAGATGACGATAAAGAAAAAGGAAATTCAGGCGGCACACCAGGACAAGCACCACCACTCCCTTTTGGGGGCGGTGCAGGAGCTGGAGTATCAGTACAACCTGTTGGTTTTTTGGTCGTAGGTAATGGTACGATTCGACTTCTTCCTGTCGATAGCAATGTGGTAGTTGATCGCTTGATCGATACGGTTCCTGATCTGTTAGACAAGATTGCGGGAATGTTTCAGAGAAAGAAGAAAGCATCGGATGACATTATAATTGCCCGCGACTAGATTGGTCATGACTATGAGCGCAATAATAGTAATAGGATTGGATAACCAAGAAAGAACGAGATTTCTCGTTCTTTTTTAGTTGTCCTTATCATACATTCTATTGAAATAGGGGGTGGGAAATGGTTAATCTCATCTGGCTTTTAATGTTGGTGACTGGAATTATCGTCTCTGCGCTCAATGGGCATATCGAAAATGTAACGGTATCTGCTATGAAAGCGGCTGAACTAGGAGTAGAGGTTGCCATTGAACTGATAGGTGTGATGAGCTTATGGTTAGGTCTCATGCGCCTGGCGGAGGAGGCTGGTTTTGTTAAAGGGATTGCCCGTTTATTCGGACCTGCAATTCGTCATTTATTTCCTTCACTTAAGCCAGATAGTCCGGCACTTGGGGCTATCATCATGAATTTGAGCGCTAATATACTAGGACTGGGTAATGCAGCGACGCCTTTCGGATTAAAGGCTATGCAAGAACTTCAAAAGGAAAACCCGACACCCGATGTAGCAAGCCCTGCAATGATTACCTTTCTTGCTTTAAACACATCATGTATTACCCTTATCCCAGCAACGATTATAGGAGTGCGACTTAAGGCGAATTCAGCAAACCCAACAGAAATTATCGGCACTACAATCGTTGCGACAGGATGTGCTATGTCTGTTGCTATCATCGTGGATTACCTTATTCGTCACAGGAGGAAGAAATGAGAATTATTGCCGAGATTTCTCGTTGGGCGATTCCATTACTCTTATTACTTATCCCGGTGCTCGCCTACCTGCGTAATGTCCCTGTCTATGAGTCCTTTGTGGCTGGAGCGGAGGAAGGGTTCAAAACTGGTGTACGGATACTTCCCTTTTTAATTGGAATGCTTGTGTCTATTGGGGTTTTCGTCGATTCAGGAGCACTCGATATAGTATCGCATTGGTTACAGCCACTATTCGGGTTTTTAGGTTTCGATTCAAACTTTGCAGCGATTATCCCGTTAGCTATCATGCGTCCTCTGAGCGGATCGGGAGCCTTAGGGGTAGCAACCCAACTAATTAATCAATATGGACCGGATTCCTTTATTGGACGATTGGCTTCAACCCTTCAGGGCAGTACAGACACCACATTTTTCGTGCTAACGGTCTATTTTGGTTCAGTTGGCATCAAAAAGTATCGTTACGCTTTAAAATTAGGATTATTAGCCGATCTCATTGGTCTAATCGTTTCTGTTTGGATTGTCAGCAAGACGTTTTATTGATTCATACTTTGAGCATACTAACGATGAACCGAAAGGGGGCATTGTGTAGTATGCTATATATAGTTCTACCTGCGTATAATGAGGCCGCAGCACTTCCAAATTTGCTCGAAGACATCGCGCAGAACTGTGCACCAATCCCACATCAGATTGTTGTCGTTAATGATGGAAGTTCAGATCGAACTCAGGAAGTCGTCGATAAATATGCTATGACGCATAAAAACGTCCACAAAGTTAACCATGATCAAAATCAAGGGCTTGGGGCAGCCTTAAACAGCGGTTTTCAGTATGTCTTGAATTATAACCAAACTCAAGGTCACCTCTCAGAAAATACTGGTTACAAGGAGCAGGAAGTCACAGACATACTCATAACGATGGATGCGGATAATACTCACCCTGCCAACTGCATTCCTTTGCTTTGTGAGGCCATATGTTCAGGTGCTGACCTTGTAATTGCTTCGCGTTATGTTCAAGGCGGTGAACAGCATGGGCTTTCTTTCGGGCGTAAGGTATTATCTTGGGGAGCTGGGAAAGTCATGAATTATTTTCTCCCCATTGCAGGGGTGCGAGATTATTCGTGCGGGTACCGTGCTTATCGGCTCTCCATCTTGGCTGAAGGAACTCGAATATATGGTCCAAATATAATCAAAAGCCAAAATTTTTCAGGAATGGTTGAATTGTTATTGAAAGTTGCTCCTTTAGCAGAGCTCGTAACGGAAGTTCCCTTAAAACTTCATTATGAACATAAGGTTGGTGTCAGTAAAATGAGAATAGGGGCAACAATTTGGGGATATATCCAGCTAATCTATCAGACAAAACGCAAAAAGTGGAGTACCGTGGAATGGGCCGAAGAATAAGACGTATACTCTTGTGTCTAATTCTTCTTCTGGCCTTACTAGTCCGTCTGCGGGGAATAACAAATCCATTGTTGGATAATCAAGGCTGGAGACAAGCCGATACGGCGAGTATGGCGACCCATATGCTTGGGCGATTAACAAATATTCCAAGTGTCTTCTTGCCTCAACTCAATTATGATGGCGCTACCCCTCAAAAGGTTGAATTGGAGTTTCCTTTTTTGCCTTATCTGCTGGCTTCCACTTGGACTTTGTTTGGCTGGGCAGATATTTGGGGACGGCTATGGTCGATTGTCTTATCTCTGGTTACAGTAGTTGGAATCTATGATTTAGGGCGGAAGATGTTCACGGACCGTGCAGGGCTTTATGCGGCAACCATCTATGCCTTAATGCCCTTATCAATTTATTATGGACGAGTTGTTATGCCTGAACCGATGGCCCAAGCTTGGAGTATTTGGGCCTTAGTTATGATCTGGCGATGGAGAATTACGCAGCAGGAGAGCGGAATTTGGAAAGTGGGCTTGTTAATGGCCGGGGCAATCTTGGCCAAACTTCCTCAGTTAATGTTGTTTCCGGTTGCCCTCCTGCTTGGCTTTTGGCCACTAAATCGTAAACGAGTAGTTCAGCTTGTTCATTATAGTATGTTTGTGCTAATTCCACCTATGGTATATTATTTATGGGTACATTCTCAAGTTGCTTCTTCAAGTCAATTTGTTTCAGGAATTTTGACGGATCAAGTGGCCAAGAACGTGCACAATCTTGATTGGAAAATATTGGAAAAAAATATTCTGCGAGGGTTTACTGACAGCATTCTCTTTCTTTCAGGCCTCGGTATGTGCCACATGATCTTTTTCCGCTCTCCGGTGCGCATGGCCCTGTTGATTTGGGGAGGAATTGCTGCCCTTTATATTGGATTAGTTTGTGTTCGTATTCCTTTAGATTACTACTTAGTCCCAATTTTACCTTTTGCTGCCTTGCTAAGTGGCTATGCACTCGGCCAGATAAAAAGTCTGCCGGGAACCGTGATCGTAATTATGCTCTTATTATTTATCAATCGAAGTTCTTATACCTACTTAACACCTAAGTATCAGTGGAATCAAGACTATCTCACTCAAGCCAAGTGGATTCAAGACCATACACCAGACTCGAGTATTCTCGTCTTAAGTGATCCACCGCCGATGACGTTTTATTATGCTCGGCGTGTTGGTTTTCGACTATCTATTCTAAAGGACGAGGAGATCCCGTCGAAAGTACTGCAAAAGTTCCCCGCTGATTACTTTGTTCAGCTTCCCCAAAGTGCCCAGAAAGAACTCTTTTGGGAAGACATTCAGAATAGTTATCCTGAAGTTGGGCCGGGCATTTTTGATCTTAAAAACCCTAAAACTAATCGATGAGGAGAAGGGGACCGGAGATTCATGAAAAGTGAGAACATGGCTCTAGATGAAGGAGCTGGAGAACGTCTGCAAAAAGTGCTTGCCCAGGCTGGAGTGGCCTCTCGTCGACATGCTGAACGACTTATTATTGATGGTCGAGTGACAGTCAATGGAGAAAAAATTTTAGCCTTAGGGACTAAGGTCAGAATCCAAGACGATATTGAAGTGGATGGGCATCCGGTTCAACGATCTGAGAGGTTGTACTATTATTTACTTAATAAACCAATAAGCGTTATTACCAGTGCTAGTGATCCGCAAGGCCGTCCCACCGTGGTTGATTTAATGAAAGATGCTCCGGTACGGGTATATCCTGTCGGGAGATTGGATTACGATACATCCGGCTTATTAGTGCTTACCAACGATGGTGAATTAGCCCATCGCTTAATGCACCCCTCATATGGAGTCGAGAAAACGTACCGGGTTTGGGTACAGGGCTCGGTTGGTATTAATGCGCTCGAAGAGTTACGGAAAGGGGTACTTCTTGAAGATGGCAACACCGCTCCTGCTAAAGTTAAGCGCCTGAGCGGTGTTGCCAAGGAAACAAAGGTAAATTCTAAGGAAGGACAGATAGAAATCTTAGAGGTGACAATTCATGAAGGTCGAAATCGCCAAATCCGACGGATGTTTGCTGCCCTAGGATATTTAGTGGTTAAGCTTCAACGGGTTAGTTTTGGACCGTTAACCCTCGAGAAGACGCTCCAGTTAGGGAATTACCGGGCACTTACTGTTAAAGAAGTGAAGGAATTGCGTTCTCAAGTAGGGCTATGAAGGAAATTTGAATCTAACCAATAGGGTAAATAGGATGCTCGATTTCTGTATTCCATTTTTCAATATCTCTACCGCCAAAGGCACGTAAGGCGTTTGCCACAGAATTTATTTTTTCGTGGCTTGTTTGGATCAGTACAAGCCAATGACCTGTACGCACTTCATGTTCATAATGCCGTGCCCGGATTTCAGAAAGTCCATAAGTGAGAAGCACCTCAACAAGTCCACGGTCCTGAGGTTGGTGCATAAGTTGACTTGCCAAAGGGCCGGCGACAACCACTTCACCTAGGTTGGGTACATTGAACGGTGGAGCTTGAACTAACCAAGCATTAAATTTGTCTAAGTTAATTTCACTGGGGTAATAAGCTAATTCATTGGCAATTTCTTCACGGAATTCGCCTTGATGGATGTATTCAACTCGAACCATGACGGATATCTTGCTATTTGCCAAGGATTCACCTTGAATTTCCTCGATTGCCTCTTTTGTTTGCTGAGGACCTTTGAAAATTGCGATGGCTGTTTTTCTCATTTCGTTTATCCTCCTTTAATAATTATGTTAGTATAACCTTCGGCGTTTTTTTTAGTATGTCCACAAATTACAACCCTAAATTCAAGACTTGCAGGAGAAAATCAAACGGATGGAGAATATTTTTATGATGAAATAGAAAGATATAAAAGCTTTATAATAGAGAAACGGAGATATGGAAGATGAAAATTCGGATTGGGAATGAGCTCTTAACGGAACATATTCGTGTGCGAATTCGCTTGGACTATCGAGGTGAATCGCGGAGTGGACGCTTTTTCTTTGGGAGCAAAAGTAAAGAACAAATAGCGGAAACGATGAGAGAACAACAGGTTGCCTTGTTGCGTAATGTTCCACTGCAAGGAATTTTTATTGAAGATGTCGATTTGAGTCTTGAAGTCTATACGGTGAGTCAAGAGGATGGGAGACGTAATCATGAGGCTGCCTATGCGCCTATTATATTGACCCTTCGGATTGAAAACCTCGATGATCTGCTTCCCCTCTTGATTAAACCTGAATTTCGTAAAATCGAGTTCTTAAGCCCTGAGAATATCTCCCTTCACCGCTTGGACATGGAACGACTGCTTTTTAGATTAAGTCAATCGTTTCAGCAAGAGACAAAATTGCTGGAACAGAAATACTCACGTTAAGTTAATTGCTACATACGTTGCAGAAAATAGATTACAAAAATTAACAGCGAAGAATGCCTTCTGAGGCTTCTTCGCTGTTAGTTTTTGTAATGTACATTTATTCGACTGAAAATAACAAATAAAGCGTTTTTATATAGTTTTTCTTTTCACAATATGATTTACATATTGAAATTTTCGCAACATTAGATTAATATATATGTAGTGGTCTGACCGCTATACTATCAGTTGGTTTAGTTGTCCATCTTTGCTTGAGAAAAGCAAAAAAAAGGGGGTGAGATGAAAAGGCCTGAATAAGGTCGAGGAGAGAGGGTAAAGATATAAAAATACTTAAGGAAAGGTGGAATTATTAATGCCATGGACACAAAACTATGCCGCACTCGGAAATAGTATTGGACTTACAGCACTCGCAGTATCCCTTCCTATCTTTTATCTGTTTTGGGCGCTAGCTATTAAACGAATGAAAGGTCATATCGCTGGGAGTACCACGCTCTTATTCACAATTGTTGATGTAATGCTTGTTTACAAGATGCCACTTGGAACTGCACTTTCTGCAAGTGCTCTTGGTATTCTGAATGGACTATTCCCTATTGCCTGGATTATTGTAACGGCTGTTTTCCTGTATAACTTGACAGTCGAAGCTGGCCAGTTTGAAATCATTAAAAGTTCAATTGCCTCCTTGTCTAGTGACCGCCGTCTTCAAGCTCTGCTCATCGCATTTTCATTTGGTGCGTTTTTGGAGGGAGCAGCAGGATTTGGTACACCCGTTGCAATTTCCGGCGCGATCCTGATTGGTCTGGGTTTTGAACCCCTCTATGCAGCAGGACTTTGTTTAATTGCCAACACGGCACCAGTTGCCTTCGGTGGAATCGGTGTTCCGATTATTACCGCAGGTGCTGTGACCGGGGTTAATGCTAACATCATCTCCGCTGCCGTAGGACGTCAACTTCCATTCCTTTCGGTCTTCGTTCCTTTATATTTGATTATACTTATGGCTGGTTGGAAAGGTGCTAAAGAAGTACTTCCTGCAATTGCTGTCTCAGGTGTTTCCTTTGCGGTTGCACAGTGGTGGTCTTCTAATTTCCTCGGACCTTTACTCCCGGATATCATTGCTTCCTTGTTTTCTCTAATTTCCACAGTCATCTTGCTCAAAGTCTGGAAACCTAAGAACATCTGGCGTTTCCCTAGTGAGAGCGGTGAAAAGGTTGCCGAATTTAAAAAGTATACTACCAGTCAGATTATTAAAGCCTGGTCTCCATTTGCAGTACTTACAGTTATGGTGGGTATTTGGGGAACAAGTTCCTTTAAAGATCTTATCGGTAAAAACCTCAAATGGTTCGTAAACATCCCTCACTGGCCTGGTCTAGATGGTTTGGTTTTGAAAACTATGCCAATCGTAAGCAAACCAACAGTCTACGGGGCTGGTTACAAGTGGGATTTCTTTGCAGCTGCTGGGACAGCAATCCTCATTACAAGTCTTATCACCATGTTGATTCTCGGCATTAGTCCGGCCAGAGGTGCTAAAGTAGCTGGGTCAACGGTGAAAACTCTCGTCTATCCTATCATTACCATTGGTTCGGTGTTAGGTTTTGCTTACATTGCTAACTACTCTGGGCTCTCTTATACACTTGGTCTTTTGTTTGCCCAAACAGGTCATGCTTTCCCATTCTTCGCACCGGTCCTAGGTTGGCTCGGCGTATTCTTAACGGGTTCTGATACATCTGCTAACGCACTGTTTGGTCAATTACAGCAAGTTACCGCTCAGCAAATCGGCGTTAATCCTGTCCTGACCATTGCGGCTAATAGCTCTGGTGGTGTTGTAGGAAAAATGATTTCGCCACAATCTATTGCCGTGGCTGCAGCAGCAACTGGTTTAGTTGGTAGAGAGTCTGACCTTTTCCGTTTCACACTTAAACATTCACTCTTCCTCTTGTTAATTATCTGCGCAATGACGTATCTTCAAGCGTATGTGCTTCAAGGAATGATCCCGACAATTGCGGGCATAATGCCAACGATTGCCTCGCTCATTCATTAAACTAGATTGTAGATCCTAAGAGCAAAATCAAAGTGGGAAGAGGTTGCATTTTACCCTTCCCACTTTGCTCTTTGTTTATTTATAAAGAGAATTTAAATTTAGATATTGAAATTTTAGTAAAATTGAATTAATATATGGTTAGGTGGTCTGACAGTCAGTTCGCAAATGCGGATGTTTTATTAGGGGGGAAAAAAATGTTAGCTAGTGAAGTGTTGCAAGAACTTGTTCAAGTGCTCGGTCGTGAAAATGTCCTCACCGAACAAGAAGATCTATTAACCTATGCCTATGACGCAACTGCAGCGATGAAACATCATAAGCCAGATGTTGTGGTTTCGCCCCTTTCTACTGAACAGGTGGCAGAGATCGTGAAAATTGCCGTACGCTATAAAGTTCCCATTTATCCTCGTGGTTCTGGAACGAATCTCAGTGGGGGAACCATTCCCACTGAAGGTGGCATTGTGCTGTCAATGCTCAATCTAAATAACATTCTGGAATTAGATCAGGACAATTTAACAGCGACAGTTCAACCGGGTGTGATTATCCAGGCGCTGAATGATGAAGCTGGAAAGCACGGTTTAATATATCCTCCGGATCCTGGTACTGTCACGACCGCAACGATGGGCGGCTCGGTATCCGAATGTTCGGGAGGACTGCGCGGTCTGAAATACGGTGTAACTAAGCATTATATCATGGGTTTGACAATAGTTTTGGCCAATGGGGATATCATCCGTTGGGGAGGAAAAACAGTTAAAAATGTCTCGGGGTATGATTTAGTAGCCCTCTTCACGGGGGCCGAAGGAACCTTGGGGATTATTACTGAAATAATTGTTAAATTGATCCCAGCGCCTGAAGCGCGAAAAAGTATCTTGGCAGTTTTTGATGATCTGGATAAGGCTGGTAACGCCATTGCAGCCATTATTCGCAATAAGATTATTCCGGCTACCCTAGAGATTATGGATAAGGATACTATTCAGACTGTAGAGAACTTTGTGCATGCGGGACTTCCGCTCGAAGCCGAAGCTGTCCTCTTATGTGAGGTCGATGGGTATAAAGAAGTTGTAGAACGCGAAGCTGTTTTAGTTGAGAAGATTTTAAAGGAAGAAGGGGCCACTCAGGTAAAAATAGCTAGAGACGATAAAGAACGCGATCTGCTGTGGTTGGCTCGTCGTAGTGCTCTTCCTGCTCTCGCTCAAAAAAGGCCCACAACAGTACTTGAAGATGCGACTGTTCCCAGAAGCAAGATACCAGACATGCTTAAAGCGATTCGTAAAATTGCCGTAAAGCATAAGCTGCAAATAGCTACGTTTGGACATGCCGGAGACGGGAACTTACACCCCACGATTTTGACAGATGAACGAGATTTGGAAGAAATGAAACGGGTCCACTTAGCAGTTGATGAGATCTTCCAAGTGGCTATTTCTTTGGGGGGAACCCTTTCTGGTGAACACGGGATCGGAATCGCCAAAATGAAATTTCTTGATATGGAATTCGGAGAAGCCGGCGTAGCGGCATTGCGGCGTATTAAAGAAGCCCTGGATCCAAACTATGTGTTGAACCCTGGGAAGATAGTAAGGAGGGACTAATCGTGTCCGTATATAATTCGCTGGATTCGATTACCGAAGAACTCCATAAATGCATGAAATGTGGAAACTGTCAGGCCGTCTGTCCTATTTACAAAGAAACACGCCAAGAGGTTGGTGTGGCAAGAGGAAAGATAAGTTTAGCGGAGTTCATTCTCTCGGGGGAAATAGAGATGACTGCGGGAATGGCTGATCGTTTTTCTCTTTGTACTACCTGTATGGCTTGTAATACGAATTGCCCCTGCGGAGTACGGTTTGATAAAATTATCCTTGCGGCCAGAGCAGAGGCTGTAAGAAAACAAGGGGTGCACTCAGTCAAAAAGATTGCCTTCACTGCTCTGAAGATGCAGCGGATGTTTGACTTTGGGATGAAGGCAGGAAGTATTTTTCAAGGCGTAGGCTTAAAGCGAATTCCGAATAAACACAGTCGTATGGCTCGAATGCGCGTTGATATCGGAATTGGCAAAGAAAAAGTGTTCCCAATGTTGGCCGGAAAGACCCTGCGCTCTGAGTTTCCCGAAGTGATTAAAGTTAAGAATCCAAAAATGAGAGTAGCTCTCTTCACGGGTTGTATGATCAACTATTTCTACACGGATATGGGAAGAGCGGTCGTTGAGGTACTTGCCGAACAAGATATTGAGGTTATCATACCAAAGGGTCAAGGATGCTGTGGTATCCCTGCCTCAGTCAATGGAGATGTTGTCTCAGCTCGTGTTATGGCTAAACGTAATTTGCGGGCATTTGAGAAGTTAGGTGCAGATGCGTTAGTTGTCGCTTGTTCATCTTGTGGTACCGCCTGGAAGCATGTCTTTGGAGAGTTGCTGGAGAATGATCCGGAATTTAAAGGGTTGGCAGATAAATGGGCTGGAAAATCCTATGATATTTCAGAGTTTTTGATTCATAAAGTTCCCTTCAAAAAAGAGGGCTTAGGCCGAGTAGCGCGTAAAGTAACGTATCATGATCCTTGCCACTTAAACCGTGGACAGGGGATTTACAAAGAACCGCGTGAAATCCTCAAAAGCATTCCTGGTGTGGAATTGATTGAAATGAAAGAGCCCGGTCGTTGTTGTGGTATGGCAGGATCATTCAGTCTAGTACACCCAGATCTCTCTGTACTGATTTCCGACCGTAAAACCGCAGATATTGCCCAAACTCACACGGATACTGTGGCAACGGGCTGTCCAGCTTGCCGTTTGCAGCTGCAAAGTGGTGTTGAAAATGCAGGCTTAGACGAAGAAGTGTTACACGCAGTTCAAATTTTAGCGCAGTCTTATCGAGCAGGTAAGAAATAACGGAAGTGCTTTGCCACTTTCTAACATGGAAATGCTTAGTAAAATAAGTATTTCCATGTTTTTTTCAAAAAGATATTAGGTTTTAACTATGTGATATGTTACACTAAAGAAGTAGCTTGAATTTTGCCACAATCCCTTATTGGTTATAGGAAAGTGGATCATGGAGCGTTCTTCCTTGAGCAGGGGTTCAGAAGGAGTGACATAAAGTGATGTTAAAGCCCATTAAGACCCAGAAGATTTATGAGAAGATTGTTGATCAAATAGGCCAACTCGTTGCTGAAGGCCAGTTGAAACCCGGTGACCGTTTACCGTCGGAGCGCGAATTAGTTGAGCGCTTTCAAGTCAGTCGTGCATCGATTCGAGAAGCGATTAGTGCCCTGGAGATGATGGGGCTGATCGAAGTTCGTTCTGGTGAAGGAACATATATTAGAGTTGTTAACATTGATTCAGTTGTTGCCCCACTGGCCTGGATGTTGTTTATTGAAAAGGATACGGATCTGGAACTTTATGAAGCTCGTAAGATTTTGGAAGTTCAGGCGGCTGGGTTAGCAGCAGAGAGAGCAGAAGAAGATGAGATCAATGAGATGTTTGAGGCCTTAGAAATTATGAGAATCGATCTCGAACATCATCGTTTGGGTGAAGAAGCGGATCATCACTTTCATTATGCTATTGCCAGGGCCACCCATAATAAGATCCTGTTTCGTTTGATGAACACCATCTCAGACACTATGCGGAAGACTTTGCAATCCAGTCGCAGCAAGCTTTATGAAGACCATAGCACGCCCGAAAAATTATATGAAGAGCACTATCTTCTTTATGAAGCGATTAAAAATCATGATGTGGTAAGAGCTCAGAAGCTTATGTTGGAACACTTAGTCGGTGTTGAGAATTATCTGGCGAAATATATGCTTTCGGACGTTGAATAAAAGAGGCGGGAAACACAAATATTGAGTGTGTTCCCCGCCTCTTTTAGGTAAGAAAGGAATTTGAAGATTAAAAGCGAATAATCTTGTAAGAAGTAAATGATAGTGAGGGTACGAGCATGACCTGTCAAATGGTATACCATAACGGGAATTGTCTTAATACAAAAAAGCCATATGCCCGCGCTTGTCGATTATGTGTAGAGAGTTGTCCTCATCAAGCCATCTCAGAATACCGGCAGTTGGAAACCAAGCTTTGTACAGAGTGTGGAGTATGTATGGCTGTGTGTCCAAGCGACGGTTTCGTGGATCGGACGATCGATAAATTCCATGAGTATCTCTTGGGGGCCAAAGAAATCATTTTAAATTGTCCTCAGGCAATTCCTGGTGGATTTGAGATTCCATGTTTAGGGATACTGGACCGAGATGCTTGGATGACACTTATCCTTTTGGCTAACGAAACACCCGTAACGATCATTACGGGTGTTTGCGCCGAGTGTGAAGACCGTCAAGCTTGTGCAGCCAGTGTTCAGACTTTTAAGCAGGTTCATGTAGATTGGCCAGACCATGCAGCTATTCATATTCAAGTTCGAGCTGATGATGAAATCAGAGTGAAAGCCGCTGAAGAGCCTAAGTTCGTTACCCAACGTTTTGAACTCACTGATTGGCGTCAAAGAAGCCGGAAGAAATTAGAGGAATGGCTGCCTAGCTTGTCTGCCGATGAGACATACTCTACCCCACGATCTCGTCAGTGGCTCATTCAAGCTTTAGAGAAAACCCCTGAAGGAAAAATCCCCTTTCGGGCTTTAACTGTGGCTGATTCGTGTACCAGCTGCGGGGTATGCACAGCAATTTGCCCACAGGGCGCGTTACAAAAACGTGAAGAAATGAATCCAATGGAAGAAACTGATAAAGAGGATAAGATATTATCGCTGCGTCTTATTCTGGAACCTCAGAAATGTGTTCATTGTGGCCGATGTGTGGAAGTTTGTCGATCACAGGCTTTATCGTTTTGCACTAAACAATTGTCGTTTCGTCTTCTGACCGGAAAGATATTATTACACGAGGGAAGCCCACGGTATTGCACTCGGTGTGGCAAAAGAATTTTTGATAATTCAGAGTTATGTCTGGTCTGTTCGACCAGTTGTCCGGATAGTCGCAATTCCTTTTTCCTTTAGAGGACCTTCCCAACCACAGCGACGAAATAGATAAGGGGCTCCAAAGGAAGTCCATAACCCGCCTAAGATGAGGACTGGGAGATAGATCCAGAAATTGCGTTCGGTTAGGGAGTGCCAAAGCCAGACCCAAAGTCCAAATAGAGTAAGACCAACGAATGTTTTCAAGAGTGATGGAGTAAATCGTGTACGTTCCTGATAATCCAGAAAAGTATCCTCTAAAAAATACCCGTTTGTGAATCCGATGACAAAGCCAACCATCTGACACCCTTCACGGGTGTGGTAAACAAGTAAAAAAAGCAGGGGGAGGCCGGTGGATAGGAGGAGTTTGGAAAATAGTGAAATGGAGAGTTTGAACAAGACCATATCAAGTCGTTCAAACCCAAAGACTATTAAGGCACCGATTAAATACCCACCTAGGATGTCTGCCGGCCAGTGCAGACCTAGGTAAAGTCTCGAAAAGCCAATACCTAGGATCATGAAAATTCCTAGGCCTAGCCAAACTTTCTGTCCTTGCCAACGCTGCCATGCATAGGGATAAAAAGTAGCCGCCCCTTGACTATGACCGCTGGGAAAAGAATTTCCCGTGGCCGATGAAAGATAAATGGAACGGACGCTCGGTTGGCCAATCGGGCGATGAGTGTGAAATATGTTTTTTAGCAAGCCATTAAAAGCCATGGATGTCAGGAATAGCACGGCTAGCCTGAAACCGAAACGTTTGTCCACATTCCAAAAAAAAACCGAAATTAAAAGAATATAGGTTGGTTCACTTCCTAAAAAACTAAGTAGGATAAAAAAAACATCAACACATGAGTTATGGATGGATTGAATCGCCTGATAAAAGGCTAGCATAATTTTATTGCACAGGCTCAGGCATGGTGGCAACCACACCCGCAGTGAGCACTGTGTTCATGCGTCGTTTTCTTCGGTTCTCGCAGAAGTTGATCAGTTAAATGGGATACGTGAGAAATGGGCTGTTGTTGAATTTCTTTGGCTAAGGCTACAACTTCCTTGATTTCCTCTGGGCTTAAGCCTACCTTTAAAGCTTCAGAGACAGCAAGACGGAGAGCGGCTAGGGCATTACACGCCACTGCAGCAGAAATCTGTGTCACGATGAGGGTGCGCTGGTCAAGACTCATGAAGCATTCCTCCTTATATTCTTAATCTATTGACGAGGGATATATTGTCAATCTTAGCACAGATAAGTTTCAAGGGCAAAGGAGGGAGGAAGTTTCTTAGCATCCTACGCCGGTATGTATTCCTTTGGGGGATCACGGCTTCGGCGATACTCTCCACTGGAGACTATCGTGTTCGCGCACGTTGCATTTGCTATTCGCTTGTCGCTAAGGCTAAAACTCAAAACCTCTGGGCTTTCTGGTCGAATGCAATGCCGTCCTGCAAGAAGGCTAATACGTGCGAAGACAGTGTCTTCGTGGGCACCACGACATCAGTCCATCACGGCACCTTGCCATCCTGCAAGAAGGGCTAATACGTGCGAAGACACTGTCTTCGGGCGGTGCTCTAACCTCAAACGTCCTGTTTGAGTCATGGACAAGTCCCGTTAAGTTTCTTCACGCCTTATCGACTGCGCTCATTGACGCAAATTCCACTTAAGCGCTCTCTCAGCTAAGAAACTTCCTCTGGCTGGGGTCGACGAGGGGAAAACGATGCTGGGGAATGTCTTGGGAGGATGAGGGGGACGCAAGTTGGAAGTTTGGGACGGTTCTGACTTGCATTCTGGATCCGTGACTCTGTTTGCGTTCCTTGACGCAAACGCGATTTGCATGCTCACAAAGCTAAGACTTTCTCTGACTTGGTTGACGGGGTGAGGGAGTATCTTGGGCAGGTACATACGCGCCATTACAGCGCGCTTTCACTTTTAGAGTGTGGTATGTTACTATATTTATAGAGGTGGTAAGAATTAAAAAATCCTTAATTCTAAAAGCAATTATATACATATTATTTGGCTTAGGAGCCATAATTACTATATTTATTATTCGCGAAAGTATTGATGATAAATTAGCTTTTAAATTTGTAATAGGATATCTGAGTATTGTTTTTTTATTAGCTCTTTATTTTTGGTTTATTACTATTCTGAACATGAAAGAATTAAAATGGATAGAAATGAGAAAAAAGTCATTAAAATTTATTGGTATGTTTGTTACGAGTAGTGTTTTGATTATAGTTTTAGATTATTTTTTTAGACCATCTAAAATAGATTTTATTCGAACATTTTCTATAACATTAGGTACTTCTTTTGGAATGTCTTTTTATGATTTGAAGAAACGTTAGACAATGCCATCAAATCATCTTCATAAGATGTATAGTTCAAGGTCTTGTGGGAGAGTTTTTAGCTACCCCTGCCGTAGTTAGTTTGGCTGTACGACAGACCTAAGAGAAAGGAATATAATTAATGAACGAATATCAGGTTATTGTAGTTGGTGGCGGAGCGGCTGGAATGATGGCTGCTGGACAAGCTGCCAAAGGTGGAGCAAAGGTGCTATTACTTGAGAAGAAAGAACGCCTGGGTAGGAAAATAGCTATCTCAGGCAAAGGACGTTGTAATATTACCAATGAAGAAAACGTTTCGGATTTTATGAGCCATTATCCTGGAAATGGCCGCTTCTTACATAGCATTTTGAGGGATTTTGATAACGTGGCCTTACGAGATTTTTTGGCCAGTTACGGGATAGAGACAAAAGTCGAACGGGGAGGACGAGTTTTCCCTGTCTCTGATGATGCAGAAACAGTGGTAGAAGCCTTGGTGAGCTTTCTTAAAGACAAAGGAGTAGAGATACGATCGGGCATAGCTGTGGAAGAAATTTTGGTTGAAAATGGACATGTCGTGGGGGTACGAGTGGCAGGCCAAAAGCGACTATTGGCCGCTGCTGTCATCGTATGTACCGGAGGTTCCTCTTACCCTGCGACTGGGTCAAACGGGGATGGGTTTCGGTTTGCACGAAAACTTGGGCATCGTGTGATTACACCGCGACCGGCTTTGGTCCCCCTCAAAGCTCCCGAAGAATGGGTGAAGGAGCTACAGGGACTTGCCCTGCGAAATGTCGAGGCCTCATTGTGGATCGACGGAAAGAAGAGAACGACAGAGTTTGGAGAAATGCTATTTACGCATTTTGGGGTATCCGGACCTATAATTTTAACGCTAAGCCGTCAGGCTGGGGATGCGCTTCGTGAAGGACAACAAGTCAAGTTGCAAATTGATTTGAAGCCTGCTCTGACGCAAGAACAGTTGGACGCCCGAGTTCAACGGGATTTCCAGAAGTATAGTAATAAGCAGTTCAAAAATGCTTTGGATGACCTTTTACCGCAAAGCCTAATACCAGTCATGATCCGTTTGAGCGGAATCAACCCGGAAAGGGTAGTACATCAAATTAACCGTGAAGAACGAAAACACTTGGTAGGATTGTTGAAAGAATTACCTCTGACGATCACAGACACCCTTTCAATAGAAACTGCGATTGTAACGGCCGGAGGTGTTGATGTTAAGGAGATTAACCCGAAAACAATGGCTTCTAAATGTGTAGAAGGGTTATATTGGGCTGGTGAGGTAGTCGACGTCGATGGAATAACGGGTGGGTATAACCTGCAGGCTGCATTTGCAATGGGATACCGAGCAGGACGGGCAGCTTGCGATTCCAGAGGTCGGATAACAGAGGCCGGAGATCAGAAAAAGGGAATACAACGATCTGACACATCCGGCTTCTGACCTCTGACGTCTGAGTTTAGGTGGTCTGATTAATCCACCTCCTGCATAAACTCTTTTCGAGGTGGTTATGCGTGCGTCGTAGAGAGAGTGTATTAGAATGGATGTGGAACATAGTACAGCGGGGGGAGCGCCGGATCATCCGGGTAATGGTTTTGGCATCGGTATTACTTATAGTAATGCAGCTAAGTGCGGTAAGAGATCCGCTTCAATTCTATATGGCGGTGGCGTCAAAGGTCGAAGCGCCACCCTTAGACTTGCCTTCTTTTTCAAAGTCAGTCAAGACTTGGCAGGTTACTTTAAAAGCGACACCCCCTGCTCCGATTCTTGTGATTCAAAATGGGCAAGTTATGGGTAGTTTAGCAAAAGGAGAACTGCAAATAATGGTTCAATCCGGTCAAATTCAGTTGGACGGGATAGGCGTGTCTCAGACAGTAAGGGTTCAGGTCTTAAAAAAAGATTCTCAGTTGCTTGAACCCCGTCAGAATCAGACTGTGGTATTGCAGGGTGATATTCAGAACTTGACAGTGAGGCCGTAGTGTTGCAAATGACGTGTTGGCGTACTATAATTGCAGCAACTAAAGTTTTTTCTTTATTTACCAACTGGAATGATTATTTATTCCTGTAGGTGAGAAAAGGAGGGTAGTACGGTAGGGCGGAAAAAGCGAACCTTTAAATCACAATTGTTTTCTTTAAAAAAGGCTTGTATGAAACATAATTGTAGGATTGAAGAACGGTGAGACGGTTTTCTGAAAAAACGAAGGCACCATTAAGGTGTCTTTTTATTAGTGACACTCGGCCATACGGCATCTAGCCATCCTACAAGAAGGCTAATACGTGCGAAGACAGTTCTTCGGGCGATGCTCTAATCTCAAACATCCTTGTTTGAGCCATGGCGGCGTTCTAACCTTGAACATCCTTGTTCGAGTCATGGCGATGCTCTAACCTCGAACATCTTGTCCGGATCCTTGGCCAGCGGTCCCTTCTCGCCATCACGGCGCCTGCCATCCTGCAAGAAGGCTAAAACGTGCGAAGACAGTGTCTTCGGCCAGCGGGTCAGTGTAAATTTAAGTGAAAGGAAGAGCATGATGAAGGCACAGAGTAAAAAAATTGCACTCGCTGCATTAAAGATGTCTATGACAGAGAGTCGTGAAGAAGAAACTCATTTAAAAGAGTCATATTTACGTCTGGGGATTAAAACCGCCGCGGTAGACTACGGTGGTGAGTACATCAGTTCAGTCCGCAAGATTGTAGAACGCGCCATAGTAGCCGCCAAACGCGAAGGGGCTATTCAAGAGACACATGGAGATGAAGGTGCAGTAGCAGGTGCTACTCGTGAGGCATTAAGTCAAATTATGAGCAAAGCCATTGGTTTGAATATTGGTGGAAAGATTGGAATCGCTCGTCAAGATGATCATTTAAGCGTGGCGATCTTTTTTGGAATTGGGTTATTACATCTGGATGAGGTGGCAGTGGGATTGGGACATCGCGTTGCTCCCAAAGAATAAGGGAGGTAGGATATGGTTCGAGGAATTCGAGGTGCGACGACAGTAGATCGCAATAATGCTGAGGAGATTCGGGAAGCTACTCAAGAACTTTTAAAAATGATGCTAGCGGAAAATCAGCTTTGTACGGAAGATTTAGTTAGTGCCATTTTTACCGTTACATCTGATTTAAACGCTGATTTTCCTGCGTCTAGTGCACGTGGCATAGGTTGGCAGTTGGTACCGCTACTTTGTGCGACAGAAATCCCGGTGCCTGGTTCACTCTCACACTGCATTAGAGTGCTATTACACGCTAATACTACGCGAAATCAAAGAGAAGTCCGGCATATCTTTTTACGAAATGCTGTCTTTCTACGGAAAGATCTTATTGATGCTGATAATTAGGCAGGACGAACGAAGGATTTAATCGTATTATAGGGGTTGTGAGGATAGCCCTTTCTGTGGTAAGATAATTTAAATTTAGATTTCTGCCTTTCGGATTTGTTAAAGCTTTGTTTGGCAAAGCTTATGTAGGATGGTTAACCTTAGATATTCCGTGGGTGCTTCGTGGAGAAGGACTTGCCAAAGTTAAGTAGGATAGTAGGACGGGAGCGATTAAGAGTTATGGCGCCCTCTATTCAGGGCGTCTTTTTGTACTGTCAGAAAGAATAACTTCTTTATATCATTTTGTTGGTTAAGTCTTTAAACTCACATAAGGTAGGTGTAAGTATTTAGAGATACAAGGAGACGGTTTTCTTGTTTTAAAAGTTAGAAGTTAGATTTGAGAATCGTCCCCTTGTCTCTTTTTAAGAATTGAGACAAGGTAGTCCAAATCATGCAGTATGGTAGAAAAACCCAGGAGGCTCAAGCGCTGTATATTTTAGAAACTAGTACAAATAATGTAGTATGGTAGAAAGGGGTCGGAGAGAATGATTATTGTTTTGAAAATGGGTTCGACGGCAGAGCAAATTGAAGAGGTTTCCACACGGTTAACAGAAGGAGGCTTCAAGGTGCATCTCTCTCAAGGCGTGGAGAAAACGATCATGGGGGCAATTGGAGACCGCCAGAGGATTGAAGCTCTTGATTTAGAAGCCTTACCTTGGGTCGAAAAAGTAGTGCCTATTTTGGCGCCGTACAAATTGGTCAGCCGTGAATTTCACCCTGCGGATACTATTATTCGGGTTGGAGCACATGAAATTGGAGGCGGTACCGTTCACGTTATGGCCGGACCTTGTGCAGTCGAAAGTAGAGCACAGATCTTAGAATCTGCTCATGCTGTGCGCGCAGCTGGGGCAACCTTTTTACGAGGTGGTGCCTTCAAACCGCGTACTTCTCCCTATTCTTTTCAAGGATTAGAGGAAGAAGGATTGCGCTATTTGGCTGAAGCTCGCGATGAGACGGGACTGATGGTGATTACAGAGGTAATTGACGCCAAGGACGTTTCTTTGGTAGCGGAGTATGCGGATATTCTCCAAATCGGTGCTCGGAACATGCAAAACTTTGTTCTGCTCAAAGAAGTGGCCAAATGTGGAAAACCTGTCCTCCTCAAAAGAGGGCCGTCTGCAACCTTAGAGGAATGGATGATGGCAGCAGAATATATTATGGCCGGAGGAAATTACCAAGTAATGTTCTGTGAAAGGGGCATTCGAACCTTTGAAAGTTACACACGAAATACCCTTGATTTAAGCATGGTTCCTGCTCTGCATTCCCTTTCCCACTTACCGGTCATTATTGACCCAAGTCATGGAACAGGGCGGTGGCAATTAGTTCATCCTATGGCGAAAGCAGCTTTGGCTGCAGGAGCGGATGGTTTGATTGTTGAAGTTCACCCACATCCGGAAAAGGCTGTCTCGGATGGAAAACAGTCCTTAACGCCTGAAAAGTTTCAAAGTATGATGGATGATCTGGCTAGGCTTACTTCCGCACTAGATCGTAGATTGGGGGAATTGAGTTCGTGTTAGATAGTCCAGAGGTGATTTTAACGCCGGGATGGTCAGGCCTTCGTATTCCGAAGGCCTGCATCTTCGGCTTAGGGCTGATCGGCGGGTCTTGGGCAGGTGCTTTGCATCAGATTGGATGGGAAGTTTTTGCCGTCGACCCGGAGGAGGCCAGTATCGATGAAGCTGTACGTAGGGGATGGATCCAGGCAGGTTGGACGGAAATGCCGCATTTTTTAGAAGTTGATTTGATTGTCTTAGCTCTTCCACTTCAGGAATTAGCAAAAGGGTATGACCAATTAGTAGGCAGAATTCCTAAGGGGGCAGTCGTTACCGATGTTGGCAGCATAAAGATGGAAATTTGCCATAAATCGCGAATAAGTGCTCAAACTGGCTCTTGCGACTTCCATTTCGTGGCAGGTCACCCTATGACAGGTTCGGAACAGTCCGGGTTTGGGGTCGCAGATCCCGGACTTTTTAAGGGGTATCCTTATGTTTTAACCCCTGAAGTCGATTGCCCGCAACAGGTGGTTCAAAAGCTGGTTGGAATTGTTCAACAGTTTGGAGCCAAAGTAGTGTTTCGAGAGCCAAGGGAGCATGATGCAGAAGTAGCCATGGTTAGTCACATTCCCCATTTATTAGCGGTAGCACTAACCTTAGCTACGCAGGATGCTTCTAAGGAGCAGGGATCGGCACTGGAGTTAGCAGGACGGAGTTTCCGAGATTTGACGCGTATTGCAGACAGTTCTCCAGAGATGTGGAAGGAGGTTCTGCTGAGGAATGCACCGGCAATTCTTGATGGGCTTACCCTTTGGGAAAAAAGAATAATAGAGTTACGGGAATGCATTCAGCAGGGAGCTGGAGAGGATATTGCTGAAGCGTTTAGAAAGGCCCATGAAGTCCGGAAATTTATCAATTAAGTAAACGGTAGAAACAGTGAATCAACTAATCGATTAATTGATAACTAAGGAGGTTAATATCTATGGGAGGCGTGTTTATAAAGCCGGTCTCCAGTGTGCAGGGAGAAATCCGAGTTCCGGGTGATAAATCCATTTCCCATCGGGCAGCGCTTTTAGGTGGAATGGCTCATGGAGAAACCCATGTCTCGAATTTCTTATTAGGTCAGGACTGTTTAAGTACGCTTCAGTGTTTAAAACAACTGGGGGTCGCTTGGCAGAGACAAGGGACGGAGGTTTGGATTCGTGGCGAAGGTATGGAAGCTTGGCAGGAGCCAACGGATGTACTTGATGCTGGTAATTCAGGGACAACTTCGCGGCTGATGCTTGGAGTGTTGGCAGGTAGCCCTTTTTCTGTAACCTTTACTGGAGATGAGTCTCTTCGATCTCGTCCCATGCGGCGGGTCACCGATCCTCTCAAGCAGATGGGCGCTCAATTTATGGGACGTCTTGGCGGTAATCAGTTCCCCTTGACGATGAGTGGTGGTCAGTTACAAGGACAAGCCTTTCGAACTGCTGTAGCCTCGGCACAAGTAAAATCGGCGATAATCCTAGCAGGGCTGAGAGCGAGTGGAGAAACGAAAGTTGAGGAACCGGCTCTTTCTAGAGATCATACTGAACGTATGCTCAGAGGGTTTGGAGTTGAGGTGCTCAGTGATAAGGCCGTGGTAAGAGTTCACGGTGGTGGCCGCCTTACGGGTCAAGATGTTTCTGTTCCAGGTGACATTTCATCGGCGGCTTTTTTCCTCGTCTTAGGAAGTTTGGTTGGACGTGGAGAAATTATCTTACCGAATGTCGGTGTGAACCCAACACGTACGGGAATATTGGATGCCCTCAAGGGCATGGGAGCGGATATCGATCTGCTCGATGTTTCGGATGTCTGTGGTGAGCCGAGGGCAACGCTACGTGTTCGCCCTGCGCGACTTAAAGGAATCGAAATCGGAGGGGACATGATTCCGCGCTTGATTGATGAAATCCCAATTTTGGCTGTGGCTGCTAGCCTAGCCGAAGGAGAGACAGTCATTCGGGATGCCGCAGAACTTCGAGTCAAAGAAACTGACCGCATCCGTACGGTCGCTGAGGGATTAACCGCATTGGGGGCCCAGGTAGAGGAACTTCCTGATGGATTACGCATTCAGGGGCAGCCTTCCTTGCGCGGCGGACAAGCGAGTAGTCTTGGCGATCATAGGTTAGCTATGGCGTGGGCTATTGCTGGAATGTTATCCAAGGAAGGGATTAGCGTGGAAGATATGGCTGCAGCCGATGTATCGTATCCCAATTTCTTAGCAGTGATCGAGAAGGTAGCTCTATGAATCAAGCAGTATCCCTTGAAATAAGAAAGAGCTTTGCTTATGGTTTGCGCCAGTCGTTAACAATAGCAATTGGATATGCTCCAGTGGCGGTGACCTTTGGAATTCTAGCGACTCAGTTCGGCTTAACCTTTTGGGAAGCTGGACTGATGTCTTTCTTTGTTTTTGCAGGTGCGTCACAGTTTATCGCGATTGAAATGCTTCATCAAGGAGCTACCATCTGGATGATTGGCTTAACTACACTCATTGTCAATATCCGCCATGTGTTGATGAGTGTCTCGGTTGTTCCTTTTTTCCCAACAAGAACTTTACCTTGGTCTCTAGGTTTGGCTCACGGGCTCACTGATGAAACTTTCGTGCTCAACACGAAAGTTCTCAAGGAGGTAGTCCAAGAAGAAGACCGCCGCCAGGTTATGTTGGGAATTAATCTGGGCGCATTCGCTTCCTGGCTCGTTTTTACGATTCTTGGAGGTCTGATTGGGAGATGGCTCCCTATTCAATTTTCAGGTTTCCAATTTGCTCTTTTGGCCTTATTTATTATTTTGACGACGACCTCTATAACCAGAAAAAATGCCATGACATATCTTCTAGCTGCGCTACTTGCCGTCGTCTTTAAGTTGCTCATCCCCGGAAAAATTTATCTTATCTTAAGTGTGGCATTGGCAGCTGGAATTGGGGCATGGTGGCGTCAAAGAGGACACACACTTTCGATTGCCGGCAAAAGGCCAAACGATAAGCTTAACAAGTAGGGAGAAGAGTTCTATGCCTATCCAATTTCTGGAGACGATTTTATTGATGACAATAGTCACTTATGGCGCACGTGTTTTACCTTTCCTGCTGTTCAAGGGGAAAAATGTCCATGGTTTTGTCCGAGATTTTATAGAATTGGTTCCAATTGCCTTACTGGCAGCCCTAGTCATTCCGGAGCTAGTGACACCAAAAGGTTCGATCGTTGTAATCCATAATCCCTATTTATGGGCGGGTCTCTTAACGTTTCTTTTTGCTCGATTTGTTCCAAATCTTTTTATGGGAATCGTGTTTGGGATGAGTGTGTTCTGGGGATTGGATAAGTTTCTGCACTAGACTAATTATGCATAAAAGGTTGCGTAAAGTTTAGAGGAGTGTTTAATCCTTAGGACATAGTTAATTCCTTTTCAAGTTGACATTAAAGTTATTAAGGATTAGTATTTTTAAAAAATGAATCATGAGGAGAAAGTTAGTGTGGAACAGATGATACCAACAAGAAAAGAAGCCGACGATCTTTTGACTAAGTACAATAAAAATCAGAGCCTGATCATGCATGCTCTGGCTGTTGAAGCTGTTATGCTTCATTTTGCTGATATTCTAGGAGAAGTCGAAAAGGAAAAGTGGGGCATTATCGGGTTGCTCCACGATGTTGATTACGAAATGTATCCTGAACAACATTGCCTAAAGGCTAGGGAAATACTTATGGAACATAACTGGCCCGAGGACTATATCCATGCAGTGGAAAGTCATGGCTGGGGGATATGCTGCAATGTTGAACCTATTCATAGGATGGAGCAGATTTTATTCACCATCGATGAACTAACTGGTTTAATTGCGGCTACGGCTCTCTTACGACCAAGCAAGAGTATTCTTGACCTTGAACTTAAATCGGTCAAAAAAAAGTGGAAGCAGAAAAGCTTTGCTGCAGGTGTAAACCGGGAAGTCATTGAGCAAGGGACAAAAATGCTGGGTATGGAACTTGACTACATCATCGGAGAAACAATCAAAGGTATGCAAAATGTAGCCGATAGTATAGGATTAAAAGGAGAACTTTCCTAAGTCTGTAAGATCTCAATGATTAAAAGAGAAAAGAAGAGAGGTGTTGCGAAACTGAAGTTCCGTAGCACCTCTCTTTTGGCATCAAAGATAATGTCTTACCCAGCCATATACCGACTTATATATGTCGAGGAAGAATCCGGGATGACCGCTTTTCCGCCTAGAAGGTAGATTCTACGAATCTGACCACTGTTGTCAGCTAAGAAGTTCATCACGCTAGCTTTTGTTAATTGCTTGTCGACTAAGATAATGGGGCTGCCAGTGCGCGCGGCTAGCGCAGATCCAGCGAGGGCATCGGGGAAGTTTTCACCAGTAGCGATTACAAGGGCAGTAATATCGGTGCGTAACCCCCTGGCTACTGCGACACTGGTCTCATACTGATCCATTCCCCAGTAACGTACAAGGCTTCTGTTTTCATCATTGGAGTCCCAATGGGTTGAGACGGTAGTGGTAATGGCATTGGCCACTTCATCATTAATTACTGCTCGTCCTCCTACTAATATAGCATCTGCAATGTCATGCTGCTGGAGTGCAGTAGAAGTAGAGTTAGGCAGTTGGTTATTCTTAGTTAAGAGAATTGGAATATGGTTGTAAGCTGCCCAGGATGAGATAGAAAGCGCATCGGGGAAGTTGTCACCATTAGCAATAACGACTTTTTTCGGAGCATCAGGGTTGACAGAGTAGTAATAATCGGCAATTTTAGCGGCAGTTTCATATTGATCCCAACCAGCTAGGCGGGTAACATCGCTATACTTCTGTTTCAGTGAATCTTCAATCGTCTCGGAAACAACGGCTTTCCCGCCTACAATAATAATCTTAGTCGGATTAAGCTGCTTTATTTCCGCTTGAATAGCAGGATCGAGTGTTTTGCTGTTGGTAAGCAGAATCGGTGCATCGAATTGATGAGCAAGTGTCGCTGCAGCTAGAGCATCCGGGAAATTGATCACCGTAGCTAGGATTACCGTTGAAGAACCATTCGGCCAGCCTTCTTTAGCAATCTCGGCTGCAGTATTTACGGCATCATTGCCTGATACTCGGCTCAGATAGGGCGCAGACGTTGGATAAAGACTGAGCTGGCCGCTGATCGGTGCATAAGTCCCGTCATAGTCGTCTTCTCCCATCACGTTGACAATACCCGCGCCTAATTGGCCTTTAGAATTATCGCCCCAGCCCCAAACACTGCCTAGGGCCCGTCCTAGGGCAAAGCCATAGCCTGCAGAGATGCTGGTGGCTTGTGTGATATTACTAGCCTTTACCGGATAGGCTGTAATCGGTAGGCTGTCAGCTTTTATGCCATTGCCAAGCTGTCCGTAGATGTTGCCTCCTAGGGTCCAAACTGTTCCATCATTGGTTAGAGCCATCGTCAGGTAAGCCCCGGCACTCACTGTCGTCACGTTTTTCAGAGGAGAAATCTGAACTGGTGAGTCGAACCACTGTTGATCATGGCTGCCCAGTTGCAGAAGTTCATTGCTGCCCCATCCCCAGACAGTTCCGTCTCCTTTTAAAGCCAAGCTGTGGCTATAACCAGCTGAAACACTGATAACATCTGAAATTCCGTTAATTTGGGTTAAGTTAGTAATGTTTGTGACTTCGCCGTCTTGATCGTCATTTCCCATAGGAACTTTTTGAGCCCCCCATGTCCAGACTGTGCCATCGTTTTTGAGAGCCAGACACCAGGCGCTACCGGCAGCTATTTTAACTACCCCGGACAGATTATTGACTATCTGTGGCGTGGCGATTTTGATTGCGTCACTGAAATAATTAATCTGTTTATACTCATTGGCGCCCCAAGCCCACACTTTGCCATCGGAACTTAGGGCCAGGCTGAACTCTAACCCTGCGGCTATAGCCACAATGTTTTGTAGACCTTCTACCTGTCTGGGAATGGCAATCGGAGAAGCCTGGTCAACGCCAAGTTGATCTGTCTCATTGTTGCCCCAGGCCCAGACGGTCCCGTCAGCTTTCAAGGCCAAAGCATGGACACCTCCGGCGGAAACAGAAATGACATTTGTAAGATCCTTGACTTGAATCGGAGTGGCGACAGGATTGGTGTCAGCAACTCCCTGTCCTAATTGGCCCTCGGAATTGTCGCCCCAGGCCCATACATTTCCTTGAGCGTCGACCGCTAAGCCAAAGTTAGCGCCCGCAGCCAGTTGGGAGGAAGCTGCTGCAGGTCTAGCATCCGTGGATGCCAACACGGGTGTGGGTCCACCCAACAGAGGGACTGGAACTATTGTCGAAGCAATAATCATGATTAAAGCTAGAAGTCCTGTAAATCCTGAATATAAAGTTTTCAAGCAAAAAACTCCTCTCTAATCAATATAATCATTATGCAAATAAAATGTTAAAAGTTTGTGAAGACAAATAGAACTATAGCAATAATAGTCTTAGATATCAACAGGGAATTGAAGGTAAGATTGTTTATGACTGACTAATATAATAATTAATAAATTAGATATGATTAACCTATATTCATTTTACGATTTGAGGAATAATTTTTGATCTTTTAAATAAAAAATATATATTTCGATAAATTACTTGGTTAAAAATAATTGATTTAAAATAATTTAAAATACGAAACATAAATGTTACATTTAAAAGCGTGTTGGTTAATTCGATCACAATTCTTACTGCAAAAAGGTCTATTCTGTTAGAGGATGCTTTCTCCGTCATGGCTTTGCCCAGATTCCTCCTGTCTAATCTCACGTCAGAATAAATAGTATGAAGGTGTGGCTGAACCTTGAAAGTCTTGGGCATTTACTTAAAGTAATGTCCTATATTAGGACCTACTACATAGCAGGAGATTGACAGTTTAAGGAGAATTATTGGGGTTGGAGAGGAGGGGTTCAGTGCCGAAGGAACTAACACACTGGCATATAGCTCGCGAAGCGTGGCAAAGGGGAGTCCCGGCGATGGTTGGGGAAATCATTGCCAACAATCCTGCTCTATATTATTTTGGTGCGGTTGCCCATGATATTGCTTTTTATGATTTGTCCAAACCGACTGAAGCGAGTATCGAGCGAGTTGCCAACCAACTCCATGGCGTGAATGGGGAGAATACCCTGCTCCCACTAATTGAAATAATGGAAACAGCACTTACTCAGAAGAATAAACATGCCCATCTGGCTTTTGTGCTTGGCATGTTGACACACTTTGTAGCCGACAGCACCTTCCATCCCATGGTTTATTATATGAGCGGAAACTATTTTGCTGAGAACTCGCTGGAACGGGGCAAGGCCGTGTTTCGTCATCGTTTATTAGAAACTGCCATCGATCTTTGGTTAGAGACCATTGATCCAATCGAATATCCAACAGACTTGATTCATCTCTGGCGTGAGGTGGGAGAATCCGGGCGCCAAGCGTTTAAACTGTTTATTGGGCATTATGCTTATAATGAAGATAAAAGCATCATTGCGCATTTTGAAAAGGCATGGCGTAATCACCGCTTTCTTCAAACGGCTTTTAGCTGGTCAATCCCTTGGCGGGTGTTAGCTCTTTACCGGCGTTTGGGACATCCATCGGTAGAAAAGCTGGAAGCTTTGTTCTACCCACAACCGCTGAACTTATCATTTTTTGATGCCAGTTTAGAGTGGTTACATCCCGTTACCGGTGAACCCTATGAAATGACTTTAGATCAACTCTATGATATGAGTGTTGAGAAGGTTATTAATTTATTTGAACAATTAGGTACATACTCAACGGAAAAATGGCCTATAGTTCTCCGAGATCTTCCGCCACTGTCGCTTGACAGCGGATTATCCTATGTACCTGTAACGCAAATGAAATTTTTTCGGCTAGAACCCATTGAACACCGTTTACAGGTATGATATAAAGAAAACCTAGCTTGCGCTAAATCACGGGCGCGACGATGACTCGAACAAGGATGTTCGAAGTTAGAACATCGGTCTTGAGAGGAAACTATTTGACTTGGCATAAACAAAAAAAACTCCGAGGAAAGCTCGGAGTTTGGATTATTGTTAAGTACGTGAACGTCATAAGTTATTGTGGAAAGTTATTGTTCGCTTTGAAATCGTCCATCATATCCATCTCATCATCGTTAACCTCATCCTCATTAGAGCATCCGCATCCTCGTGATATAATGGTATAGCCATACTTTTCGGATTTTCGACCCAGTATAAAAGCTACGATGAGACTAAGAACAAAGAACAATCCGTGGGCATGGTGGTGTTGTCTTTGACGATAAAACATTTTCAAATCCCTCCTTTAGTTTTAGAATGGCCCTTTCGGGTTGAATTCATCCAGAGAATTTAAGGAAATTAGCTTGGAGGCGTTATTGTGCATTATGATGTGTTGCTTTGGGATTTAGATGGAACATTGACAGACCCTAAGGTAGGGGTTACCCTATCTGTTCAATACGCCCTAAATCGGTTGGGTTATCCTCTTGGCGAGGTTGATGATTTAGACTGGATTATTGGTCCACCGTTAAAAGAAAGTTTTAGAACCTTGCTGCAAACGACAGATGAAACTCTACTGAATCGAGCCATCACTATTTATCGGGAGCGTTATCGGGAGATAGGTCTCTATGAAAATACCGTTTACCCGGGGATCCCTGAGCTACTCTCTCAATTAGTGGTAAAGGGCTGTAAGCATTTGTTGGCGACCTCAAAACCCAAAGTCTTTGCTGAAAAAATCCTTCAACATTTCTCACTGGATTCTTACTTTAGTGTTATCATGGGAAGCGAGTTGAACGGTCAATTTGTAGAGAAGGATGTATTGATTGCGGAGGTACTGAAAAAAGTGCCAGCAGGATCACAGTCTAAAACGGTAATGATTGGTGATCGCCGTTATGACGTCCAAGGCGCTAGAGCTAACGGTATTGATGTCATTTCGGTTGGATATGGTTATGGGACGATTGAAGAATTAAGCGTTGCCTCCCCTGATTTCATTGTTCAAAGCGTCAGGGATTTAGAAAAATTGTTATTATTTGACCTTGTTTAACTGGTTCATTCATGGCTACAGTTGACACTCGACCATCACGGCGCCTTGCCATCACGACACCTCGCCATCCTGCAAGAAGGCTAATACGTGCGAAGACAGTGTCTTCGGGCGGTGTTCTAACCTCGAACGTCTTTGTTCGAGTCATGGCGATGCTCTAACCTCAAACATCCTTGTTTGAGTCTTGGTGGCGCTCTAACCTCGAACATCCTTGTTCGAGTCAATGGTCAGCGGTCCCTTCTCGCCGTCCATGGCTACAGGTGACACTCGACCATCCATGGTCAGCGGGTAACGGACCGCAGCATCCAGATAAACATAATTCTCGTCCTTTTCTTGTCGTACCATTCCTACGATGCCGCTATCCTTCATTTCTTCTAGGTATTGATTTACAACAAACTGATAGGCACGCTCATCCCAGGGATCTAGGAAATCGGCCACTGTATTGAAATAGCGTTCTAAGGGAATTTTAAAATAACGATGATATATTTGGAGTGTTATGTTGTTCGGTGAATGCATATAAATCCTCCTTCCTTTAGGGTTTAGTCTGGGAAAATAATCAAAGAAATATGTGTCAAAGTGAGGAAAGACGGAGGTTAGTATGGACAAGGAAACCGAAGCAAATTTAGCCCAGGTTGAGACCCTGCTTCAGAAACGAAAATTAGATTGGGTAGATCTTGCCTTGATTTTAGGTGGGATTGTTTTTATATACATCCTATTGGCTTACGGAACGTTCAGGATAATGGAGTGGTGGCCTCATGAACGCGTATTAATGTATTTGAATGCATTTATGACTCAGCTGTCCTTTGTATTTCTGATTTGGGTGCTAAAAAAAATGCGACATTGGGAATGGGCAGATTTTGGTTGGCAAGCTGTGTCCTTGAGAACAATACTATCAAAGGTCTTAGTATTGTATGCCATAACTTGGGCCATCAATATTTGTTATGCCCTTGTCCTTTTAAAGTATGGGTTAACCCCTCCAAGCACGGATGTTTATAGCAAGTTGCTGGGGCAGACCACTTGGTATACTTTGATTCTTAATTTGATCTTAGCTGGTGTCTTAGCTCCCTTAGTGGAAGAAACATTATTTAGAGGAATAGTTTTTGGAGGTTTACAAGCGCACTTTGGAAAATGGACTGCAGCTGTGATTAGTGCCGTCATATTTTCTGGTCTTCATCTCCAAGCTTATGGATTCTTTCCTCGTTTCATCTTAGGAATATCTCTGGTTTACCTTTATAACAAGTACAGATCCCTTTATCCTTCTGTTGCGCTACATGCGTTAAATAACATTGTTGCTACACTGATCGCCGCAGGGCTATCGATTTAAAAAGGAGGATTTTAAGGTGAATCAACAACAACCCACTTTACAAATCGCTATCGATGGGCCAGCTGGTGCTGGAAAAAGTACGGTTGCTAAGCTCGTAGCGAAGAAATTAAATCTTTTCTATGTGGACACAGGTGCTATGTATCGGGCAATCGCTTATAAAGCACTGAAAAATGAAATTCAAATAGAAGATGAACCACGCGTAAGTAAAATCGCTAGAACTACAGAGGTTGTTCTGGATCACTCGGAGGAAAGAACTGTATGGTGTGATGGTGAGAATGTCACGCAGGCTATAAGAAGTCCGGAAATTTCACGAGCTGTTCCAATTGTTGCGTCTTATACTGGGGTCAGGGAACGTTTGGTTGAATTGCAACGCGAGGCGGCAAAAAGAGGGGGGGTGGTTATGGATGGTCGTGATATCGGTACCCATGTACTGCCCGATGCTGATGTTAAAATCTACTTAACGGCAACCCTTGAAGAACGAGCGAGGCGTCGGTGGGGGGAACTATTAAATGCAGGGAAAAATGTTTCTTTTGAAGAAGTGACTCATGACATGCAAAAACGCGACTGTCAGGATATTGGGAGAAAAGTTTCTCCGTTACAGCCTGCTCAAGATGCTGTCATTCTGGATACTACGGGCTTGAGTGTAGAGGGGATAGTAGCTAAAATTGTAGCGTTAACACGGGAGGACGAAAGATGACGTTATACGATTTTATGAAAAGAGTGTTTCGCTTTCAGTTCCGGTTAATGGGCTGGAAAATGCAAGGTGTAGAAAATATGCCAAGCGAAGGCCCTGTTATTTTAGCGCTTAATCAAGTTAATTTTTGGGATCCTATTGTCGCAGCAAGTAGTCTGTCACGTCAGGTTTTCTTTATGGTCAAAGAAGAATTATTCTCGATACCTGTCTTAGGGCGGATTCTTTTAAAGCTTGGTGCCTTCCCAGTTAAACAAGGGCAGGGCGATATTAACGCCATCAGACAGTCTCTTGGGGTTTTAAAAGAGGGCCGTGTACTTGGGCTTTTCCCTGAAGGGGCACGATCAAAGACAGGGGCAAGCCCAAAAGGCCTGCCAGGAATTGTACTATTGATGGATAAAAGCAAAGCGTCTGTTGTCCCCATAAAGGTGCACGGAACACGGCACTTGCTTACCAAAGGATGGGGAAAGCTTGGAGTCGTGGTTGGTAAGCCGTTGACAGCTGAAATGTTAAAGGCTCCCGTAGGGGTGGAAAATCGTCGAGAATGGATTGCCAATCGAGTTATGCAGGCGATGTCGGAATTATCCGAGGCAAAGTAATGAATATATCTCCCACAAAATAGCAGGAATTTAGGAACAGCGTAGAGAATTAATCCACTTTATATTACGATATGGAGGGGGTACTTGGTTTTGAAAGTTAAGCGGGCGGCTAAAGCCGGGTTTTGTTTTGGCGTCAAGCGCGCTCTGGATATGGCAGAACGAACAGTGGAAACCTCATCGGCAGTATCCCTTGGGCCACTTATTCATAATCAGCAGGTTGTGAAACGCTTGGCAGAACGCGGAATTCGTGTCGTTGATGATTTAGAAGAGGTAAGGTTAGAACAAGCTCTGATTATCCGGTCCCATGGTGTAGCCCCCATTGTTTATCAGGGGGCTGAAAATAAGGGCCTACAAGTTGTGGATGCCACATGCCCTTTTGTACAGAAGGCTCAACGGCTGGCTGCTGAGTCGGCTCAGATGGGACAACAAGTGATTGTTATGGGTGACAAGCTCCATCCTGAGGTACAGGGAATTCTGGGTTGGGCTGGAGAAGATGCCATACCCATCCAAACAGTGGAAGAAGCGAAAGAACTTCCGTTTTTCCCTCATTTAGCCGTTTTGGCGCAGACAACTCAGCTTACGGAAAATTTTGAGGGAATTGTCGAAGAACTGAAACTTCATACGGAAGAGCTTACGGTTCACAACACGATCTGTAATGCAACGGCAGAGCGGCAGAAGGCGGCCCGTGAGTTAGCAGAAGAAGTCGACGTTATGGTGGTTGTAGGTGGGCGAAATAGTGCGAATACTCGAAAATTGGCGAGTATTTGTGCAGAACGCACGAAAACATATCTAATTGAAACGGCTGAGGAATTAGAAACCATCTGGTTTAAAGAATCTAAGAGTGCAGGTTTGACCGCAGGGGCTTCAACACCAGATTGGATCATTGAGGAGGTTTATCAGAAAATGTCTGAAATGAATGAAGAAGAAATGGATATGGCCAGTTGGGATAAAAGTTTTCAAGAGCTTCATCTAGGTACCCGGGTTTCCGGAAAGGTCGTTAAAATTACTAATGACGAGGTATTTGTTGATATCGGCTGGAAATCGGAGGGAGTCATTCCACTAAAAGAGCTAACGGCGAGGAAAGCACGCTCAGAGGATCTCCTATCTATCGGAGACGAAATTTCTGCCGTGGTTATTCGGGTGGAAAATGAAGCTGGGCATACAGTCCTTTCGAAGCGACAAGCAGATGAAGAGAGGGCAGAGGAACATCTGAAAAAGTTAGCAGAGACTAAAGAAGAGATTCAAGCAAAAGTCGTGGAGGTTGTAAAGGGCGGTTTGGTTGTTGATGTGGGAATACGTGGTTTCGTTCCTGCCTCTCAAGTCCAACTGGGTTACGTTGAAGACTTAAACCAGTTTTTGGGTCAAACTCTCCGCTTACGTATGATCGAATTTGATCCCTCTAAGCGGAAAGTGGTTCTTTCCCAAAAAATAATTTTAGCAGAAGAACAAGCGATAAAGCGCAAGCATTTACTGGAAACCCTCAAAGAAGGTGATGTGGTAACAGGGGTCGTCCGGCGGATGGCCGATTTCGGTGCATTTGTGGATATCGGTGGGATCGATGGACTACTTCATGTATCAGACATGGCCCACACCCGGGTTCAACATCCCTCGGAGATTTTAAAAACAGGGGATGAAGTAGAGGTCAAAGTTTTAAAACTTGATCAACAAACAGGCAAGCTTTCCTTAGGGCTTAAACAACTCCAAGAAAGTCCTTGGGCTCAGGCGGCCGAAAAGTATCCCGTAGGTTCGTTAGTTAATGGTATCGTGGTGCGGGTTGTTACATTCGGTGCTTTCATTCAACTTTCAGACGGGGTGGATGGGTTAGTTCATATTTCCCAATTAGCGGATCATCGAGTTAATAAAGTGGAAGATGTTCTAAAAGTTGGGGATAAGGTTAGTGTTAAGGTCATTGAGTGCAAGCCAGAGGCGAAACGGATCAGTCTTAGCATTCGTGAGGTGATCAAAGACTCAGCTCAGCAAAACGATGCGCAAGCGTTGGCTTCACAATCTGAAAGCAAACCGGTAACCATCGGTGATGTGGTGGGAGAAATATCTCCTACAGAAAACCGAGAGGAATAGTATGAGTCAGTTTGACGCAATTCCACTAAAGTGCTCTCTCAGCAAAGAAACTTCCTCTGGCTGGGGTCGGACGGGGGCTTGGGTCAATGGTGAGAATGGATGCAATTTGAGGTCTGTTATGCAAGCACATTTGTGTTCATCGACGCAAATGTGCTTGCGTGCTCTCAAGTAAGAGCGACGAGCATTAATTTAAGTTCAATATATATGGCAAATAAGGAAGGTGATCCAGACGGCTAAACGACAATTGGCGCCTATTGATTTCCCTATATTGTTCTTAACACTGGCCCTATTAGCATTTGGATTAATTATGGTACTGAGTGCTGGGGCAGTACGTGGGTTTAACGCTACACAAAATTCCTATTTCTATGTTTTCCAACAGATGAAATGGATGCTTGTGGGTTTTCTCTTTGCGTTTATAGCTATTAAAGTTCCTTATGTGTTTTGGCGGAGGTTCGCGGGCTTTGGTGTGCTGCTTAGTCTGGGATTACTAATCGCCGTTATCTTTACGGATAAAGGGATCGCAACCCAAGGTTCCGCTCGTTGGATTAAGATTGCGGGAATTACAGTTCAACCTTCTGAAATAATAAAATTAGCCTTAGTGCTTTTTTATGCTCATATTTTAGACCGATTCCCAGTCAAACAAGGCAAAGATTGGCGTATTCCATTGGGTATACTGATTCCTGTTTCAATTCTTATTTTAGGACTCGTTTATAAACAGCCGGACTTAGGGACAGCAATGGTTTTAGCACTCACGAGTGCCGTGATGCTGTTACAAACAGAACTTTCGTCGATCTGGTTTGTAGCTGCTGTCCCAACCCTTGGCATACCCCTTTTTTACTTTATCCATGGTTATCAATGGCAGAGGATTATGGTCTGGTTAGACCCTTGGAAATATGCTAAGGATATAGGATATCAGATTACAAATGCCGAAATTGCCTTTGGCTCGGGTGGCTTGTTTGGAGTGGGTTTGGGACGAAGCTTGCAAAAATACGGGTTTCTTCCGGAAAATCATACCGATATGATCTTTGCCATGGTTGGAGAAGAGCTTGGTTTAGTGGGCACTCTTTTTTTAGTATTCCTTTTTATTGCGTTGTATGCACGAGCCTACTACGTTGTTCAGGAATGTCCGGATCGTTTTGGAAGGTTATTGGGCTTTGGACTGACATCAACATTGGCGATTCAGACAACAATCAATTTGGCTGTCGTTACAGGTGTATTACCAGTCACAGGGATTACCCTGCCACTAATCTCGTACGGTGGGAGTTCTCTGGTCATAACCTTGACGGAACTAGGTTTGTTGTTAAACATATCTCGCTATCGCAAAAAAGTGGCTAAGAGTAACATTGAAACGAACCACTCAAAAGTTACAGTGTAAACTCGATCTAAATGGGAATAATATGGCTAGAAGAATCTTTCAAGGAGGAATTTGGCTTGATTTTTCCCTATGGAGAATGGGTTATTCTTTTCTTAGCACTGGCGACCTGGGTTGAAAAACGAGCGTCTCGGCGATTTTTCCTGTTCTTGACCATCGCCTGGTTAATAGGAAAAGGAGTAGAGATAATGGTCCCTTCGACAATGCCTTGGCACTGGCATTTTGCACGTCTGGCGGTCATGTTGTTTTTCTGGGTATGGGCACTGCAACGCGCTGAGAGGAAAATATTTCCTTTTGTCATTACAAGTTTTATAATAAGCATGGAGACGCTCTTTATTGTTAATGATCCTGGAGTTATCCCCTATGGATCTTGGTTTTTCATGGTTGCACTCGTATTAGTGGCTTGGTTGACTGCTAAGTGTTATTGGGGAGCAGCCGCCGCTTTTACAGGGAGCATCCTTTTGAACCAAGTCTTTGTGCGTTTTACTAATGAGGGGATTGTGAGGCATGCGGATTTTCCGGATGCGTTTGTTTGGAATTTCGGCGTGGGGATACTTGTCGTTTGGGCTGCACTTCGAATAGGTTGGCAATATTATCTTGCCAGAGAGATGCAAAAAAAGGCCGCCGATGTATTACTTGTGAATGGAGTCGCAACTTATGAACAATCGGAAGAACAAGAACTCTTGTAGCAGGTATGTTCGATTTGTAGTATACTTGAAAACGATTGAAGCTGGGATAATATGCCCTGAGCTGGAATGTCAGGAGGATGAAACATTTTGCCTAAAGGGCTTGTGGTCGCTGCAGTCGACCCAGGGAGTATTGCAGAAGAAATGGAGATCAAAGTCGGAGATCGAGTTCTGGCGGTGAACGAAGATGAACTCAACGATATCATTGATTTTCAGTTGGGTATTTCGGAAGAGGAATTTACGCTGCTTATAGAAAAGGTAAATGGCGAACTTTGGGAGATCGAAATAGAAAAAGATCCTGGAGAATTCTTAGGCTTAGAGGTCGAGACAATAAGCGCTGAGGGTCTAAAACTATGTCGTAATAATTGTACGTTTTGTTTTGTGGCGCAAATGCCCCAAGGGATGCGGCCAACACTTTATGATAAAGATGATGATTATCGCCTATCAATTACACAGGGGAGTTTTATAACCCTATCTAATTTGAGTGAGGAAGAATTAACACGGATAATCTCTTTGCATCTTAGTCCGTTGTATATTTCTGTCCATGCTTGGAACCCAGAAGTACGTGCTCGTCTGATGAAAAATCCCCACGCCGGAAAGTTGCCTGAGCAGATTCGGCGCTTAGTTGAGGCAGGAATTGTTGTTCACGCTCAGGTGGTTTTGGTTCCAGAACATAATGATGGAGACGTGTTGGCAGAGACTGTCGAGCGATTAGGAGAACTCTATCCAGCAGTTCAATCGATTGCAGTTGTTCCGGTAGGGTTAACCCGCTATCGAGAAAAGCTTACGCCATTGCGTGGGTTCACAGCGGAGGAAGCGAGGCACACGTTAGATCAAGGTAACCAATGGCAAATGAAATTTTTCGCGCAGACAGGACAGCATGTTGTTTATTTTGCTGATGAATTTTATGTTTTAGCGGGGCGAGAGTTCCCTGAAGCCACTGTTTATGATGATTTTCCACAATTAGAAAACGGTGTGGGTATGGCACGAAAATTTATTACCGAGATCGAAACCGGTTGGAAACAGTTGCCGGAAACAATTCCAGAACGCCATATCCATCTTATTTCTGGAACATCAGCACAGCGATTTTTTGAATCGTTGCGGGATCGGTTAATGGATCGAGTGAATGGACTGAGGCTCTCCGTTCATACCATACGAAATGACTTTTTTGGGTCATCCGTTACCGTCGCGGGATTACTCACAGCACAAGATATTGCTCTTCAATTAGGAGATTTGAGTGGGGAGGAGTTTCTAATTCCGCGCGTGATGCTCAAAGCAGACGAAGATCTTTTTCTCGATGACCGGAGCGTTCAATGGTTAGAGAATGAGATTAAAGGCAAGGCGAGTATTGTTGAAAACAATGGCCTCGCATTTTTGGAACATGTTATTGGATATTCTTTGGGAGGTGAAATATTTGAGTAAACCTGTTGTGGCTATTGTGGGCCGTCCGAATGTCGGGAAATCTACATTGTTTAATCGTATCACTGGCGGACTTGTGGCCATTGTAGAGAATATGCCTGGGGTGACGAGAGACCGTCTTTATCGAGATGCCGAATGGCTTGGACGGAAATTTGCCTTGATTGATACCGGGGGAATCGAATTTAAGGATGAAGGGACGCCAATCGCTTCCCAGATGCGCAGGCAAGCAGAGATCGCCATGGAAGAAGCAGATGTCGTTATTTTTGTCGTGGATTCTCAGATATCGCCTACATCGGATGATGAATTGATAGCCCGCACGTTGCGTCGCTCTGGAAAACCTGTAATACTCGCCGCAAACAAAGTCGAAGATTTTGAAAAAGTAGAAGGACAACTTTACGACTTTTTAAGTCTGGGTTTAGGGGAAGCGATTCCAATTTCCGCAGTTCATGGCATGAATACTGGAGATTTGCTTGACATGGTTATCTGGAACTTACCGGAAAACAATGAAGAAGAGTATGATCCCGATGTAATACGTATTTCTGTCATAGGACGTCCAAATGTGGGAAAATCGTCCTTGGTCAATACGATGCTTGGAAAAAACCGAGTCATCGTTAGTAATATTCCGGGAACAACCCGGGATGCAATTGATACCCCCTTTGAACACGAAGGGAAGCATTATATCCTGATTGATACCGCAGGAATGCGTCGTAAAGCTCGGATCGATGAACTTACGGAGCAATATAGTGTGGTTCGTTCTCTTCGTGCAGTCGATCGCTCTGACATGATCCTTATGCTTATAGATGCTGTAGATGGGGTCACAGAACAAGATAAGAAGATAGCAGGGTATGCCCACGAGGCGGGCAAAGCAATTATCTTGATTGTTAACAAATGGGATCTCGTTGAAAAAGATGAGAAGACCATTAACGTCTTCGAAAAGACGATTCGCGAGGAATTAAGTTTTATGCAGTATGCGCCAACGATGTTTATTTCTGCAAAAACTGGTCAACGAGTTAATAAAATCTTAGAACTTGTCGATTTCGTGGTTGAACAAAACTCAACCCGAGTGACGACGGCTACTTTGAACACGTTACTCAGAGAATGGCTCCATCTTAATCCGCCCCCTTCCGATAAAGGACGGCGCTTAAAGGTCCGTTATATTACTCAAGTGGGAGTTAAACCGCCAACGTTTGTTTTCTTTGTCAATGACCCAGAACTAATGCACTTTTCCTATAAACGATATTTAGAGAATCAGATGCGGAAGCATTTTGGGTTTGAGGGTACTCCGATTCGAATTGTAGTTCGACAAAAAGATGAAGAAAAGGAGTAAGTCATGCCACGCTACCTTATTTTTATCCTGACGTATTTTCTAGGTGCCATTCCTTTTGCCTATTTAGCGGGGCGACTCAAAGGGATTGATGTACGTCGGCATGGCAGCGGAAATATGGGTACGACGAATGCCTTTCGCCTGCTAGGGGCTAAATTTGGTATCTTAGTATTGCTTGGGGATGCCTTAAAAGGTGCCTTATCTGCCCTGCTTGGTTACTGGGCCTTTGGACCTTGGGGAGGGATCATTGGAGGATTACTTGCTATGGCCGGTCACAGCTGGAATCCGTTGTTTGGCTTTCGGACGAGTGGCAAAGGGGTTGCCGCGGGCTTTGGTATTATTACCGTATTAATGCCCAAAATTATGGTAATCGCAATTGCCCTGTTCCTGCTAGTAGTCGTAACGACACGTTATGTCTCTATGGGTTCTGTAGTTGGCGCACTCACGGTTGCTATCGCAGGTTTTGTTTTTTCGGAGCCGATTGCCTATAAGACTTTCGGCTTAATCGGTGCATCAATCGTGTTGATTCTTCATCGTGCGAATTTTCGACGTGTGTTACAAGGAACAGAGCATCGGTTTGGTGAAAAGAAGATATGATGAAGTTCGTTGTTCGAGGTTGTAGGATGTGGTCATGTGCCTATTCGAACCACGAACTACGAACATCGAGTAAAGGGGGAGTAAAAGTATGGCAAATGTAGCGGTTTATGGGGCCGGGAGCTGGGGGAGCGCTTTAGCGGTGCTTTTAGCAAATGCTGGTCATCAGGTTTCGCTCATCGGACGACAACCGGATGAGATGGAACTCTTGAAGAAGCAACGCGAAAACGCACGGTATTTGCCGGGCGTTGTTTTGCCTTCAGGACTTCTACCAACAACGGATCTTGCGCTTTTAAAGGCTGATCTAGTTGTTCTTAGTGTGCCTTCCCATAGTGTTAGAGAGGCTGCTCGTATGATTAAGCCCTACCTCAGGCCGGGATGTATTGTGGTCAATACTGCTAAAGGGATGGAAGAAGGAACGCATCTTCGTCTCTCGGAGGTATTGACCGAGGAGCTTCCGCAAAATCCGATTGCTGTGTTGTCTGGTCCTAGTCATGCAGAAGAAGTCGGACGGGATATGCCTACCACTGTGGTAGTTGCCTCGGATGTTGGAACCGCAGAAGTGGTTCAAGACCTGATGATGACCCCGAAATTTAGGGTGTACACAAATCCAGATGTCATCGGGGTCGAACTCGGTGGGGCCTTGAAGAATGTCATTGCTTTGTGCACCGGGATTGCAGAAGGGTTGGGGTTTGGCGACAACACCAAAGCGGCTCTAATGACCAGAGGATTAGCGGAGATTGCACGTTTAGGTGTGGCTCTAGGGGGACATCCATTGACTTTTGCGGGGCTGTCTGGCGTCGGAGACCTTATTGTTACATGTACCAGCTTGCATAGCCGAAATCGTCGAGCAGGTGTCGCTCTTGGACAGGGTAAGCCGTTAGAGACCGTGCTTAGAGACGTTGGGATGGTGGTTGAAGGCGTAAGGGCAGCCAGAATAGCCTATCAACTCAGTGTAGAAAAACAAATTCCTATGCCTATCACCGAACAAGCCTATAAAGTTCTGTTTGAAGGTGCTGATACGAAAGTAGCAGTTGCAGATTTGATGTTACGTGGGAAAACCCATGAACTTGAAGAAGTTGTTGAGATGAGTTGGTTGAAATAACATACATATTTTTGGACTTTGCTTCATAGACGTAGAAGAGGTTGTTTAAATACCTTTTCTGCGTTTTTTGTTATTTGTCATATTTACCCAAAGGCGCCAATATACTTATACTGCTTAATGTGCTAGTCCGGTCATCGGGAATCCACGTGTTACGGGGGGGTGGAAGGGGAGAGAAGGTGGAGGCCCTTCCCCAAATTTTGGGACAGCACTCAAAAGGGAGGGAATTTACTAATGGAAAATCTAGACATTTTTAGGGATATTGCTGAGCGTACAGGAGGCGATATCTACCTCGGTGTCGTCGGGCCTGTGCGAACAGGAAAGTCCACCTTTATCAAACGCTTCATGGACCTCTTGGTCCTGCCGAACATCCAAGATGCATTTGAGCGGGAGCGGGCTAAGGATGAACTTCCTCAAAGTGGGACAGGAAGAATGATCACGACGACAGAACCTAAATTCATTCCATCAGAATCTGTGGAAATCATTGTGAAAGACTCAATTCATATGAATGTTCGCTTAGTCGACTGTGTTGGTTACAGTGTTGAAGGCGCTTTAGGGTACGAGGCAGAAGATGGTGAAGAACCTCGTATGATGAAAACATCATGGAGCGACGAACCCATGTCTTTCCAGGACGCAGCTGAAATGGGTACACGTAAAGTCATCACGGATCATGCCACGATCGGTGTTGTGGTTACGACAGATGGATCAATTACGGATATTCCACGTGAAGCTTATCTAGAGGCAGAGGAGCGGGTCATTTCCGAGCTCCGTCAACTGGGAAAACCGTTTGTGGTGATTTTGAATACAATTCGGCCTTACGCGGAAAATACGTTAGAATTATGTCGTTCACTTGAGGAAAAGTATGAAATACCAGTGATTCCTGTGAATGCTCTTGAAATGAAACAGGAAGATATCACGCAAATTCTTGAAGAAGTACTTTATGAGTTCCCCGTTGCTGAGGTCAATATTGATCTGCCAAAATGGGTTGAGGAGCTCGACACTGTTCATCCAATTCGAGCTGCTTTTGAGGAAACTGTGCGTAAAGCAATCGACGGAGTACGGCGTTTAAGAGATATCGATCAGGCCTTAGACGCTTTGACAGAATGCCAATATGTGCAAGATGTCCTCCTTAAAGAAATGAACTTGGGCACAGGGATTGCGAATGTTGAAATGACCGCTGTCGAGGGGCTCTTCAAAACCGTCCTCCAAGAACTTACAGGAATAGAAATTGAAGGAGATCACTCCTTGCTCCGTTTAGTGTTAGACTATAGTAAAGGTAAGGCGGAATGGGATAAACTGTCAGATGCCATTGCTGAAGTCCGAATTAACGGTTATGGCGTTGTCACACCTCAACTTGAAGAAATGTTCCTCGAAGAGCCAGAACTTGTCAAACAAGGGGGACATTACGGCATTAAGCTCAAAGCCAGTGCTCCGTCGCTGCATATTATCAGGGCAGATATCACGACAGAAATTACGCCCTTAATTGGAACTGAAAAACAAGCCGAAGAACTAGTAAAGTATATCCTTGATGAGTTTGAAAGTGATCCCAAAAAAGTCTGGGGATCTAATATCTTCGGAAAATCCTTACATGATTTAGTTCGTGAAGGAATCCAAAATAAACTATACAGAATGCCGGAAAATGCTCAACATAAGCTCCAAGACACCTTACAGCGAATTGTTAATGATGGCAGCGGAGGCCTTATCTGCATCATCATCTAATGAAATCTGCTATTTGAACTCGTTCAGATAAACCTGAACAGCGTGGCTTTGGATGATGAGAAAAGTTTCGGTGCCGATAGTGTTTAATGCCGATAGTGTCCAGTTCCAGTGGACACTATCGCCGAAGACACACGCTCCATAGAATACTAAACGCCTGAGGACTCTATTGCCTAAGGCCTACCTGAGGATTCTCCGAAAATGTGCCGCTCCAAAACCAACACATTCGGTTTGGATTAGTTTCGACGAAGCATATATCCCAGAAAGAACAAATCACGGTGAAGAAGGGTTTACCTCCACCGTAACAGTCCCTTAGTATTCTAATTAATAGAATGAGACTTTTGGATGCGGATACGTCTAAGAGACTGAAAATGTCAAAGTGACTGCAATATTAAGGAACGTATAGGTAATCTCTCAAATGTGAGGCCTAATGTTCCTTTTTTGTACTTGTCAGCCCCCCCCTTGCCCATTTCTCAAATGTTCGTGCAAATTACTATTCTTGCCAAACGCATAGAGATTAGCTTATAATTAATGCGTCTAACATTTAGGTGCATGATCGAGGGAATAGATAGGGGCGATTTGGTGATTGGCAAGACAAATGATTTTCTAATTGTCAGTAAAAATATATTGCCGGAAGCCATTTTGAAGACCGCTAAGGCGAAAGAACTACTTGTCAAAGGTGATGTCTATACGATCAATGATGCGGTGGAACGTGTAGGGCTTAGCCGAAGTGCCTATTACAAATATAAGGACGGCGTGTTCCCCTTTTACGAGGCGAGTAGGGAGCGGATCATAACCATTTCCCTCATTCTCGAAAACAAAGCGGGAGTGCTCTCTCACGTTCTGAATTTTATTGCATCTGTCAAAGGCAACGTCTTAACAATTAATCAAGGGATTCCCCTGCAAGGAATTGCCAATGTCTCTGTTTCCATTGAAACCGCTGGAATGGAAGATACTCCCGAAAATCTGTTGTCTGGACTTGCGGAAATCCATGGAGTTAGAAAAATAGAAGTAATCGGTCAAACTTAGGGTTGCTTTTTCCAACTTAATATGATATCTTATAAAAGTCCTTCATCTGAGGACATTATGTCGGGGCGTGGCTCAGCTTGGTAGAGCGCTACCTTGGGGTGGTAGAGGTCGCACGTTCAAATCGTGTCGCTCCGACCAATTACATCAACGGTTTAGGACGTTTCTGGTAGGTTTGCAAAATAGCGAATACCTACCAAATACCTACCAAAAAAATAAAAGACCATTTTTAAATGGTCTCATTTTGTATATATGCAGAATTCAGTTTATCTCTTCTTGTTGGAGTTCGATAATTTTTTGATTTATTTTTTCTTTTTTATTAACCCCAAGATGTTGATAAACTTCTTTTAAAACTCTAATATCGTGTCCTAAGCGCTCGGCTGATAAATGATCTGGTACATCATTTTCATACAGCCAAGTTGCATGAAAATGCCGAAGAAAGTGCAAACGAGTCTTCGGCATATTTTTTTTCCTAACAAGCTTTGCGATGTAACTGGAATAACTATCTGGCCTCATCGGGAATATAAACAATTCGCCCTTATCTTTCTTGTCCGATATTTCAACAACGACTTTTGACTTCTTTTTCCTTCTCAACGCAAATCCGTTTTGAATAACCCCCTTGATAAGTTCCATGAGGTAGAGGGGAGCCGCCACATTCCGAAGCCCGTTTTCAGATTTAGTGCTTTTAATTTCATATTTGTTCTGATCGTTTATAACGTAAGCTTCGTCTATGCGTATTTGGTTATTTTTAAAATCTAAATCATTTCGTCTGAGTGCGAATATTTCTTCCCTCCTGAGGCCACACCATGCCGCAAGTAAAATAATTGGCTCATCCCTAGTCCCTTTTACCGTTTTAAGAATTTGTTGAAACGTCTCTACTGTTGGAACATCCGAATAGTCAACCTTTGCCGCTTTTGGAAGTTTAAAATCCCTAAACGGAGACTTATCTTTTAGGGCATCATGAAAGATTGGTCGCAAACAAGAAAGAATCCGCCTAACACTGGTTGTTGATTGCTCAGCCAAAAGTTCATTCTCAAATTTTTTAAGGTGAATATCACTAAGATTCTTAAATTTCATCTGCTTAAAAAATGGATGGTAATAGTTTTTTAGATAGCCTTGGTACAATGCATATGTGCTAGGGCTATATTTGTTTTTGCGAATTTCTAGCCAGCTTTTTATCCATTCTGACACTCTGATATTTTCGGTATTTGTTAGCTTTCCCTCTTCATGCTCCTGTTCAATCTTACGAGCGGCTGCCTTACACTCTTTGAGACCTGGTCTGGTTAAGTATTTATTAATCCTTTTTCCATTCTCATCTCTCCCTAATGAAATTGTCGCTTGATAACTTCCGTTATCAAGCTTTTTAATGCTAGCCACTTACCTCACCTCGCTGATAAATCTGATAGCTTTACCGATAATACTTACTTGCCTCCTATCCCTCTTAGTAAACACCTGGTCCTGAAAATTTGGGTTCTCTGCGTGCAGGGTAATGGTTCCAGTTCCCTTATAAACACGCTTTAGGGTTGCATTCTCGCCATCCACCAATACGGCTGCTACTTCACCATTTTCAACATCTGGTTGCTGGCGAATATAAACAATGTCTCCGTCAAGGATCCGGGAGTTAATCATTGATTCCCCTTTGACGCGGAGACAAAAATCAACATGCATATTTTCAGGGACGTATTCGTACCCTTCTATGTTTTCTTGTGCAAGAATCGGAAGACCGGCCGCTATCGATCCGAGTAGGGGAATACGTTTATATGAGTCCATATTGGCGATCTTCTCATATTTATCATCCGTTCGACACATAAGAAAATCTGTAGTAACTCCGTAGAACTCAGCTATCTCCTGAACAAGAGAGAATCTTTGAGGTTTATGAATGTTATTTTCGTACCTTGATACCATAGGCTTACTCAATTTAGAATCTGGAAATCTCTTATTCATCTCCTGCGTGAATTCATCTATCGTTAGGTCATTCTCTTTTCTAAGTCTAAATAACCTGTCTCCAAATTGCTCCAACATGTCGGTAACCCCTTTTGATTAAAATATATTTTAATTAGTATAACCTATAACATTACGTATTTGCAATAAAAATATGCATGTTGTCGTAAAAAAGTTGTTGACAACGCAAATAACCATGCCTATACTTTAATTAAGTTACGATATTGCAACAAATAAAGGAGATGAAAACATGGCGGGAAAAACTGGTCGAAGGCTGAGACACTATCCATATTTAAAACTAAAAGCCCTGCTTGCGGAAAAAAATCTAAAGCAAAAGTACCTTGCAGACCTATTGGGCCTAAGTCCAGTAACGATTAACCAGAAGATCAATGGCACTCTTGAGTTCACTTATACTGAGGCTGAAATTATTTGTGACGAATTAGAAGTGTCTACTGAGATTTTGCGCGGCCAGAAAGTTTCGTAATCGTAACTTTTGTGATTAGATGAAAGGCCTTGGACAACAAAAGGAGGTGATCCGAGCCAAGAATCTGGAATGACAATTATCCAGAAGCGAAGGTTCGAAAGGAGATCACTGTAGAGATTATTGACTTATTTGTAAGTAAAGGAATGAGCTACGACGAGTGTTATAAAGCGCTAGAGGACGCCAACGACACTTTGCAATATCGCGCTAGATTTGTTGCCCTTTAGGCTGAGGCGGTGTGAGCTTAAACTCAAACTCCCAACTAGGATCATACTCTTGGTAGACATGTATAAGGTCAATAACGACACGGACGAGGGGAAACCTGTAAGAAAGGATGGTTAATAATTTATGGCAACCGGATTAAGTCTACATCTTTATACAACCAAGCAAGAACTGGACAACTCAAAAAACGGAGTTAGCACCATCGTAGCTTGGATAAAAGGCAAACAACCGAAAGAGGCCATCTTTCACGTTGGCGCATCCGTAGATATTTGCGATGTCCTTGACAGTGGTGAGGTTCGGATTAACGTCTCGAAAACTGATGGAGAGATGGAGAAAGCGGCTGCGCTGATGGGAGCGGTTATGGGTGCGGAGCTGGAAAAGGTGTTTAGTAAACTTTAGTAACTTAGTAAAAACGTTGGTTAGAGCGAGGTGAAAACGATGATAGCCGATTATTTAGTTGATCTTGAAAAACGAGTTGAGGCCATGGAAAAAGAAATAGCCGAACTGAAAGTGCAAGTTTCAGAACGGCAAAAAATAAGTGTCGAAGAGGTTGTTGGGCAAATCTCAAAACTCCTCGAAAGGAGTTCGATTTCTCAAAGCGCTGAAAATCTGGTTCACTCCACTTAGAAGGGGGCGCGAGATAATTTCAACTTACTTTTTTATTGGTTTCTTGATCGGAGTTGCTATTAGTAAGCTCATTAACCACATCCATGGCACACATAAAGGCAAATAATGAAAGTGTAAATAGAATGGTTGCCGTTGTGATTATTCCTACTGATAAGAAAGAATCAGAAGGAGTATAGCGACTCACTATCACCAGAACTAGAGCGATTGGAAAGCAAAAATAGAACTCCCGTTTTATTTTGTTAATATATTCTTCTGATGTATTTAAATGCTCCTCGGTACTTCCATCGCCTTTAAAAACATATTGCAACCATTTTACAAGGTAAGTAGTAATAATGCCAGAAACAACCCCAACGATCAAATCATTCATTATTTTCGCCTCCCTTCGTCAAAAAAATACTCTGGCAAATTTACTTTCGACGCTCGGTAGGAAAACCCTGTAAATATTTCACTGAGAGGATGTGATGCCATGTGTCAAACTACATTATCGTCCAGAAACGCGGCTATGTTGAGCTCTGGATTGATGGCAAATTCGCGGGTAACTTCGACACTCAGGAGGAGGCCCAAGCGGAGGTTAATGCGGCGTAATGAGAGGAGGTGAAATCATGCTCAGAAAAATCCTTGAAAGCAACCTCGGCCCCATGACTGACACTGAGTTCGAGGAAGCCCTCGATCTGGCCACTACGGACATCGTAGTAAACCGCATTGCCTTCGATAAGCGGACAAGCCTAAATGAAGTGGTGGAGATAACCGAAAGGTGTTTTATCTCACTGAGCAGAGGGAAGGTGGCTTAAACAAATTTGAAGGAGGTTAAGGAGAGAGTGGGCGCTCAAAAAGAAAAAGTCACTTCCCAAGAAGTGACTAAGTGCCGAGTTTGTGGCAATGAGAATATTAAGGAAAATCATAACTTTTGTACGAAATGTGGAAATCAATTGAAGAAAAATCCCATTATTATTGATTTTCGCGCTTGAAATCTATAGGTGAAATGAGGCCTTCCACTTTATAGGTCGTCTCACTTCCGCAAGCAGAACAAAACGATGCATTGTCGGGACATGGAACTGGATCCCCGTTATTTAGGACACAATGGTCGTTTGTACAGAAATTACCAATTGGATAACCACAATTCCAACAATACTCGTCATCGTCGTTAAGCTCCGGGCATTCACATTTAATGCAATTCATAAGCGTTAACCTCCCACGGTTATAAATTTTCCTAGTGATCTTTCGACACAAGGAGAGAAAATACCTGTTAAGTATTGGAGTTTAAGGAGGATTAAACATTGAACGGAGATATTGAAAACCCAAGAGTAATTTTTGAATTCGAAGGTGGGCCGAGCCACTTATTCTGGGAAAACCAATTACTCTTTGGATCGAATTATAAAGATGATTCCATGAAGCCCGTTGTCCTGTATGCCTGTAAGGATCATCCGATTTTCCAAGAACACAAGATCACACCAACGTTAGAGGCTGTTGTTTGGGAAAAGATGCCCTTATTTAATCCATGTGAGGATTGCGCGGAATGCAGCTTTGAAACATGCCCTAAGCCAATTGAGGAAGTCAGTGAAAAAGGCTCGGGAATGCAACTATCTGAAACACTCGAGGGCTGGTTCATAGATCTTGCAATGTGTATACCCTGGAAGGAATGTGGATGCTGCAAGGGCACCGGATACATCAAAATTTGATTCCGAAAGTTAGGGGGTGAAAATCGTTGGGTGAATCGTCAACTACGGACAAACCGAGCCTGAAGGTTTTGAAATTCATTGGTGACTGTTTTGCTTCTGGATCCGTGACCTTAAAGGAGTGCCCCTTAGTCCCAGGCGGTCAGATCGTGCGCGATAAGACGGGCGCTGAGATGTTGTTCTTCTGGAGCATTGAATACGAGTGTTTGATGCATGCAGATCCGGGAGGATTATGTAAACGTGCTTAACGAGAGGAGGGGTAAATGATGATGAGGCCCACACCAAACCTCCAAAAGATGTATGACGATCTTGGAGTATACATCGAAAGCCTACAGGCCCAACGCGCGGCCATAGGAGCCAGCCCAAACATTTGCACACATCCGGAACAGGAAAAGACAGACTTTGAGGGAGGAAGGTCCATCACACATTGCAAGCATTGTCGGAGAGTTATCCGTGCCGTAGGTTTCGACCGTATACCAGAGGAGAAGCAAGGAGGCGGTCCTGATGTTAAAACAAGCGTTATCCCCAACTTGCATTTGCTTTCAAACAATGTCCTTCCCAGAAGGGCAAGTCAAGGCTAAATGCCCCACAAAAGGTTGTGGAGCGAACTGGGAACTTGGTCCCGAAGGGTATTGGTCCATTAGAAACATCACTCCAATTCAAGCGATACAACTGGACGAAGCTTGCGAGAAGTTCATTAGATCCATAATGGAAGCGTTCAGGCCAGTAATTGAAGCCATGGCAAAGTGGAGCAAGGGTTTATGGGACAAGCTCGTGGAGGTCGCAGCGAAGGAAATTAACCCAAAATGGTGGCATTTCTACAAACACTCCAAGAAGCAAAGGACTCGCAAAAAGTACGAGCGGCGAATCCAGAGCCACATGATCATTTTTCTAACGACCGCTCAAGCGGGGAAATTTGCTACTGGGAAAGTTGGTAAGTAGGTTGAGCAAGCGCCAGGCTAAAAAAAGAGAAGTTGATTATTATTCTATGAACGACGAATGCCGAAATTGTGAGCGGCATGAACGTAATGGTGGGCAATGTAAGGGTCGGAAGGGATCCCCACCATGTATTAGCTTAAAGAAAAAAGCGCGAGAAGCGGAGAAGGGGTGCTGGAAGTGTTAATTATTATTATTGAGCAACCTGAAGGAGCGGAAAAACAAAAGGACCGCAGGAGCGAGCACTCCAAGCGGACCATCTAGAAAAAATACCTGCTGAAAGTATACCACAAGAACGAGGTCATATTCCATATTCCTTTGAGGAATTCCCGAAAAGAGTTGTATATCCACGAGATCGATTCACCGGGACTATGCGTGACTTCAGGCGGTATCTAAGATCCATGCGTCGATTCTTGGATGCAAAGATCATTGGGCAAGCCGAAGGGAGGGAGGACAATGGCGCCAATCTAGATCGTGAAAAACGTAATCAGTGCTGGAGTAGTGGCTGTGAGTGTTTCGAAATGCGCTGCAAGGCCTACCATGGCAAGGAGTGTAAGCGACTAGGAGGAGATAGAATCCCAAGAATGCGCTTAATTAAGCCTGAGATGTGGGTGGACAAGCGTCCAAGTAAAATTACGCCGCCATCCACAAGGTTTAAGCCCTATTTTATGAGCCCGAACACAATGGATAGGGATGGTGAACCATTTGAGTCTTTCATTTGATCACTCGATATTCCGCCGATTTTTTAAGCACTTAAAGCACTGCGGGGGCTGTACCGGCCTCCGCGATCAGTCCAAGTGCAAATATTCGCTTGTATGTGCCTATGTCGAAAAACTCGCGAAGGAGGAGAATGATTATGTCTGTTGAGCAGACTATTTCGAAAGTAAGAGCTGAAATGACTCAGAATAACGCTAACTCTTATATCCAGGTTGTGGGAGGATTTCTATTAGATCATTTAGATAAAAACCCTGAGGATGCAGAGAAGATCTTTAACGCAGATAAAACGATCAGCAAGAGCTTTGATGAAATACGTAAGGCTGCAGAAAAAAAGAAGGTCGGCAATTCAGCAATGTTTACGCCTCAGGAAGGTTTCGCTATCGTGATGAAATATTTTGGTATTGATACCGTAGTAGACATGCAAAGACCAGTTGCTCCCGCTCCGATCGTACAGCCAAAATCAGACATTGACTTTGACATCAAGCTCGAAGACTTGCTATAGGGGGTGAACTGATGTGTTAGTAGCTGAATTAGTGATACCTCAAATGTTTACCGCCTATGCCGAAGATATAAGTTACCTCCAAAATGGATTGCATCATTTCCAATATTTCTGTGAGGAATGCGACCAAGCCTTTTGTTCAGCTTGGGGAAAAGTACCCGGTATAAGTCTATACGAGCGGGGAAGTCACTTCATTTGCCCGTACTGCGGTCATCGACATCATGAGAATGTGGTTTATGCCAAAAGAGAGCAGGACGTTCCCAATAAAATCCGTCTTACTGTCAGAGAGTATAAGAAGGTGGTCACTTTCGAAGTTTCCAGCGAGACAGTAATATTCACAGACTATTTACACCTGAGAAAAGGTTTTTGCAAGGAAGTTTTTCGATTCGATATCGCTAAGCAGAAGGTCACGTTTTCTAGCATTCGTAGAGCCTCAATATGGGGACCAGTTGAACTTGGCAATCCCTTTAGGTTGGAGATATTCGAAAGTATTCTATGCTATTTCACTTCGAGCAGCCTAGCAAAAAGATCGGATCTGAACAATATTTTAAAGGTCCTTCGAGAGACCGTACAACGCAAGCTTGAAAAGCATCTCAAGCACAAAGTATCTTCCATGTTCATTAGCTCTGGGCGGTATCATGGGGCGTTCTTATTACCTATTTTTAATATTGCGTATCGAATAGCGTGTCCAGATGCGTCTAATCTTCCAGTCGAATATCGTGAAAGCCCTAAAGAAATTCAACATTTTTGGGAATTAAAGTTGCTAAGCAATGAGGTTAACAAAGAGACGTACAGCATTGATTTAATGGATCATGTCATTTCCTTGACCCGCCGAAAAATAGACTTCATCACTGCAATAATCAAAACTCAATCACTGCCTGATAGACCAATGATACGCCGAACATTAAGGGAAGATCCATTTAATGTAAATATATTGTCCCAGGCATTTAATCTTTGTGAGAACTACGATTATGCCATCAGGATGTATGAAGGCCTGAAGGAGTTAGGCGACGATGGGCGCGTTAGGTGGTCGCTTAAGGACAATTTATTTCAGTTCCTTAACGAAATGAAACCTCTTTATGGGGAAGTCGGGATATGCCGTTTGGTAGAAGACTATATGAAAACACAGGTATGGGATTGTGTCACCTTATTTCAGCAGCTCAATGAGGAGAATCTTAAGGCTTTGAGATCTGAGTCAATAAGATTGAGGGACCTCCACGATTGGATGTCTTTAAGGCACAAAAAGCAAACCCATATGAATCTGAAATTCGATGTTCCAGAACATGTTATCAAAAGGCTATCTATGCAAACTGAACGCCTTAGATTCTTCATGCCAAAGGAATCAATGGAACTGCTCATTGCTGGACACGAACTAAATAACTGTGTGGCCTCCTATGGGAAAGCCATGAAGGATAACTCGAAATGGATTGTTTTAGTGGCTGATGATAAAGGGAAATTGGCCGTTTGCTTGGAGATTAAGGGAAACGAACTGGTTCAGGCTAAGACTAACAGAAATAAGGCTGTGTCGCTTGACAACAAGTTGAACAGTGCTGTTATTGCTTGGGCCAAGGAGGCTAATCTCGAGATTAAGACATCGGATATTAATGTGCCAGGTAAAGAGAAACTTACCAAAACGGGACTTGTGACTGTACCGGCATAATTGAAAGGAGTAAAGAGCATGAATGAAGTTGCGATGATTGATAAAAATACGTCAGTAGAACGGACACCTGAAGTAATTGCTTTAGAAATTAACAGCATCACGGAAAATCTCCGAAAAATATTCCTGCTCAACAGTATCGAGATAGGACGCCGACTAGCGGAGGCCAAGATCATGATTGGTCATGGAGAGTGGGGTAATTGGCTTAAGAAATCGTTCAATTATTCCCAGAGAACAGCTAGTAACCTCATAGGAATATTCGAACAGTACGGATCAAGCCAGATGGTTATTTTTTGCGACAATGCAAAATCGCAAGCGCTTGCCAATTTGAGTTACACCCAGGCTGTTTTGCTGATGGGCATCCCCATGGAAGAAAGGGAAGAGTTTATCGAAAAGAACGATATTGACAGTATGACCACCCGAGAGCTTCAGGAAGCCATCAAGGGAAAGAAGGAGCTTGAGAACAAGGCAAAAGAGCTTGAAACAAAGGTAAAAGAGCTCGAGGATGGCTGGGAAGGGACCAAACGAATTGCCGATAAGTCCAAACTCCTGGCTGAAGAAAAAACTCAAGAAGCCCAGCGATTACTCGAGGAAAAGGAGCAAGCGGAATCAGATAAGCAGGCTGCTGAAGCTATAGCCGCTCAACTTCAGGATGATCTCAAAAAAGAAAAGGAGAAATCGAAGAAAGAGATTAACCGGTTGGGATTGTCTATCGAGGAGACCAAAAAGCTACTCGCAGAAGCCCAAGCTTCCGGGAATAACGATGAAGTTGAGCGGCTGAGTGAGTCACTTGTGAAAGCGGATAATGATCTCGTTATAGCTCAACAAAAAATTGAGGAGCTTGAGCGGCAGCTTACGGAGCCGATCGAAGTTACTGCTGCACCGGTTGTTGAAAAAATTCCTGAGGAAGTCGAGAAAGAACTCAATGAGCTCAGGGAACGAACGAAGGAACTTGAAGCTAAAGTAGCTCAGCAAAGTAATCCTGTCGTTCCCCCAAAAGAGAGATTTAGAGTTCATCTTGACTCATTAGTGGATGGATTTAGGGATCTACTAAGTTCCTTGGCCGAGATAGAAGAGATCGAAGAGCAAGAGCGATATAAGCAAGCCGTATTAAAACTAATCGGAAAAATGTCAGAGCGTTTGAAGCAATAAATAAAGACGGGATTAACCCTGGCCTTTATCGCAGCTCCTTAAGGTAATGAGGTGATGGTATGGCAGACGTTAAGTGGATCAAGCTAAGTACTGACATGTTTGAGGACGAAAAGATAGATTTCATAACCAGTCTGCCTGAGTCCGACGCAATTCTAGTGATATGGATTAGGCTCTTGGCTCTGGCTGGCAAGTGTAACGCTGGTGGATACATTCATCTAACTGCAACGATTCCATACACGGAGGAGATGCTGGTCCACAAGTTTAGGAAGTCTCCAGCCATAATTAAGTTAGCTCTGGAAACATTCAAAAGACTTGGCATGGTGGACTTAGATGAGGCGGGTATTTTCCTCCCCAACTGGGATAAGCACCAGAACGTTGAGGGCCTGGAAAAGATCAAGAAACAAACAGCGGAACGTGTTGCTAAACATCGGGCTAAGAAGAAATTGCCCGATGGTAATGCGTTACCAACGCAAGATGTAACGTTACATGTAACGCACGGTAACGCAACAGATATAGAACTAGATAAAGATTTAGATATTAACAACAACATCACCGCGCGTGAGGAAATTGAGCTTAACGTGAACGAATCCGAGGAGAACGTATTCGAAACGCCTAAAACCGCGAACGAATCAAGCGAAATCGTGTCCGAAACTAAGCAAGTACGTTCCATGGACATTGGTACCCGAGCAATAAACTGGGCGGAAATAAACTGGGGGCGAATGATCCCTAAGGGCGAGTCTGACTCAATTCTTGCATGGTGCGATGAGTTCTCTTCACGAGGAAGTCCTGATCCAGATGGGGTAGTGATCGAAGGCCTAAGGCGGTGTCTTGATGCAGATGTACGGAACATGTTCTATCTTCGCAGAGTCTTAACCGACTGGCGAGAGGCTGGTGTTCTGACAGTGGCCCAAGTCGAAGCTCGAGAGACTGAACGTAAAAGCCAAAAAGATAACAAACGCAATAAGGATCCTGGAGATAAGTCACCCGGTCAACGCTCATCCTCGAGCAAGTACGAGAAATTTTATCTGTGAGGTGAAATTTATTGCTAAATCGAGTCGTTTTGGTTGGTCGCTTAACCAAAGACCCTGAGTTACGTTATACGCCAAATGGAATTGCCATATCAAACTTCACACTAGCAGTTGATCGTAAATTTAAAAATGCTCAGGGACAAAGGGAAACAGACTTTATTCCATGCGTTGTCTATAGACAACTTGCGGAACTCTGTGCTAATTACCTGGCCAAAGGGAAGCTAGCCTCTGTTGACGGACGGATCCAGATCAGGACATACAACGATAAGGACGGTCAAAAACGTTGGGTTACAGAGGTTGTTGCTGAAGATGTTCATTTTTTAAGCCCTAAGGATGGACAAACTGGAGCACCGGCGCATACGTCCAATGGCACGCATTATGGGCATGAAGTTAATTTGGATGATGATATCCCGTTCTAGGTTAGGGGGAATTTACAATGAAACTTGCGTTTGAATTAATTCTCACGGCAGTATTCTTTGTCGGAATATACTCCATAGCAGCTGCATCAAGGCAGAGAGAAGAGATGTGGGGCGAAATGATCGAAAGAGAAGCTCGAGTGTCTGGTAAGAAAGTACAGGATGGCCGCTCAAGCTAATTTGCTCAATTAACGAAAAGGCGAGGTGAGCCCAGTGAGTAGAGACCAGCGCAGGATACCAGGATCTTACTGCATACGAAGCTATTAAACGCTGCAAGGATCCGAAACGCCAACTTCAAGGCATGAGGTCAAAGGTTATTGGAGATCTTTTTGAGGACATGATCTCGGGGGCTTGCGATTACTACTACGAGAAGAACCTCGCCCACATTGAAAAAACACCGGAGCCCATGAAGGTGCTCAAGTCAATACCAAGACAGCCAGGAAAGTTCATCGCTCATTTTGAAAAAGCGGCTCAGCCAGATTACAAGGGAACGCTCAAGGGAGGTCGGGCAATAGTCTTTGAGGCAAAGCATACAGACCATGACCAAATTGAGCGGAGTAGACTCACACAAAAACAGCTTGACGGACTGGAAAAGCATCACAAGTTAGGAGCCATGGCTTTCGTGGTCGTATCCTTCGGGTTCCAAAGATTCTACAGGATCCCATGGACTGCCTGGCGTGACATGAAAGATCTGTACGGTCGAAGGTACCTCAAACTTGACGAGCTGGACAGCTATCGTGTACCGGCACATGGAAGCGTAATCAAGCTGTTGAGCGGAATCGTCTAAAATGGCTGAACTTGAAGCGGTAGGAGGAATAAAGCGTGGGAGACTTCTATCACGAGCGTAAAGTTAAAAAGACCAAAAAGGATCACAAGTGCTTCGGATGTAGGGCGAAAATACCAACCGGATCATCATGCTTCTATATCACGTTTGTAAACGATGGAGATTTCGGAGCTGATTATCTTTGCCTCAAGTGTAAAGAGTATTTGGTTAACAATCCAGAGTTCGCTAGAGCGGGTTATGGCGAAGGAGACATTAGGGATGCAATGCTGGAGGATGAAGAGTGGCGCAAGCAGCGTGGAAAGGATGCTGTGGCATTTCAAATTGGCAAGCGCTTGCCAATTTGATCCATACGCAAAGGAGGATTAATTTATGGCCATAAACATGATGTGTACGAACAGTCGTTGTATAAATTACTGGGAAGATAACTGCATGAAGAATCTTAACGAGGAGCGTATTGAGATTAACGAAGTCGGCATGTGTGAGACGCTTGAAGAGGGTATCAGTCCAATGTATAAAGGGCAGGAGGATATGGACAATGAGGATAATGAGGGCATTAACGCTATGGCAACCTTGGGCGACATTGATGGCGGAAGGCCATAAGAAAAATGAAACACGGAGCTGGCCAACAAATGTCCGGGGACCAGTTGCGATACATTCCGCGAAAAAGCCATTCAAAGAGGTAAGAAGCCTAATCGACCCAAGATCCATCGAAGCAATAAGCAATCTCGTATATCCTTACACACTGGACAAACTCCCAACAGGTTACGTATTAGGAGCAGGGAATCTCAAGGATTGCAAACGGATTGATGAGGAATTCCTAGAAACTTTAGATCCAACGGAGCGGCTTTTAGGCGACTATACCTTGGGTCGGTATGCATGGTTATTTGAGGACGTAAAGCATTTCAAAATACCTATTTTGGCCAAAGGATTACAAGGCTTTTGGAACTGGGAAGTGCCTGATGGTATTGAGGTAATCCTATGAACGTAAAGATCACACCACATAAACCTGGTGACGGAGGCATTGTATGTATGCCATTAAAGAGTAATATCCCGGATGCCGGTAATAGACCAGACTGGAATCTCGTTACCTGCCCAATGTGCGGGGCCGAATGTTGGGAATCAAATCTTATTCGAGAAGTTGTTAAGGCTGAAGGGTTATCTGCAGCGTGTAC